>DASQAH010000064.1:0-7405 GCA_035635835.1 Gemmatimonadales bacterium
GACCGCGGGGCCGGACAGCACGGCCGGAGAGTCGCCGACATGCCCAGCGCCGTGAAAATGCACTGTGACAGCGTGCGGGAGAGGCCATGCGGGTCAAGATGCCGGAGACCGCAATGCGACCGCACCGCGTTAGGGCGGACAGGGGAAGCTGATCAAGTGGCTTTCAGTGATTGGGTTTGCCGATCTATTTTGCTACGATTCCCGTGCGGCTCGGCGGCTGGCGGCGCCGAGTCGGTCCTGCCCTCAGCCATCGTGTTCGAGGCGCTCAAGGGACCGTGCCGTGATGTTGGGGCGCCAGACACCATCCCCGGTTTGCGGACGCGCGACCGACCAGGGGCGCTCGCGATGCGGTCGATGCTCTCCGCGTGGTTCGTGCTCGGCGCGCTCTAGCTATCGGCGCGTCTCACATGGCCAGGATCCTGATCGTTGACAACGACCCCGACATGCGCGAGTTGATCGAGTTGGCCCTGGACGGGCAGGGCTACGACGTCGACAGCGTCGATAGTGGCCGTGCCGCCCTTGAGCGACTCACGCAGCATTCCTACGACTTGGTCGTGTGCGATCTGCACATGCCGGATCGGGACGGCCCGGCCGTGTACCGCGCGCTCGCGCGGCGGCCTCCGCCCCGGCCCGCGTTCCTGTTCGTCACGGGCTACGCCGATGCCGGCCCCTACGAGGAGTTCCTCAGGACCGTGCCGGTGCCCGTGGTGGGCAAACCGTTCGACATCACGGTGTTGCGGGAGACGGTGCGTCGGGTGCTCAGCCGGCCCTGACAAGCAAGGCCTTGGCCATCGTGATCGCGGCGCGTCGCCCGCTCGTCCGCATCGCCGCCTGGGCGGCGTGTCTGCTCATCGGCCTGACGGGCGGTCTGAGTCCCGCGCTCGCCGCCAAGCGGATCGAGCTCTACGATGCCGAGGGCCAGCACCACGGCTATGCGATCGTGCAGCATCGGGCGGGTCGCGTGGACTACTACAACCTCCGCGAGCGCCGGAGCGGATGGGGTCGCGTGAATCCGCTCAGCGAGCGCTACCGCGTGGACTTCTTCGCCGCCGATGGGATCGCGACCGGGTATGCCCTCGTGGATCGCGAGACAGGCCGGGTGGAGTTCTTCGACCACGCCTCACGCTTGGTCGGCTGTGGCGCGCTGGACAACACAGGCCGGGTGACGAGATTCGATTTGTCTGGCCGGCGCCGGAGCGATACGGCCCTGCCCATCCCGAAGCAGCGCCCCGCCAGCTGGGAACAGCCGAGCAAGTGACGAGCCCGGGTGACAAGGCCTCGTGGGCACCCTACGTCGGCGGGCGCACCCTGAAGTGGCTCGAGGTGAAGCAGCCCAAGTACCGAGAGGTTGAACGGGGTTCTACAAGCCGTCGGGCTAAGTCGCGGCGCCCATCGTCCTCTAACGGCCCGGCGGTGCTGAGGGCGCCGGGGGCACTGCCGGCGCAGCGGGTACCCATTCCCAGGAATAGGCGACCGTCACCCCATCGCCTTGCAGGTAGTAGCAGCCGCTGGTGTAGCAGACTTCTCGTTGGACTGAGGGAGCCACAGAGACCTGCGGCTGATAGACCGGCGCCGGTGCATAGACTGGGTCCTGATAAGCCGGGTACGCGGCGTAGGGATAGTCGTAGGGATAGGTTGTCTAACGATCTGCGCCCCGCACTCGCACGCCATCCAGATGCGCTCCCCGTCAGCGCCGCCGTCCAGCTCGCCGCAGCGGCGGTGCTCCTGCACGAACGCATCTAGTGCCGATCCAACTTGATTTGGCCAGGATAATGGGCTCCCCCGCCTACGCTGTTCCCAAGGGGGAACAGCATGGCCACCACGGTGCGACTCCGGGCGTTGACGCGGGGGGAACGCCAAGTGTTGCAGGCGAAGGTCAAGGATCGGCGACTGACGGTGCGGCTGCACCGTCGGTATCGGCTGATCGCCGAGATCGCCCGTGGCCGGTCGGTCGTCGAGGCGGCCGATCGCGTCGGCTGCAATGTGACGATGGGGTACGAGTGGGTGCATCGGTTCAACGAGAGCGGCTTCACGACCTTCGAGCAGCCGCCCAATCCGAAAGGGCGGCTCCCCATCATCACCGGGCCCCAAATCCGCGAACTGATCGACATCGCCCTGTCCAGTCCCGCCGAGCGGGGCCTGCCGTTCTCGGCGTGGACGGTGCCCAAACTGGCCGCGTACTGCCGGCAGCGGGGGCTACTCCCGCCGATCACCGACGAATGGGTCCGGCGCCTGCTGCGGCGCGAAGGGCTTCGGGCCCAGCGCATCCGGACCTGGAAGACCTCGGATGATCCCGCGTTCGATCGGAAAAAAAACGCATCCGGCACCTCTACCGGACGTGCCCGCCGCGGGCGGCGGTGATTTGCTTCGACGAATGGGGGCCCTTGGAACTGCGGCCGTTGGGCGGATGCGCGTGGGCTCGGCGCCGGCGGCCGCAGCGCATGCGGGCCACGTATCACCGGCGCAAGGGCACCGAGCAGTTCCTCGGCTTCTACGACGTCCATGCCGACTGCCTCAGTGGCCTGTTCCGACGGCGCAAGCGGATCGTCGAGGTGAGCGAGGCCTTTCGGCGGCTGCGGGGGTGCTACCCGCGAAAGCGCCTCTTCGTCATCATGGATAACTTGCACAATGTCCATGATCATCCCCGCTTCTTGGCGCTGCTCCGGCACCTGCACATCCATCCAGTGTGGACGCCGACCGACGCCTCTTGGCTCAACGCCATCGAAGCCCACTTCGGCGTGACGAAGCGGGCCACGCTTACCGGCTCGGATGACCACGACCATGTCCCCCGCCGGCGGCGTGTCTATCGATACCTCCGGTACCGCAACCGCCGAGTCGGCCAGGAGGATCATCCCCTGACTCGAATCCGTTCCTCTCGCCCGATCAAGTTGGATCGGCACTAGCAGGATGCGGAAAAACCCGACGTTTGATGGTCGAGTCGGTGATGGGTTCGGCTACGATGCGTGTAACCCACCTTGAGGAGGCGCGCATGCGAGGCGACGATCACCAGCAAGCCGGAATGTGGAGCTACCTTGCGCCGGAGCAGCGGGTGCCGCTGGACCATCCGCTCCGCCCGATCCGGGCGATGGTCGACGCGATCCTGGTCGAGCTGTCCCCCGCGTTCGGGACGCTCTACTCCCCGGTCGGTCGCCCGTCGATCCCGCCGGAGAAGCTGTTGCGCGCCCTGCTGTTGCAGGTCCTCTACAGCACGCGCAGCGAGCGGCTGCGGATGGAGCAGCTGGACTACAACCTGCTCTTCCGCTGGTTCGTCGGCCTGAACATGGATGACCCGGTCTGGGATGCCACCGTGTTCACGAAGAACCGGGAGCGCCTCTTGGCCGGGGACATCGCCCAGGCCTTCTTTGCGCGCGTCCTGGCCCAGGCCCGGCAGCGCGGGCTGCTGTCCGACGAGCACTTCACCGTCGACGGGACCTTGATTGAGGCCTGGGCGAGTCTCAAGAGCTTCAGGCGGAAGGATGCCCCGGTCGAGCCCCCGGACGATCCGGGCAATCCCACCGTGGACTTCCACGGCGAGCGGCGGAGCAACGACACCCACGGCTCGACCACCGATCCGGACGCGCGGCTGGCCCGCAAGGCGAAAGGCCACGAGGCCAAGCTCGCCTACCAGGGGCATGTGCTCATGGAGAATCGGCACGGCCTGGCCGTCGAGGGGTGCGTGACGCGGGCCAGCGGCTACGGGGAGCGCGCCGCGGCCTTGGAGATGCTCGGCCACGTGGCGGTCACGCACCGGGTCACCGTCGGCGCCGACAAAGGCTATGACACCCGGGACTTCGTCGAGGCCCTCCGGCTGCTCCACGTGACCCCGCACGTGGCCCAGAACACCTCGCACCGGTCGAGTGCGATCGATCGACGCACCACGCGCCACGCCGGCTACGGCGTGAGCCAGGGGAAACGCAAGCGCGTGGAGGAGATCTTCGGGTGGCTGAAGACCGTCGGGCTGCTGCGCAAGGCGCGGCACCGGGGCTGGGCGCGCGTGCGCTGGACGTTCCTCTTCGGCTTGGCGGCGTACAACCTGGTCCGCATTCGCAACCTGGCGGAGGCGCCGGGATGAGCCCACGCGCGGCAGCACCGCATCCGCGCGCGGGCGCGCCACGAACGGCGCCGGGCGCGGCCCGGCGAAACGCCTCGGCATCGGCACATCTGTTCCTTTCACCCCATTTTTCTTCATCCTGCTAGGGCAGCTAGCAGCTCTGGCATGGCGACCCAGCAGCTCGCCTTACCGCTCGTTGGTCATCAGCGTCCACTTCTGCCCGCCCTGATCGATGAGCTTCCAAATGTTCCCGAGACTATCCAACCCATACACGACCGTGACCATCGTTTCCCTCACCGTCCCCTGATGGAGATGCAAGGCAACCGAAGACATCTGGATAAACTGGCCATCAACCATGGAGGTCCTCCCGCAATCATTCCAGCACCGTTCACGGCACGCCGAGTCTTCATTGCTAGGGGCGGGAAGTATCGCTCATGGCGTTGATCCTCCCGGCCTACAACTGACGTTTGCTCCCCGGTAGGATGTTCCGGTTCAGCGCGGCGATCAAGGACTGTCCCGCCCTCGCAGCCATCCACAACAGCGACGGTGCTCGCGAGAGCCCTCACTTCCCCTTCGGTCCGCGCGGGTCCACGGTGTCGGGGAGGCAAACGTAGAGCAGCGTATGCGGTCCTGCCGCACGCACGATGTCGATCATATAGGATCCTCTCAGCGTGACCGCGTCGCCAGGGTTCACGGCTCGACTGTTGTCCTGCCGCGTGGCAGCGAGTACCTGCTGGCAGTCGGGATTGTTCGTTGAGGCGTTGAGCGGGAACCACATGTCGAGTTCCTCACCAGCAACGACTCCCGTGTGATTCAGCCACAACACCTACGCGCACTCGGCATGGGCCGACGCGGCGAGGGCGAGCAGGCAGCAAAACATGGCGAGCAGGGTTCAGGGCCAGCGGGTGGTCATGAGTGGGTCTCCTTCCGGCGGGCCGGTCGTCTAATGCGCTAACTGGGTCACCCGTCGCGCGAAGGCGTGGTGGAACTCCTCCTCGGACAGTGCCCGAAGGAACGGGCCGGGCCGGACCAGGCGACAGCGGACGGTGACGCGGCTGCCCGATCCTTCCGGGTCGATCCAGACGGCGACCCGGGTGGGCAAGCCCCACAGAAATGCTGGCGCGTCGGCGACCAGGTAGCCATCGGGCTGGTGTTCCTCGATGGCGACGGCGCTCGTGGCGTCCAGTACGGCGTGCGCGATCCGCCACGCCCGATCAGGCGGGACCGGATACGATTGCGCGAGGCCGCTCGCCTTCTGCGCCCGCATATCGTTGACCGTGGCACAGCCTGTCATGAGGGACACGAGCAGCGCCACGCGGCTGAATCTCCAGAACCGCTGGATCATTCACCGTCCTCCGTGGCCGCGAGTCTACCAGCGTCGGCAGACGAGGGGGGAGCCCGACCTGCCCTTACTGGGCTATCATGTCTCGCAATGCCAGTGCCCACGAACGAGCGGCAAGCCCAACGCCGCTTGGCTCCGTGCACTAGGTCTGAGACGAGACAGTCTGACTCCTCGCGGGGACATCCTGCCTGAGCGCGACCATCGGCCAGGGAATGCTGTGCAAGAACCCCCGCCGTGGCCACGCTCAGGCAGTCGAGTTGTTACTTACGGCGAGCTGTGGCCAGGAGTCGTCGGGACTGTTCCGACTCTTCCGAACCCCTGTGTCACCCCACTTGGCGGATTCGCCCGTCCGGATGTCGGGGCGGACAGTCGTCCGGTTGCCGTACCCGAGCGATGCTGGCTGCCGGGTGCAGTGAGCGCTGTCCCACGGCCGTTGCCGACCGTGATGCCGGTCCCGCCATCGCTATGGCCAGCGGCGACACCATTACCATTGCCACCACCATTGCCACCACCATTACCGCCACCATTGCCACCACCGTTACCATTACCGTTACCACCACCGTTCCCTCCACCGGCTCCAGCACCGCCACCTCCTCCGCCGCCACCGCCCCCACCTCCACCTCCGCCGCCACCGTGCGCGAGCGCGGGGGTTGCTGTCAGGACAGTGATCATCAGAGCGAGCACGAACACGCGGAATCCTGTCATGTCGCACCGCCTCCTTGAGACTATCTTGCCCTCGGGCTGGGCTATCCGCCTGCTGACGGCACACCCAACGCGAGAGCCGTTATGCTTTTGCATCGGTCGTGCCAGCCCCTGAGTCCCGTAAAAGCGCATCACACTTGAGGTTCCCCTTTTAGGGGTTGTTCCCTTGCGTGTAAGAATTTCCATCGTCCGGTCTACGAGCGAACAGGCACCGCACACAGAGGTCCACGAGTGTCCCGCGCGGGCTACGGAGACACCTTCCCCCGACGCAACAGATAGGCCCCTGCCACCACGACCAGCACACCGACCAACGGCTCCAAAGTGTCTGCTTCCAGCCGACGCCAGGAGCTCTCCCCAAGCCCAAGAAAATCAGCGAACAGGGCGATGAGGAGGAGGAGGAGACCCACGCCGATCACGACTGGTGCGAGCAAGTGGACTACCCATGACTGCCTCCTTCGTCTCCTACTCGATCACCTGATCCGCCCGCTGGTGCGCCCGCCGACGTGGTGGATCGAAAAAATCCGGCCTCCTATACTCGAAGAAGGGCACATCAACCTGGAGTAATGAGCCCAAGGAGGCTCAGACATGAAACACACTGGATACCGCGTGTCCGCGTGGGCCGCCCTGATCGGCTTCGCCACGGCGCTCTCGGGGTGCGCCTCGGGACCGGCAGCGCAGCCCAGCGCCTATGTGTACCCCCAGAAAGGCCAGACGGCCGAGAAGCAGTCCCGCGACACCGCCGACTGCCAGACCTGGGCCAAGCAGCAAACGGGTTTCGATCCGTTGACGGATAGCGCCAAGGGCGCTGGTGTGGGCGCGCTGGTCGGTGCGGTGGGCGGCGCCGCCGCCGGCGCGGCCATCGGTGCGGCGACGGGCCACGCGGGCACGGGCGCGGCCATCGGCGCGGCCGCCGGCGGTATCGGCGGGGCGGGCGTGGGCGGCGCCTACAACTACACCAAGACTAAGGAAGGCTACGACCGCGCCTTCTCAGCCTGCATGAGTGGCCGGGGCTACACCGTTCGCTGATCCGGCCCCTCGATCACTTCACCTCGGTTCAACAGTCAACGTCCCCGGTGCCGAAAGCCCGGGGCGTTGCTGCGTTTAGCGTCGCCCCATCCTCACCCGCACGTCTGCGCTATGCTCCGCGCATGGTCCCGCCGATCTGGCCCGACGCGCAGGGCGAGGCAGAGGATGCTGCCGTTCCCTGACGCACGCGCTGCATCTCCCGTGCGTGCCGCCAACGGGCGGCGTTGGTTGGACGACTGGCGCCTAGTGCGATGCCAGCGCCACGTGCTAGAGCGCGAGCGGAC
>DASQAH010000065.1:0-3405 GCA_035635835.1 Gemmatimonadales bacterium
TTTGGCAACAGCGACAGAGAGAGGGTCATGGGCTACTGTGCAAGGTTACGACCGACCGAGGAGAAAAACATGACGCGTATCTCACTGCTCTTGGGAGCGACGTTGCTGGCTGCGATCTGCGTGGCGCATCCTCAACGGGCCCACGCGGCCACGGTTACTGCGGTATTGTGTGCGGGACCCGAGTTCCCCTGTCTTCCTGGAAACACCCTCGATTCAGGCTTCCGGAGCAACACCGTCGGCACACTGTTGGCAAACCGGTACACCCTGCTACCGTTCGTTTTCGACGATGCCTCAGTGAACTTTACCGGGACTATGCTGGCGGTTGATTCTCAGGGTAAATTTGTCTACCTGTGGGGCGGGGGAGTCGGCACAAGCAAGCTTGGGGTCGGGCCATTGTGGCTGGACGTCCAGCTCTCACAAAGTTACGTAACGGCGCCGGGAGTCTGGAGCTTCTCCGAATTCAATAGCGGTAGCTGCAATGCCGCCGCAATCGCCGCCGGCGACAACATCTTGGCCACAGTGGCCATCAACGGAGCCACGCCTCTCCCCGTTTTGAACGGCGTCTGTACTCCCTTTAGCGTTACTGGTGGGCCGGTTGGTGTGAATGTTGGAAATGTAACCAACCTCACTGCCTTGGCACAGTTCAAGTTCAACGCCGGAGTCGTCAATCAGCAGGTCGACCTCCCTTGGGGAGAAGACTTCCCTGACCCGGCCATCACCATCTTTCCCGATCCTAATCATCTCCCTGCCGGTTTTACCGACCAGGGGGTTCCGGTTCCGGAACCCTCTACCTGGTTGCTGATGGGCGTCGCTCTTCTGTCAGTCGCGTTACTGCGGCGGCGCGCCTTCGCATAGAACGATCACAAAACCAGGAAGCCTAAAAATAGACTAGGTGGGTCGCCTGCCTCCTGGCTCTGGCTGACGCAAGCCGTGCAAATGCAGAACAAAACGCCCTCGCGCTATGCACGGGGGCGTTGCAGCTTCTATGACGTACCTGGCGCCAGCGGACCTGCTTGCGTCCAGCCACACGGCAAGGTAGTCGCAGGGATTACAGGGGCCCCGCACTCTCGCGGCAGCGGGCCGCCTATTTCCGCAGCTTGAAGCGCTGGTGCCAGGTGGACTCCGCGCCCGTCCCCACGGTGGCCACGCGCACGTCGAGCACATACGGCTCACCCGCCGTGATGGCGTCGACACCGCGCCGCAGCGCGGCCTTCAGGTCCTTGGGCTCGCGGACCTCGCTGCCCTGGATGCCCTGCGCCTTCGCGAGCATCACGAAGTCGATCTCCGGCTCACCCAGATAGACCTCGGGATATTTCTTCTGCTTGGCCATCTCGCCCCCGAAGGTGTGGAAGTTGGTGCGCACCGTCTGGTAGTTCAGGTTGTTCCAGACGATCGTCAGGATCGGCAGGCCGTAACGGGCCATCGTCCAGAAGCCCGAGGCACTGTACATCACCGCGCCGTCGCCGAGGCTGCACACGACGGGGCGGTCCGGGGCGCCGAGCTGCGCCCCCACCGCCGCCCCGATGCCGTAACCGAGGGAGGCGCCGAAGCTCCGGACGAGCCGCCACTGGCTCTTGTCGAGGCCGAAGGGCATGAGGTGGTCGGCATTGCGGAAACTCTCGGACACGATCATGGTGTTGGCGGGCAAGACCTCGCCCGCCAGATGCGCCAGGTAGTTCGGGTGAATCGGCCGATCCGTCGCGAGGGCCATGGCCTCGTCGTGCAGCTTGCGAATCCGCTGCTCACCCCGCGCGCGCACGTCGGCGCGCCGGCGCTCGATGTGCGGCTGCCGGGCATCGGCATCCTTCCACGCGGCGTTCAGGGCGGACAGCGTGTGCCGCACATTGCCCCAGACGGCGACGTCGAGGGGAAAGGTATTGCCGAGCTGCGACGGGTCCTGGCCGATGCCGATGATGGTGCCCGCGGAGGTAAAGCGCAGGTCCGTCGCATTGCCACGCGTGTTCTGCCGATAGCCCACGCAGCACACGACGTCATAGCCGTCCTCGGAGAGAGTCTCGACGGCGCCCGCATAGTTGGGGTGATGCACGGGGAAGCTGCCGTAGTCGAAGATGCCCGTGGCCACGGGCAGGCCGAGGCGCTCGGCCAGCGTCAGGATCTCGTCCTCCGCGCCCGCGGCCCCGATGTCCGGCCCGCAGACGAGCAAGGGCTTCTCGGCATTGAGGAGCGCGTCCCAGATCGCGTGGATCACGCCCGCGTCCGGTGTCATACCCATGTGCGGGGCCTCGGCGGCCTGGATCAGCCCTTCAACGTTGGTGGCTTCCAGCGCAGAGCTCGCATACGCCACGTAGACGGGGCCCGTCGGGAACGTCAGCGCGTCCTTGAACGCGCGCCGCGTGACAGTGGGAATCCCGCCCGCATCCCACACTTCCCAGCGTCGCTTGGTGATGTCCTCCACGGCGCCCATCTGCGAGAAGCCCCCGCTCGCCACCAGCGCCCCGTGGTCGCCGTAGGAGCCCACGTCACGCATCGCCGCCGTGACGACCATCGGCGTGCCGTCGAAGTACGCGTTCTGGAGCTGGCCGGAGCCCTGACGCGTTCCCGCCGCGAGGTGCACGTTGACGAAGGCGGGCTTGCGCGCGGCCTTCGCGTAGCCGTCCGCGGCCGACAGCACCAGCGACTCGGCGAGGAGCAGGATCGGCTGCACACCCGGAACGGTGAGCAGCGCATTGAAGAAGCCGGCCTCCGCGCTCCCGGTATTGGTGAACGCGTAGGACACTCCCTGCGCGACCAGCTGGTGGACCAGGAGCTCCCCGCCCGTCCCGAACACGCGCTTCTTTTCCATTCCCCGCTCCTCGTCTGTCGCTCGTTTGGAATGCGTTCACATACCGCGGTCAGACCTCGCGTGCCATCCTAACCCAACCAAGGCGACGCCGGGCGAGCGAGAGGTGGCTACTTCGGCAGCATCGCCACCAGCGGCTCGAGGTTTCTCGGGTCGGGCTTGAGCGTGCCCGGAGGGACGCGGGTGATCAGCTCCACGACCTTGTCGTTGAACGGGGTGGGGATTCCGACCTGCCGGCCCTGCTCGGAGACGTAACCGTTCAGGTATTGCACCTCGGTGCGGCGCCCGCGCATGACGTCCTGGAGCAGCGACGGCCGTCCGCCCGCCAGCTCTTTGGCCCGCTCCGCCATGTCGCGCTCGACGTCGGCCAGCATCCGCCCCTCGGCGGCGTCGACGAAGCGCTGGGCGGTGATGCCCCAGATCGGTTCCACCTCGTGACCGCGGGCGCGGCCGACCTTGATGGCCTCGGCGGCCAGATGGATGGCCACGCGCCGCACGCCGTCCCGGGTGCGGACCTCGGCCGAGCCCAGGCCGGACAGGCCAGCCAGGCCGTTGGCCATGCAGTTCACGGAGAGCTTCGACCATCGCTCGCCCCAGAGGTTGGT
>DASQAH010000066.1:0-2275 GCA_035635835.1 Gemmatimonadales bacterium
GATCGTACTGGCGCCCAACAACCCGTCAGTGCTCTATGCGGGCGCGCAGGTGTTGTTCCGCTCGACGACTGAGGGCCAGCGCTGGGAAGTGATCAGCCCCGACCTGACCCGTAACGACACGACCAAGCAGCGCTCCTCGGGCGGGCCGATCACCAAGGACAACACCAGCATCGAGTACTACGGCACGATCTTCACCATCGCGCCCTCCCCGCGGGACTCACAGCTCATCTGGGTCGGCACGGACGATGGCCTAGTGCAGTTGACTCATGATGGCGGGAAGACGTGGCAGAACGTCACGCCGCCGGGCGTCACCGCCGGCACGCAGATCAGCACGGTCGAAGCCTCGCCGCAGGAGGCCGCGACCGCCTACGTCGCCGCGACCCGCTACAAGCTTGACGATTTCACTCCATACGCATTCGTCACGCACGATTTTGGGAAGAGCTGGCGCAGGATCACCTCCGGCATCGCCCCCACGCACTTCGTGCGCGTGGTGCGGGAAGATCCGGTACGACGGGGCCTGCTCTACGCGGGGACCGAGTTCGGCGTCTACGTCTCCTTCGACGACGGCGCGACGTGGCAGCCGCTGCAGCGCAACCTGCCGGTCGTCCCGGTCCATGACCTGGTCGTGAAGGACAACGACCTCGCGGCCGCCACGCATGGCCGCTCGTTCTGGATTCTGGACGACGTGTCGCCGCTGCGGCAGGTGACCCCCGACGTGATCCGTGCCGAGCGTCATCTCTACGCGCCGGTGGACGCGTGGCGCGGGCTGGGCGGGAGTGGGTTTGGGAGCGGGGCCCCAGGCATGGGCCGCAATCCGTTGAGCGGCGCGTCTATCTACTTCTACCTGCGCCAGCGATCCGACACGGAGGTGCGCCTTGAGATCCTCGATGCGCGGGACTCATTGGTGCGCCGCTGGTCCACGCGGCCCACGACCCCTGAGGACTCGCTCCGGCTCACTACCGGGGGCGGGCTCACCCGCTTCGTCTGGGACCTGCGCTACCCCGGCGCCCACCGGTTTCGGGGCCTCGTCTTCTGGGCGGCCGGCACGCAGGGGCCGCTCGCCGTGCCCGGGTCCTACAAAGTCCGGCTGTCGGTCGGCGCCTGGAGTACGACCCAGCCGTTCACGGTGCGACTCGACCCGCGCAACCATGCTACGACGGTGGATCTGCAGCGGCAGTTCGATCTGTTGCTGCGGATCCGGGATCGGGTGTCGGCCGCGAACGATGCGGTCACGCGCATCCGCGACGTGAAAACGCAGCTCGAGGCCGCGGTGCAGCACGTCCACGGCCGGTCGGGGGGCGCCGAGGTTGCCGCCGCTGCCGACTCGCTCAAGGCGCGGCTCGGCGCGATCGAGGAGGAGATCTACCAGGTCAAGAATCAGAGCAGCGAGGACCCGCTCAACTACCCCATCAAGCTCAACAATAGAATCGCCTCCCTCGCGGGCGTCGTAGGCAGCACAGACGCGCTGCCCACCGACCAGGCGATCCAGGTCTTCGAAGCGTTGTCCGTGCAGCTCCAGACACAGCTGGACCGCTTGAAGACAGTGCTCGACGCGGACGTACCGGCGTTCAACGCCCTCGTCAAGGCGAAGGACGTACCGGCCGTGATCATCAAATAGGGAGACTCCATGCGGTCCTTCTGCAATTTGCTCGCTCTCGTGCTGGTTGCGACCGCGTGCCGCGCCCAGCAGCCCGCCCAGTCCGGCGAAATGGGAGCGATGGACTCGACCGATCACAACGCGACCGCCGCCGCGCATGAAGCGATGAGTGGCACGATGGGGGCGGACCCCCATCTGCATATGACCGCCGCGCGACCTGCCACGGCGGCCGACTCTGCCCGCGCCGCGGCCCTGGTCGTCCAGATCCGCGAGGCGTTGGGCAAGTAC
Organism: Gemmatimonadales bacterium; assembly: GCA_035635835.1. Taxonomy (GTDB): domain Bacteria; phylum Gemmatimonadota; class Gemmatimonadetes; order Gemmatimonadales; family GWC2-71-9; genus 13-1-40CM-70-15. Next base: position 1,886 of record DASQAH010000066.1, read on the forward strand.
CGCGACGTGCGAGTCGCCGAAGCCGATGGCTTCCGGCAGTTCCTGCCGGGCGTGAGACAGCCGGTCTACCACTTCACCAACTGGCGCAACGCGGTCGCGGAAGCGTTCCGCTTCGACCCAGCGAACCCGACTTCGCTGCTCTACCGCCAGAGCGCGGACGGCCGCTTTGAGCTCGTCGGGGTGATGTATGTCGACCGGGCGCAGACACCGGAGGAGGAGCTGCACGGGCGGATCCCCCTCGGCATCGCCCACTGGCACCAGCACGTGAACTGGTGTGTGCCGCCGCGCGGCCAGCGAGAGCGCTGGCGGGAGACTCGCGACGGCCGGCCGGTGTTCGGGCCCAAGTCACCGATCGCTGACGCGGCGGCCTGCGCCGCGGTGGGCGGGCGG
>DASQAH010000067.1:0-4280 GCA_035635835.1 Gemmatimonadales bacterium
CGGCTTCACCCCCGAGCAGCGCTTCTTCCTGGCGTGGGCCCAGATCTGGCGCGCCAAGGCCACCGATCAGTACCTGCGCAATCAGGTCGTGGTGGACCCGCACGCGCCGGCTCGCTGGCGCGGCATGGGAGCCGTTTCGAATCTGAAGGAGTTCGCGGAGGCCTTCGGGTGCAAGGCAGGGGATCAGATGGTGAGGGCGGATAGTCTCAAGGCGACGATCTGGTGAGCGGAGGGGTGCCGGAGCGGGCAGCGGGTCTCCCGGAGCGACTGCGTATTTTTGTCGCGGAGGGAGACCCGCTGCCCGCTCTAGAAGACTTTGACGGTCAGATACCTCCCGGGCCGTTCTTTCAGATCCGTCAGGAGTTCACTTAGGGACTTGAGCGTCGCATTCAGATTTTTATACAGCATCGTATCCGTCGCAATCTTTCCGAGCGTCCCCTCTCCCTTGTCCATCTTGTCGAGCAATCCCTTGAGCGATCCCGTCGCGTCCGCCAGGCGACCGGTCAGCTGCGTGAGATTGGTGCTCAACGTGTCGAGCCGCTTGCCGGTCTGCGCCGGGTTGGCGGCACCCAACAGCGTGTCGAGGTGCGACATCACGCGCTCGAGCGACGCGAGCGTCGCCTGAGTCTGCTGGATCGCCGGACCGTTGGTCGCCTTGGTGAGCGCTTCCATGCCGCGTTGCGTGGCCACCAGCGTGTTGTGAATGTCGGTCGCGAGCTGGCCCGGGTTGAGCCCCTTGTTCACGTTGGCGATCAGCTCCTGCGCGCTCTTCGCCGCCCCCTGCGCCACATCGGCGAACTGCTCCTCGGTGACGCCCTGAATGACCACGCCAGGCGGCAGCAGGGTGTCGGCCAGGCCGGGGTCGTAATCGATGTACTTGGCGCCCAGGAAATCCGCCGAAGCGACGGTGGCGCGCGCGTCCTTGTGGGGCCGCACCTCGGGATCGAGGGTCAGCGTCACGGTCACGTGCCCCACGCGCTCGAGGCGCACCTGCCCCACCCGCCCTTTTTTCACCCCCGACACGCGCACCGGGTCGCCTTCCTTCAAGCCGCTGATATTCTTGAACACGACGTTCACCGGGATGGCCTTGGAGACAATCGAGCGGCCGGTGAGCCAGAACATGAAGCCCGTGAACACGACGAAGCCCACCAGCACCAGGGCCCCGACCGTGACTTCGCGCTTATACGTTACGTCCACGCGTCGCTCCCTCGGCTTGGATCAGCGTCATCTCGAGATCGCGCTCCAGGAACTGCAGCACCGCGGGATCCTTGGACGCGAGGATCTGGTCCGGCGCGCCCACCGCGCGGATCTTCGCCTGCCACAGGAGCGCCACCCGGTCCGCCACCCGGAACGAGCCTCGCACGTCGTGCGACACCACCACGCTCGTCACGCCTAGTTCATCTCGCAGACGCTCCACTAAACCATCGATCACGTCGGCGTTCACGGGATCGAGCCCCGAAGTCGGCTCGTCGTACAAGAGATACTTGGGCTGCCCCGCGATGGCCCGCGCGATCCCCACGCGCTTCTTCATCCCGCCCGACAGCTCCGCCGGATACTTCTTCGCCACCTCGGGCGGGAGGTTCACGAGCCGCAGGCACTCGAGCACCCGGTTCTCGCAGAACTTCGCGTCGTTATAGCATGTCTCGTCGGTGATGCCGAGCCGGATGTTCTCCGCCACGCTCATCGAGTCGAACAGCGCGCCGTACTGGAACACGTAGCCGATCTTGGAGCGCAGTGCGGCCAGCTCTTTGCGCCCCAGCTGCGGCACGTGCAGCCCGTCCACGATCACGTCCCCCGAGTCGGGCCGCAGCAGGCCGTTGATCATCTTCAGGGTGACGCTCTTCCCCACGCCGGAGGGGCCGAGCAGTGCGACGGTCTCGCCGTCCTTCACCTCGAGCGACACGCCGTCCAGCACCACGTTGTCGAGGAATCGCTTGTGAACGTCGAGCAGCTCGATCATTTCGCCACCAGCAGCAGCTTCGTAATGAGCGCGTCGAGCATCAGGATCGCGACCGACGCGGCCACTACCGCCTGCGTGGTGGCGCGCCCCACCCCCTCGGCGCCCTGCTGCGTGTTGAAACCCAGGTAACACGGGATGGTCGTGAGCGCCGCCGCGAAGCAACCGCTCTTGATGCCCGAGTACCAGAGGTCGAGCGGCCGGAAGAAGTAGCGCGCCCCATACTCGAAATCGCCGTACGTGAGCCCGAGCGAGCCCTTGGCGGTGAGATAGCCCACCACGATGCCCATTGCATTGGCGAACATGGTGAGCGCCGGGATCACGAGCAGCCCCGCGATCACGCGCGGGATGAGCAGGTGCGACACGGGCGAGCGGCCCAGGCTCTCGAGCGCATCGATCTGCTCGGTGACCCGCATGGTGCCGAGCTCGGCGGCGTAGCGCGCACCGATGCGGCCGGCCAGGATCAGCGCGGTGAGCACCGGACCGAGCTCCAGGATCATCGATTCCGAGATCACCGCGCCGGCGTAGTACAGCGGCAGCGTGCCGGTGAACTGGTAGCCGGTCTGGAGGCTCGTCACGGCGCCGGCGAACCCGGCCACCAGCAGGACGATGAACAGCGACCCGTAGCCCACCGCGGTCGCCTGTTCGAGCGTGCGGGGGACCCACACGCGCCATTCCGCGAGTCCGCGGAACATGTCGGCGATGAGGAAGGAGAAGCGGCCGACGTGATCGGCCGTGCGCAGGCTCCAGCGGGCGATCAGCCGCAGGGGGTCCAGCGTGAGCGCCGCACCGTTGCTCATGGGCTGTATCTTGGGTACCCATGGCCCATACGTCCACCCCCCGCGCGCGCAAGCCAGCGCGCGCACAGGCATTTACGCGCAAGCTGCTCGCCTGGTGGGCCCGCGCCGCGCGCGATTTGCCGTGGCGCCAAACCCGCGATCCGTACCGCGTGCTCGTCTCCGAGTTCATGCTGCAGCAGACGCAAGTGAGCCGCGTCGCGGAGTACTATCCGCGCTTCCTGGAGCGGTTCCCGGATCTCGAAACGCTGGCCCGGGCTCGGCCCCGCGCGGTGAGGGAGGCCTGGGATGGCCTCGGCTACTACGCGCGAGCTTCGAATCTCCACGCGCTGGCGAAGCAGGTGTCAGGTGCTGGGGGTCAGGTGCCGGATGATCCCGCGGAGCTTGCGAAGCTTCCCGGTGTCGGACCATACACCGCCGGCGCAGTAGCGACCTTTGCGTACGAGAAGCCGGTGCCGGCAGTCGACACCAACGTCAATCGGGTGCTCCGGCGCGTGTTCTTCGATCGTGCAACGGGCAACCTGCAACGTGCAACGAAGATCTGGGACTTGGCACGTACGCTGGTGCCGAAGGATGGCAAACGAGCCTGGAAGTTCAATCAGGCGATCATGGAGCTGGGAGCCTTGGTCTGTAAGGCTCGAGCGCCCCAGTGTAACCAATGTCCGGTGCAGCCCGTCTGTAAGACGGGGAGACGGCTCGGTACCAGGCAGGCGGCTAGACGGCTAGCGGCTGTCAGGGCGGAGGGAGCAGTTAGCCCTACCTACGGACTCATGCCTAGTCCCCGCTAGCCGTCTCGACGTCTAGCCGTCTGTCTCGCGCCTACCCGTCTGTCTTACGCCTAGCCGTCTGGCTTCTGTCTCCGGTATCATAGAGCGTGGCCGAACTTCGAGAACGTCTGCAGACTGCATTAGGTGACACGTACCGTGTCGAGCGCGAGCTCGGCGGCGGCGGCATGAGCCGCGTCTTCCTCGCCCAGGAAGTACGGCTCGGCCGGCAAGTGGTGGTGAAGGTGCTCCCTCCCGAGCTGGCGGCGGGCGTGAGCGCCGAGCGGTTCGAGCGTGAGATCAGGCTGGCCGCCGCGCTGCAGCATCCCCATATCGTCCCGCTGCTCACCGCCGGTTCGCAGGGTGACTTGCTCTACTACGTCATGCCGCACATCGCGGGCGAGTCGCTGCGCGCCCGCATCATCCACGAGCGTGAGCTGCCCGTGGGCGACACGGTGCGCATCCTGCGCGACGTGTGCGACGCGCTCGCCTACGCACACGCCCACGGCATCGTGCACCGCGACGTGAAGCCCGACAACGTGCTGCTCTCGGGGAAACACGCGCTGGTGACCGACTTCGGCGTCGCCAAAGCGGTCTCGAGCTCGACCGGGTCCGGGACGCTGACCTCCCTCGGCATGGCGCTCGGCACGCCGGCCTATATGGCGCCCGAGCAGGCGGCCGGCGATCCCAACGTGGACCACCGCGCCGACCTGTACGCCGTTGGGGCGCTCGGTTACGAACTGCTCGCGGGACGGCCGCCGT
>DASQAH010000068.1:0-5028 GCA_035635835.1 Gemmatimonadales bacterium
GGGGGGGGGGAACGTGGCTTGGCGCGGGTGCGGACATGAGGCTCGGGAATATACATTTCGCGACCCATGACGCGACGTTACACGCAGCTCGCCTGGGCTGCCGCGGTCTGCACCTACCTCCTGATCATCCTCGGCGCCATCGTCCGCATTACCGGCTCCGGGCTCGGCTGCGGTGACCACTGGCCCCTGTGCAACGGTCGGCTGCTCCCACCGCTCGACCTCCCCACCTTGATAGAGTACGGCCACCGCCTCGCCGCCGCCTTGGTTGTGGTCCTCGTGGGGATGCTGGGCGCCTACGCCTGGTGGCTCAACCGCGGGGTGGCGAGTGGGGAGGGGCGTTTCCCGGCAACGTCTGTGTACCTCGCCTTCTGCCTGGTTCTGCTGCAGGTCGCGCTGGGGGCGATCACGGTCAAGACCGGACTCACGCCGACGATGGTCGTCCTCCACCTGGCCACCGCAATGCTATTGCTCGCCGCTCTGCTGGCCGCCACGCGAGTGGGGCAGCTCGGCTGGCCCACACCGGTGGCCGCTGTCCCCGTGGCCCTCGGCTTCGTCACCGTGCTCCTCGGCGCCCTTACAGCGAACCTTGGTGCGGCGAGGGCCTGCCTCGGTTTCCCACTCTGCAACGGCCAGCTCTCCACCAGCAACTCCCTGGAGAGCGTCCATTGGGCGCACCGCCTGCTCGCCTACACGCTAGCGACCTACGTCACCGTGTGGGCGTTGCGTACGCACCAGCGCAGCCTGCTGCTCCTGCTTGGGCTGGTAGGCGTTCAGGTCGTGATCGGCGCCGCGATGGTCCTGCTGGCCCTTCCAGGCCCGTTGCAGGCCGCCCACGTCGCGGTGGGGGCGGCTCTGTGGGCAGGGCTGGTGCGAATAGCGCTCGAGCGCAGGTCTCGGCCGTCCTGAAAGCGCGAACGCCCGGAGCAGCTGCTCCGGGCGTTGCGCTTCGGCCTGCAAAGGGAGCCTTAGGAGCTCACTTCAAGCCACTGACCTTCAGTTGGATCAGCGTGGCCGGGTCATTCGGGCTGAACATGTTGACCCAAATGACGAACGTCTTCCCGGGAGCCAGGATCAACGTGATGACTTCGGGAGGACCCTCGCCAAACGCGCAGGCGCAGTTGATGATATCAGCTCCCCCGGCAGCGGTCCCACACGAGGGCACGTTGTTGGGCACGGGGTTGGACAGGGCGTCCCCTTTGCAAATGAGGAGGTCCCCATCGGTGGCCCCGTCGAACCACCCCGCGCTAAAGGTGATTGTATCCGGAAGCGCTCCGGTGTTGGTGACCTTGTAGTAGGCGTCGCATTTCTCGCCCCCATTGGCCGCTACTCCGCTGGGACAGGTACCCGACTCGACGAGGTAGGTGTTCCCGTTGCCCGTGATCGCGATGGGCTTATCCGGCGTGATGTTGCTGTAAGCAGGGGGGTCAAGTAGCGTAGCGCTCGTGCTGTTGAAAATCCCAAGCCCGTCCAGCGCCAACCGACCCGCACCGATGCGGCTGATGCGCAAGTCCATCGCCCCGCTCGCGCCAAATGGGGGCACGACCACTAATGCGGTGTCGGCCGAGAACGACTCGATGAAGGTCTGGATGCCCCCAAGGTAAACTTGCATGCCGGCGGCGAATGTTGGATCACCGGCGCCGCGATGCAGGACGATTTTGTTGGCGGGCACGCCCGAGTTAGGCGACACCGTCCCACCGTACGTGCCGACTGCCAGCGTGTAGGTCCCCAGACGCGCCAGGTTGTTCGTGCCGAGGCGCGTGATTTGAATGGTGTATGTTCCGCCCGCGTCCAAATCAGTGCTCAGCAGTTTGAAGGACGCCGCCGTGAGCGCGATCGGCGTCACCGCAGTTAGGCCGCCCCCGGGCGTGGCCCGGAACACTTTCATGGTGGCGCTGAACGCCGAATCGCCAGCGGCCTGCGTCACGGTGATGGTGTCTGTTGGCGTCACGGGCGAGGGCCCGAACGTCCCCACGAATGCTGCCGGCGCACTAGTCGTGTAGGTGCCGTTGGCATACGCTAAGTAGTTCGGCCCAACCCCGCTGAGCGAGAAGCCATGTGCCGTGGCGCTGGAGAGGTCGGAGATGCGGACCTTGAACGAATCCGCGGTCAGCGAGGTGATCGTCCCGATACTCACTCTAGTGCTGGCCGTGAAGATGGGACCTGCCGGGTCGCGGCGGATTGTGAGGAAGGCCCCGGGATTCACCGGGCTGGATGTAGTGCCTGTGAAGGCGAGAGGCAGCACCGCAAGCGTTTTGAGGGTCGTCAACCCTGCCGTCCCGCTCAAGGTGAGCGTCGCGAGGCCCGCCCCGCGACCCGTCGCCGTGAGGCCCGCGATCTGGGCGATCGTCGTATCCGACGACTGGAACGTCGGCGTCGTTGCTGCGGGGAGGCCGCTCATGACGGCACCCGCAGCGTCCTTATAGGCATACGTGTAGGTCACCACCGACCCCGAGTTCGCCGTGTCGGGCTTGCCTGCGATCGTGCCGCTCACCCCGGTCACCACGAGCGATGCCGGCACGGTCGTGACCTTCATGGTGTCGACGAAGCCGGAGGCGGAAGCGATCACGCACCCCGTCCCGTAGCCCACCGCCCTCACCACGAACGCCGTGCGCACTAGCGGGGCGTCCGAGGCGGAGCCGACCGATACGATCCCGGAGGTGCACCCCGGGGTCAACGTAACCGCGAGTGCCAGCGGGTTGCCGACCTGGTCGCGCACCAGCGCGAACGTCCGCACCGAGTCCGCCACTGCCATCGTGCGGGTTTTGAACTCCAGTGACACTCCGGCGGGGGTGCCGATGCCCACGGTCGTGATGGAATCCTGCTTACACGAGCCGAGAAGCAGCCCTCCGAGAAGCGCGCCTTGCAGTCCGAAGAAACGTCGAGTCATACGATCCTCGCTTGATGGTCTCCCAGCGCCTCCTCAGAAGCGCTGCACATCCTGCACCGCCTCGGTGCCCAGGAGCTCCTCCCAGTTCGGCCGGCTCGGCTCCCGCCGGTCGTCGGTATAGATCAACGCGTAGTTGCCGAACCGCGTCAAATCCATGAACACGTACTTCAGCGCTCGCACCCGCGTGTATTTCCAGACTTCGTACGGTGGGCTGCTCGCCGACTGGTGGCGCTCCAGCACCTCGTCGGGCGGCCCGTACTTGATGAAGATCCGCCCGCGATCGGTGCGCCAGCCCGGGACCGCCGACGAGCCGCCCTCGCGATAGCGCCGGTTCGCCTCAGCGATACGCTGATAGAACCCTTCACGCTCCGCGTTGTGCGCCGTCCCCGGTGTCGGATCGCGCTTGGCCCAGAACTGCCGCAGCCAGTTCCGCTTACCCTCCAGGGACAACGTCGAGTAGACTCCCTGCTCCTGCGACGACATCAGGTAGACCAGCGGCATGTACAGCGTGTCGAGCTGCGCTTCGGACATCCGCGAGAACAGGTCCTCACCCGACGATACCAGGGTCTGCGCCGTGGCCACGGTCTCGAAGCCGCTCATCCCAAATGGGGCCGTCCGCGTCAGCGACGAATCCCCTCCCGCCGCTTTCACCTCCAGCTGGTACCGGCCTGCCGGCAACCCGGCAAGGTCCACCAACCCCTGCGTCACGCCGCCCCCGGCCGCCACCGCAACACGCTGCGCTGGCGTTGCAATCACCGGCTCGCCGGTCGCCTTCAACACCCGAACCACGACCGTGGCGCTCTCCGCCCTCGCCGGGTAGAGCTCCAGGTAGTAGCCCAGCCTGGCACTCTGGGGCGTCAGCACCGGGTCGCCCGACGTCTGGATGACGAGCGCCCCCTTGCGCAGCTCGCCGTCGCGCACCACCGAATCCGCTGACCCCGCCACCGCGCGGATGTCGGTGCCCAGTAGCAGGTCCGACCCGCCGGGCGCGCCGGCAAAGGCCTGCACGGTGGCCTGTTGGTGGGCAACCCGCCCAGTCGCCGAGTCGGTCACCGTCACGGCGACGGTGTAGCGGCCCGGCTTGACCGCGAACGCCATATGCTCGGCCATGGAGGCGCCGCGCACCCGGAGCATCGCGGCCGGCACCGCCGACGACCAGGACGGCGCAGTGAGCGTCAGCCCACTGGAATCCCGTACCGCCACGGCGACCCGGAAAGCCGCCCCACTCCCCTCCCCCCCGATCGGACTTACAAGGGTGAGGGGCACCCGACAGAAGACGTCGACGAGTGTCTGCATGGCCTCGGGCGTGCCCCGATAGTACCGCACCGCACTCACTCCGAGCGTCACATCTGTCCGCGACTGCGGCCAGGCACTCACGCTCCCGGCGACGATGAGCGCCAGGGCCGTCAACGTCGGTCCCTTCACTACACTCCCTGCTGCTACCAGCCGAGGCTGAAGCTCAGGAAATTCGTCCCGCCCAGCGGACCGAGGTTCCGGTACGCATAGTCGAAGCCGATCTTCCAATTGCCGCGGCCGTACGCGAGCCCGCCACCGACCGCCAGGCCGTCGGACGTGAAGCTGGACGCATTGTACTTCGATGTGAAGCCTGCCGCCGTCGCGTCCGGCGCCAGGTTATTGGCCGGCTGGACGGTGTAGCTCCCCCGGGCGGCTAGCGAGAAACCGCTGTTCCCCAGGTTCGTCATGGCGTATTCCAGGCCGCCACCGGCGGTCGGCTTGTTGTTGCTCGGCTGGCTGAACTCCGACAGCAGCGTCAGCCGGTTTTGGCCCCGGGCGACGACGTCGAGGGAGATACCAACGCGGAAGAACACCGGCAGGCCCCAGCTCGACGCCCGCAGCCGCGCGGGCTGTCTCTCTTGAGGGATATCAACGGTCCCCAGGGGCGGTGTCCGCGCAACCCCCGCCTCCAGTCCCGAGCCGTCGGCTCGCAGGTTCGTCCCAAGGTTCGCGATCACGAAGGCCGCGCGGATCGGTCGCTCTCCCAGCATGGCGTGGAAGTTGGTCCCGAAGTCGAGCGCGAACCCGGTCGCCTTGGTCGCGCCCAGCGCGTCCGAAATCAGTTTCGCCGAGAACCCGGCCGAGAAGCGGTCGGAGAAGTTCTGGCTGTAGGTGGCCGACAGGAA
>DASQAH010000069.1:0-20056 GCA_035635835.1 Gemmatimonadales bacterium
GAGAAGCCAGAAGGCGGCCTTGCCCATACGCCGCGTGTAACGCAAGGCCCATACCAGGCCGGCTCCCGCGCTGTGGAGTCCCCGCCACAGCAGACTCACCGCGGCAGATGTCGCCCTTACCCAACAACGTTTGCCGAGCGCGACCCGAGGGAGTGCCGCGCGCGTGCTCAAAGACACTCATGATGCGGTCCTTACGCGCCCCCTGCGTCGGGGCACCGGCGGGCAAGTTCCTTGCACGTGGTGGCACGCGTGCCAAACATTCGCAACCGCTATCTCTTTCTCTCGGATCTGGCGCTACTCGCCGCCGCGCCGTGGCTCGCCTACGCGATTCGGTTCGAAGGCCTGGGGTGGCGCCCCGCCGACGCTCGCACGGCCGCCGTCTACGCCGGAGCGTCGCTGCTGGTCAAGCTGGTTGTGTTCCTGTCCTTCGGGATGTACGGGCGGCTGTGGCGCCACGCCAGCGTTCCCGACCTGACGAAGATCATCGAGGCGACCGTCGTCGCGACCAGCGCGTCCGCCCTCCTCGGACTGATCGGGCTGCCGGCGAGCGGCCTCACGCTCGTGCGGGTGCCCATGTCGGTGGCCATGTTGGACGCGTTCCTCACGATCACCGTCGTGGCCGCGCCGCGGCTGCTGGTCCGGACGCTCGCGAACGGCCAGCGCCGCGCCGGCCGCGCTGGCAAGCGGGTGCTGATCGTGGGTGCGGGCGCCGCTGGAGAAATGATCCTCCGCGAGCTGCTCGCGAATCCGCAACTCGCGCTCGAACCGGTGGGGTTCGTCGACGACGACCCGCGGAAGCACAACACCCGGCTGAACGATGTCCCCGTGCTGGGGGCCCTGTCCGAGACGCGCACGCTCATCGAGCAGCACCGTATCGAAGAGATTCTGATCGCTATGCCCGCCGCTCCCGGGGGAGTGGTCCGCGGCGTCGTGCGAGCGGCGATGGAGGCTCGCATTCCCGCCCGCACGGTCCCCGCGCTGTCCGAGATCCTGTCGGGGCGGGTGAGCATGTCGCACCTTCGCAAAGTCGAGATTCAGGATCTGCTCCGGCGCGAGCCGGTGCGGACGGACCTACAACCCGTGCGCGCCATCGTCGCCGGCCGCACTGTCCTCGTCACGGGCGCCGGCGGCTCGATCGGCAGCGAGCTGGCGCGTCAGCTGGCGTGGCTCAAGCCGGCGCACCTGGTGCTCCTCGGGAACGGCGAGAACGAGATCTTCGACATCCGCGAGGAGCTCAATGGCGCCTTCCCGGCCCTGCGCATCACGGCGGTGATCGCCGACATCCGGGACCGGCTGCGGATGCGGACGGTCTTCGGTCGCGTTCGCCCCGACGCGGTCTTCCACGCAGCGGCACACAAGCACGTGCCGCTGATGGAAGACAACGTCTCCGATTCCGTCACCAACAATGTCCTAGGAACCAAGAACGTCGTCGATTGCGCCGTCGAGGTCGATACGCGGCACTTCGTCTTGATCTCCACGGACAAGGCGGTGCGCCCCACCAGCGTCATGGGGGCCACCAAGCGCGTGGCGGAGATGGTAGTGCAGGAGGCCGCGGTGCGGACCGGGCGGAATTTCGTGTCGGTCCGTTTCGGCAACGTGTTGGGCAGCCGGTGCAGCGTCGTGCCAATCTTCCTCGCACAAATTCGCGCGGGCGGACCGGTGACCGTTACCCACCCCGACATGCACCGCTACTTCATGACTATCCCCGAAGCTGTCCAGCTGGTGCTGCAAGCGAGTGCGCTGGGCTCGGGCGGCGAGGTGTTCGTCCTCGACATGGGCAACCCGATCCGCATCGCGGACCTGGCAACGGATCTGATCCGCCTGTCCGGACTCGAGGTGGGCAAGGATATCGAGATCCGCTACACCGGGATCCGACCGGGCGAGCGCCTGCACGAGGAGCCGTTCTTCCTACACGAGGAGGTGCTGGCGACGCGGCACAGCAAGATCCTGCGAGCGACGAACAATCACCTTCCCGAGGAGGTTGGCGAGTCGGTCGCCTTACTCGTCGAGGCCGCGCGGGCCTGTCGCGCGGAAGAGGAGCTGCGCTACCAGCTCCGGACGCTCGTCCCGGACTTTCACACGGACGCGTCGACGAAGCCACCGGCGCCGGTTCGGTCGCCCTGGCCGACGAGCATCACCTCGAAGGCGGGCGTCGCGGCATCAACAGGCAGGTGATCAGGGCGACGCGCGCATCGCCCGCAGGCCGCGGGCAAATGCCGCCAGGCGCCCGCGATGCAAGGCAAGGCACGTCACAACGTAGACGACCACCCCAGCGCCCACCTGAGCGCTGAAGCTCATCGCTCGCGACAGCGATCCCCCCACCGTCCATTGGACCGCCAGCACGGCGGCGCCCATCAGCAGGGAGGCGCTCGCCGCTGGCCACAGCGCCCCCAGGTACTCCAGGCTCGGAAGGTCGATGGTCCGCAAGACACGCCGGTACGCCGGGAGCACCAGGATCGGGAAGACGAACACCCAGACGAGCGCGATCCCCACGATGCCCCAGCGCTGCCCCAGCAGGTAGAACCCCGTGGGAAGCACGATCGCGCACAACGCACCGTATTGCAGGGCGAGACGAGTCTTGCCGACCGCGATCAATACCTGGGGCAGCATGGGAGTAACGGCGCGGAACGCGGCGCTTAGCGCGAGCAGCTGTAGCGGCACGATGGCGCCATGCCACTTGTCGCCGAGCGCGAGGAGCACGAACTGCGGCGCGACCAGCGCCATCCCCAAGGCCGCAGGGAGGGTGACCAGCGCGAGTCCTTCGGTGACCCGGAGGAGGTAGCGCCGGAGCGCGGCGTGGTCCTGCTGCACCGCGGCGAACACGGCCGGGGTGACCTGACCTACGAGGCTGGTGACCTTGTCGATGGGGATGTTCGCCAGGTTCCACCCGATCTGGTACAGGCCGAGCGCCGCACTCCCCAGGATTCGGCCGGCAACGACGAAGTCGGCGTTCGAGTACCAGTACCAGGAGAGCCGGGCGACGAGCACCTCGCCACTGAAGGTCATGGCGTGCGCCAGTGATCCCCGACGGGGCCAAGCGAACGCCGCGCGCCGCAGCGCGAGCGTCGCTCCCGTCGAGAGCGCGGCACTCAGCAGCCCGCCGACGACGAGCGTCCAATACCCCAGGCCGACCACCGCGCAGGCGATCATAGCGACCGACAGCAGTACCGCTTGAGCCGTGTCCACGAGGGCGAGCGCCCGGAAGCGCAGCTCCCGCTGCAGCAGCGCGAAGGGCACCGTTTTGAACGCGGTGATCAGGAAGCCAGCACTCATGGCCACGACGACGACGGGAAGCCGCGGCGCGTGGAAGAAGCGACCGAGCAGGATCGCCGCGACGCAGGAGACGGCGAAGCTCCCCACTCCGACCATCAGTGCAAGCCCGTTGAGCTGTGCCACCTGGTCTGCGCGCAGATCGCGAAGCGTGACCACGGTCGTCCCGAGACCGAACTCGCTGACCACGGTGATCAAGCCCAGGTAGATGGAGGCCATCCCCACCAGACCGTAGTCCTCCGGGCTCAGCAGCCGCGCCACGATGAGCGCCGAGGCCCACGCCAGCACCTGGCCGACCCACTTCGCGCCGCTGGTCCAGGCGATGCCGTGGAGCAAGGAGCGATCGAGCGCTCGGGAATCCCTGGGCGGCCGCGCGATCACGGGCGGAGTGGCGGGCTGGGCGGTCATTCAGCGCTTAGGAGAGCAAGAGCAAGACCACAGTGAGCGACGGCCCGAACGGTGACTCCAGACCACGCGGGTGTCGCGCGGACGCGACACTCTCGGCCTGCCCGCCGGGTCGGACCAGAGTCCGAATCGATTGTGCCGTCGTGCGGCACTCGTCTTGCGTGACTCACGGCCGACAACTCGAGCGACCTCTGAGGAATCAGCGATGACTGCGGGGACGTCCGGTCAAGTCTGCGAGCCTGCCAGCGCCACCGCGCCAGCGGAGCCCACCCCTGGGGAGCGCGGGCGGAGGGGAGGCCGCTGCCGGTTCTGCGGCACCTCGCTGCGGCAGACGTTCGTGGATCTGGGCATGTCGCCGTTGTGTGAGAGTTACGTGAGCGCCGAGCGGCTCGACGCGATGGAGCCGTTCTACCCACTGCATGTCTACGTGTGCAGTCAGTGCTTCCTGGTGCAGCTGGGGGAGTACGTGAGCCGGGAAGAGATCTTCACCGAGTATGCCTACTTCTCGTCCTACTCGGATTCGTGGCTGGAGCACGCCAGGCGCTACGTCGACGCCATGGTGAGCCGCTGTGCCCTCGGCCCGCACAGCCACGTAGTGGAAGTGGCGAGCAACGATGGCTATCTGCTGCAGTACTTCGTCGCCCGGGGCATTCCCACGCTGGGCATCGAGCCCGCGGCGAACGTGGCGCGGGAGGCGGAGCGCAAAGGGGTACCGACGCTCGTGCAGTTCTTCGGGCGCGACACCGCACGCGAGCTCCTGGCGCTGGGGCATCACGCGGACCTGCTGCTGGGCAACAATGTGCTCGCCCAGGTGCCCGACCTGAACGACTTCGTCGCCGGCTTGAAGCTGCTGCTCGCCCCGCGCGGGGTGATCACGCTGGAGTTCCCCCACCTGATGCGTCTCGTTGCCGAGAACCAGTTCGACACGATCTACCACGAGCACTTTTCGTACTTCTCCCTGCTCGTGGCGCAACGCGTCTTCGCGGCGCACGGCTTGATGTTGTTCGACGTCGAGGAGCTGGGCACCCACGGCGGCTCCCTGCGCGTCTACGCCCGCCATGCAGAGGACGCTACGAAGCCCGTCACGCCGCGCGTCGTCGAGCTGGCCCGCCGGGAGGAAGAGGCCGGGCTATCCGGATGGGCCTACTACGCGTCGTTCGCCGAGCGCGTGCGGGAGACGAAGCGTGCGCTGCTCGAATTCCTCATCGCGGCAAAGCGGGCGGGGAAGACGATCGTCGGGTACGGCGCGCCCGGGAAGGGCAATACCCTGCTGAACTATTGCGGCATCCGGACCGACTTCCTCGACTACACCGTGGACCGCAGCCCCCACAAGCAGGGCAAGTTCCTCCCGGGAACGCGCATCCCGATCCACTCTCCGGAACGTCTGCGCGAAACGCAGCCCGATTACGTGCTGATCCTCCCGTGGAATCTGAAGGACGAGATCCTGGCGCAGCTCGCCTACGTCCGCGAGTGGGGCGGCCGGTTCGTCGTGCCGATTCCGACCGTCCAGGTGCTCCCGTGATCTTCACGGCGACGCCGCTGGCGGGTGTGTTCCTCATCACGTCCGAGCGGAAGCAGGACGTCCGGGGCTTCTTCGCGCGCACCTGGTGCGAACGGGAGGCTGTTGCCCACGGGCTCAATCCGCGAGTCGCGCAGTGTGCCACTTCGTACAACCGGAAGCAGGGAACGCTACGGGGTCTGCATTACCAGGTCGCCCCCTATGCGGAGGCCAAACTCGTCCGCTGCATCGCCGGGGCGATCTACGACGTCGCCCTCGACCTGCGCCCGGATTCGCCCACGTTCGCGCAGCACCTGGCGGTGGAGCTGACGGCCGAGAACCGCCAAATGCTCTACATCCCGGAGGGGTTGGCCCACGGGTTCCAGACCCTGGTCGACGATTCCGAGGTGTGCTATCAGATGTCGGAGTTTCACATGCCGCAGTTCGCCCGCGGCGTGCGCTACAGCGATCCCGCCTTCGGGATCCGGTGGCCGATCGCGGAACCGGTCATCCTAGAGCGAGACGCGAGCTACCCCGACTTCGCGCTCGTCCCCGGATGACGCAAACCCCGAGCGCAGCGCCGCGGGCCGCGCCGCCGCCCGCGACGGACGACCTCGGGTGCGAGATGCACCGGCTCGTCGCGGACCTCTACCCCATTTGCCGCAGCATCACGGGGAACGGCGTCCGCGAGTCCCTGGACCTGATCGGCCGCCACGTTCCCCTGAACGTTCACGAGGTCCCGAGCGGCACGCCGGTGTTCGACTGGACGGTGCCCAACGAGTGGAACATCCGCGACGCGTACGTCCGGAACCGGCAGGGCCAAAGGGTCATCGACTTCCGCAAGTCGAATCTCCACGTCATGAGCTATAGCGTGCCGGTGCGCCGCAGCGTGTCGCTCGAGGAGCTCAGGGCGCATCTGCATACCCTGCCCGCGCACCCCGACTGGATTCCCTACCGCACGTCCTATTACCAGGAGGACTGGGGGTTCTGCCTAAGCCACCGGGAGCTTGGCGAGCTCACTGAGCCTGAATACGAGGTGTGCATCGACGCGACGCTCGCGCCGGGGCACCTCACGTACGGCGAATGCTATCTCCCGGGCGCGAGCCCCGCGGAAGTGCTGGTCTCGACGCACGTCTGCCATCCGTCGCTGGGCAACGACAACCTCTCCGGCGTCGCACTCGCCACGTTTCTCGCGAAGCAGCTTCAAGCCGCTCCGCGACGCCTCTCGTATCGCTTCCTCTTCATCCCCGGCACCATCGGCGCGATCACGTGGTTGTGCCAGCGCGAGGCGGAGGTCGCGAGAATCCAGCACGGCCTGGTGCTCAGCTGCGTGGGCGACGCCGGACACGTGCACTATAAGCGCAGCCGACGCGGCAACGCGACGATCGACCGCGCCATGGATCACGTCTTGCGGCACTCCGGTGACGCATACGTAGTCGAGGACTTCTCCCCCTTCGGCTACGACGAGCGTCAGTATTGCTCCCCGGGATTCGATTTGCCGGTAGGACGCCTGTCTCGCACTCCGCACGGACGGTTTCCCGAATACCACACGTCTGCTGACAACCTCGATTTCGTGCGCCCGGCCGCGCTCGCCGATTCCCTGGCGAAGTGCCTAGCGGTGTTCTCGATCTTGGAGCACGACACGCCCTACCTGAGCCGAAATCCGAAATGCGAACCGCAGCTTGGCCGGCGGGGACTGTATCGAACCACCGGCGGTCACCAGGACGAGCGCGTGACTGAGATCGCGCTGCTCTGGGTCCTCAACTTCTCCGACGGACGGCACACGCTGCTGGATATCGCGGAGCGCGCTGGTCTGCCGTTTGAGCAGCTGCGGCGGGCCGCGGAGGTGTTGGCGGCGCACGACTTGCTCGCGCCCGCGCCATGATTGCGACGCCGTCCGTCGCGCCCACGCAACACACACAGGGCATGCCCCTGCTCTGCCGCCTCGGTGCATGCCTCTTGCAGAGCCGTGGGGTCGTGATCGGCGCAACCGACCAGGACACGGCGGGCGCCTATGATCGCGGCGACACAGCTCACGTGAAGGGAAGGTGGGTATGAACTCCGTTTTCTTGGATGCCCAAGTGAGCGACACTGTGCGACGGGAGCGACTCTACAGCGGACAGCTGTTCCTGTACGCGCCGACGCCGAGTTCGCTGGCGCTGTGCGAGTTCGCCCGGTCCATGATCCAGGAGGCCTTCGGCACGCGCGACCCGGAAAAAGCCCAGTTCGACATGCCCGTCGAGGAGTACGCGGCGCTGCTCGCCGACCTCAAGCCGAAGTTCATCCACCACCCGGCCTGCAAGGAGTACATCCAGGGCATGCTTCGGGAGCTCGGGTGCGACTTGAGTCGGACGTACTTCGACGTGCCACGGATGCGGACGGCTACCAGCGACGAGTACCTCACCGCAGGCATCGCGTACGCGTTCCATCCCCATCGCGACACTTGGTACTCAGCGCCTCTGTGCCAACTGAACTGGTGGCTACCGGTTTACACCATCGCGCCCGAGAACGCGATGGCGTTTCATCCCCGGTACTGGAGTCAACCGGTTCGCAACGGCTCCAGCGAATACAACTACACGGAGTGGAACCGGGAAGGCCGTCAGAATGCGGCGAAACAGATCAAGACGGACACCCGCAAGCAGCCGCGTCCCGAAGAGCCGCTCGAGCTCGACCCGCAGATCCGCCTGATCCCACCGGTCGGGGGACTGATCATCTTCTCCGCGGCGCAGATGCATTCGACGGTTCCCAACACGTCGGGACGTACGCGCTTCAGCATCGACTTCCGCACGGTGCATCTCGATGATGTGGTGGCTAGACGCGGCGCGGCGAACGTGGATTCGGCGTGCACAGGAACCACGATGCGCGATTATCTCCGGGGCACGGACCTCTCCCACATTCCCGAAGAGCTCTGTCTCCTGAACGAGCGCGAGCCGGTCCCGATCACTGTGCCCGTGTCGCAGCAGCTGGCGTTCGCTCCAGTCGCATCCGGGGCAAGTGCATGAGAGTGCTGCTGACGGGTCACGAGGGCTTTGTCGGCTCGGTCCTAGCGCCGCTGCTGCGAGCGGCCGGCTGCGACGTGACCGGCCTGGACACCGGCCTGTTCGCGAGCTGCACGTTCGCGGAGAGCCCCGTGGAGATCACCGGGCAGCGCATGGACGTCCGGGATGTCGCGCTTGGGGATCTCGTCGGCTTCGACGCCGTCATCCACTTGGCCGCTCTGTCGAACGATCCGGTCGGCGACCTGGATCCCGAGACCACCTACGCCATCAATCATGTCGCGTCCGTGAAGCTCGCCCGGCTGGCCAAGGCGGCCGGGGTGACGCGGTTTCTGTTCGCGTCGTCGTGCAGCCTGTACGGGGTGGCGGCCGACGACATGTTGCGCGAGGACGCGGCGTTCAACCCGGTCACGCCCTACGGGGAGTCCAAGGTGCGGGCGGAGCGGGACATCGCCGCACTCGCGGACCGCGGGTTCAGCCCGACGTTTCTCCGCAACGCCACCGCCTACGGTGTCTCCCCGCATCTAAGGGTCGACCTGGCCGTCAACAGCCTCGTAGGCTTCGCGTACACCACCGGCGAGGTCCTCATCCAGAGCGATGGCACTCCGTGGCGACCCCAGATCCACGTCGAGGACATGGCGCGAGCCTTTCTCACGATACTCCGCGCGCCCCACGAGCTGGTGCACAATCAGGCCTTCAACGTCGGGCGCTCGGAGGAGAATTACCGCATCAGCGACTTGGCGGAAATGGTGCGAGCGATCGTGCCGGGGAGCCGCGTCCGGTTCGCCCCCGGCGGCGGGCCCGACCCGCGCTGCTACCGAGTGGACTGCGGCAAGCTGGCCGCTACGCTTCCCGACTTCCGCCCCCAGTGGACAGTGCGGCGCGGCATCGAGCAGCTGTACGCGGCCTACCGGGAGCACGGACTGACGTTCGAAGAGTTCACGGGGCCGCGGTATCTGCGGATCAAGCGGCTGCTCGAGCTGCAGCGGGACGGTCAGGTGGACGAGACGCTACGCTGGCTCGCGCCCGTGGCGAGTCGCGACGCGATCGGCAAGTAAGAAAGGAGACCGGGGAATGAAGGTCGTGCTCTTCTGCGGTGGGCTGGGTATGCGGTTGCGCGACGTGGCCGAGCACCTGCCCAAACCGATGGTCCCCATCGGCTATCGCCCCGTGCTGTGGCACGTAATGAAGTACTACGCCCACTACGGCCACAAGGACTTCATCCTCTGCCTGGGCTACCGGGGCGACGCGATCAAGAAGTACTTCCTGAGCTACGACGAGTGCGTCTCGAACGACTTCGTGCTGTCGGACGGCGGACGCAAGGTCGAGCTCGTGCACAGCGACATCTCCGACTGGCGGATCACGTTCGCCGACACCGGCGGGACCTCGACGATCGGCCAGCGGCTGAAAGCCGCGGAGAAGTACCTCGACGGCGACGAGGTGTTCCTGGCCAACTACTCCGATGGGCTGACCGATCTCCACCTGCCCAGGCTGCTCGACCACAGCCGCCGTCACGACAAGATCGCCAATTTCGTCAGCGCGCGCCCGAATCTGAGCTATCACATGGTGTCGAGCGGGCCGGACGGGCTCGTGAACGAGATCAAACCGATCACCGAGGCCAACATCCGCATCAACGGCGGGTATTTCGTGTTTCGCCGCGAGATCTTCGACTTCATCAGGGACGGGGAGGATCTCGTCCAGGAGCCGTTCCAGCGCCTGATCCGGCGACAGCAGCTACTGGCCTACGAGCACGACGGGTTCTTCGCGTGTCTGGATACCTTCAAGGACAAGCAGCACCTCGACGACCTGTACGCCCGGGGCAACGCTCCCTGGGAGGTCTGGCGAGCCGAGACCGCCCCCGCGCGAAAGGTCGCCTCGATCCCCGAGCGGCTCGTCGGCATCCGGACCGCATGACGGTCCGTCGGTCCGCACCGCGGGTCAGCATCGGGTTGCCGGTCTACAACGGCGAGCGCCACCTCGCCCAGACCCTGCATTCGATCGCGGCGCAAACCTTCGGCGACTTCGAGCTCTTCATCTGCGATAACGCGTCCACTGACGCGACCGGCGAGATCGCCCGGGCGTTCGCCGCCCGGGACCCGAGAGCCCGCTACGTGCGCCACCCGACGAACATCGGGCTGGGGCGGAACTTCCGCAGCGGGCTGGAGCGTGCCACAGGCCAGTACTTCAAGTGGGCCACCCACGACGACCCGCTGGGTCCCGAATTCCTCGCTCGCTGCATCGACGTGCTGGATCGCGATCCGTCGGTCGTCCTCGCCTATCCGAGGACGAAGCTCATCGACGCGGAAGGCACGGTCATCTCCGAATACGACAATCGGCTCCACCTGCCTTACCTCACGGCCGCAGAGCGTTTCGCGGCGCTGCATCAGCGTCTGAGACTGTGCAATGCACAGCTTGGAGTCATCCGGGCCGATGTGTTGCGCAGAATCGCGCCGTACGGCACCTACGTCGCTTCCGACATCTGCCTGCTCACCGAGCTGACGCTGTACGGAAAGTTCTGGGAGGTTCCCGAGTTCCTGTTCTTTCGCCGATTCCACGAGGACGCCTCGAGCCACAAGAGCTCGGCCGAGCTGCAAGCCTACTATGAGCCCGGCCGTCCACCCCGCGCCTCCATGCGAACGTGGCGGCACATGTGGGAGCACGCTCTCGCGGTCAACCGCGCCCCCTTGCCCATCCTCGAAAAGGCGCGACTGGGCTGGTTTCTGGTGAGGATGGCCGCATACCGACGCGATGGGCTGGCGCGCGAGGTAGGTGCCGCCTTGCGCCAGTGGTTGCGCGGACAGGCGACGGACGTGCCGCTCGGCTAGGACCAGACCCGGTAGCTTGTTGCGGCAGCGCAGCGGCTCACCCTCGGGCGCTGCCGTCGCGTGTTACATCCTCGAT
The DNA here is from genome assembly GCA_035635835.1 of Gemmatimonadales bacterium. Lineage (GTDB taxonomy): Bacteria > Gemmatimonadota > Gemmatimonadetes > Gemmatimonadales > GWC2-71-9 > 13-1-40CM-70-15. The sequence goes on from DASQAH010000069.1 coordinate 11,071, forward strand.
AACTCATTGCTCTGCAACATGTTGAATCGTTGATCCGACATCGGCCGCCTTAGCGCGTCTCTTGCACTGACACAGCGCGACTGACTTGGCTGGGGAGGACATGCGACCGCTGACGTTCCGGACCGATGGCGACGCCGCCCTGCAGATCCTGTGTCTCGGCGCCCATTCGGACGACATCGAACTGGGGTGCGGCGGCACTCTGCTCAAGCTCCAGGCAGAACACCCCTGCGTGAGCGTCCACTGGGTGGTCTTCAGCGCCGACGAACAGCGCGCCTGCGAGGCTCACCGGAGTGTCGGCTTGTTTCTGAAGCCCACGACTCGGCGACAAGTCGTCGTGCACGGCTTCCGCGATGGATTCTTCCCGTCCCTATGGGGCGAGATCAAGGAGCACTTCGAGGACCTGAAGACGCAAGTCTCCCCGGATCTCGTGTTCACCCACTATCGGGGGGACCGGCATCAAGATCACCGTGTGGTTTCGGACCTCACCTGGAACACGTTTCGGGACCACCTGATCCTCGAATACGAAATCCCGAAGTACGACGGCGATCTCGCCTCGCCCAACTGCTACGTGCCGCTGGATGAAACGACGTGTCGCACGAAGGTGGATCATGTCCTGGCGGCGTTCGAGTCGCAGCGCGGGAAACGCTGGTTCACGTCGGAAACGGTGCGGGGCTTGATGAGGATCCGCGGCGTCGAGGCGGCGGCTCCTGGCGGATATGCCGAGGGATTCTACGCGCACAAGCTCCTGCTCGAAGGCTGACCCGGCGCCGGCATCGGAATTGCCGTCCGGAAGCGAGTACCCGTTCTCAGCGAGGCAGCGAATGACGAATTCACTCGAGCTCAGGACCGACAGGGAAGCCGCCCGCGAGCCACGCCTGCCGACGATCGGCGAGCAGGGCCGCTTCTGGGACTGGCATTGGCAACATTGGCGGGAGCGGAACGCGATCAGTGACTGGGCGCTCAAGGGCGGCGAGAGGGTCGTGAGCATTCTGCGCTCGCTCGAGCTGGATCGCCCCAAAATCCTGGACATGGGGTGCGGCATCGGGTGGTTCAGCCAAGAGTTCTCCCAGTACGGCGAGGTCACGGGAATCGACCTTTCCGAACATGCCATCGCGCAGGCCAAAGCGAGCTATCCGCATATCAGGTTCCGGGTAGCTAACGCCCTGGCCGATCCACTCCCCGCCGGACAGTTCGACGTGGTGATCTCGCAGGAAGTGTTCGCCCACGTCGAGGATCAGGCTAAGTACCTGCAAGCGGCGGCCAACACTCTCCGTCCCGGCGGCTACCTGATCGTGACGACCGCTAACAGATTCGTCTTGGACCGCCTCGGAGACTCGATGTGGAAGTGGCCTCGCGAACACATCGAGACGTATCACGATATGAAAAGCTTCAAGCGGTTGCTGTCTCGCAGTTTCCGTGTTCTGAGGACCACCACCATCCTCCCCATGGGGAGTGTGGGGATTCTCTACTTCGTCAACTCGAGAAAGGTGAACAAGACGCTGAGTCTGCTGATCCCGGAACGCTGGCTGACCGCCCTGAAGGAGCGGGCCGGCCTCGGATATTGCATGATCGCCCTGGCGCAAAGAAAAGATGACTAGGGAGCGCCCCCCCACCCGCATCGGGATTCTTGGTCACGTCGGCACCAAGAACCTTGGTGACGAGGCCATCATGGCGGCTGTCATCCAGGAGATCCGGGAGCGATACCCCGATGCCGACATCATCGGGATTACCTTCGACGCGGCCGATACACAGGAAAGGCACTCGATCCCGTCGTTCCCTCTCCGGAGAGGAGGAGTGGGCCGAGGGCCAGGAGGCGGGGTCTCCCAACCGAGCACGCTGTCCCTGCTCACATCACGGATCAAGGCCGCGATCAAGGCAACCCCGAAGGTGTACGCGGTGCTCAAGAGACTGCGGACAGGCGCGCGCCTCCTCTGGCTCGCTCCTCGGCTGATTTGGACTGTTCCCCAAGAGCTGCGATTCGTCGCACGATGCTACGCTCAACTCAAGGGCCTCAATCTCCTCATAGTGGCCGGAAGCAACCAGCTCAATGACTACTTCGGAGGAGCGTGGGGGTTTCCGTACGACCTCCTCAAGTGGTGTGTCCTCGCCAAGTGGCGCGGGGCCAAGGTCGCGTTCCTCTGTTGCGGAGCTGGGCCACTCGATTCGTGGCTCGGCAAGCTGCTCATCAAGTACAGTCTCTCGTGGGCCGATTCCCGCTCGTATCGCGACGAGTTCTCCTGGCGCCTGATCGAGCGGATCGGTGTCGCCGGGGACAATCCGGTCTGCACCGACCTCGCCTACGGCCTGCGGCTGACGCCGCCAGCGAAGCGGGAAGCGGCGACGCCGCAGCTGATGGTTGGCATCAATCCATTCCCATTTTTCGACGGGCGCTATTGGCCCGAGGACAACCCGCGGAACTATCAGGGCTACGTCCGAAAACTCGCGGACTTCGCCGTGTGGCTCCACGAGCGAGGCCACAGCGTGTCGTTTTTCCCCACGCAGCTGCGCGCGGATACACCGGTTATCCAGGATATCCGCGAGTTGCTGAAGCGGAGTTCGGCGGCAAACGTCACAAACCCGCTGGGGGACTGGCCGATCAGCTCCTTGGACGATCTGTTACGCCGCATCTCCATGATGGACATCGTCGTCGCAACGCGGTATCACGGCGTCTTGTTATCCGCCGCGCTCCATCGGCCGCTCCTCGCCATCTCCTACTACGAGAAGACGCGCGACCTCATGGCCCAGATTGGACAGTCTGACTGCGTAGCAGACATCAACGCGTTCGATGCCAACTCGTTGGCGCAGCAGTTCGTTGCGATCCAATCGCGCACGGAGGCGATCCGCGCGGAGATCGCGCAACGAACCGGGGCCCTGCAACAAGTCCTGGCAAGGGAATACGACCGCGTCTTCGGCATGGTGCGAGACGCCAGCCGGGTCGGCGTCGCGGACGAGCGCGTGGCCGCGCTAGCACGGCTGAGCGGATGACCCGACCGGCTCGATATCGGGACGCGGCGCGAATCGCGGCGTTCGCTGCCGTCCGGAAATGCCTCGAATTCAGCGACACGAAGTTGGGAGAGCTCGTGATGACCCTCTCTCCCAGGAACGCGAAGGAACGCCCGCGCGCAGGTCCGCAGTGGTTCACAGCCGACGAGTCGGCCCAGGTGGAGATCCTGGCCAATCTGATCGTGCCGTCGGATGACACGGGACCGGGCGCCGCGCAGCTGGCCCGTGCGGGTCGACCCGCGGTGGCAACGCTGGACCGGCTCGTGGCGGGCTCGCGGCCCCGGCAAACCGTGTATGCTCGGGGCCTCGTGGCATTGGACCGATTGGCGAAGGACGCCTACCAGTCCAAGTTCGCGGACCTGTCGCAGCAGAACCAGGTGCGGCTGCTCCAGCTGGTCGATCGCGTGGGCCGAAAGTGGGCCGAGCCCGGTTCCTTGGCATCCAAGATCGGAACCAGGATCATCATCCTGTATCACAAATGGAGCGGCCTATTTCCAGCGGTGGAGTTCTTCCGAACACTCGTCCAGGATGTCCTGCAGACCTTTTACACCGATCCCCTGAGCTGGGCGTGGCTCGACTACGACGGGCCACCCATGCCGGAGGGATACCCCGGCCTGGTCCACCGCCCGTTGAAGAGGGCCGCCCGGTGAACTTGCCCTCCGTAAAGCAAACCACAGACGCGCTAGTCATCGGCTGTGGCGCCGGTGGTGGGGTTATCGCCAAAGAGCTGGGTGAGGCGGGCGTTTCGGTCGTGGTGTTGGAAGCCGGGGGACACTATGACCGCCCAGCGACCGATTATCCGACGGACCAAGCGGACTTTGAAGTGACAGCGATGAACGTCCTGCATCCCAAGGACGACCCAAGCTATCGGTATACTGTCCCTCTCCGAAGCAGTTTCGCCTACAACCGCGTGAAGGGCGTCGGAGGCGCGACGCTGCATTACCACGCCATCTCTCCCCGCTTTCACGAGTCCGACTTCCGGGTGCGCAGTCTTGATGGAGTCGCCGACGACTGGCCGATCAGCTACCAGGATCTCGAGCCCTACTATACGCGCGTCGAGTACGAGCTCGGCGTGTCCGGCCCGGACGGCGCCGAGGCCAATCCCTTCGACCCGCCACGGTCGCGGCCGTATCCGACCCCGCCACATCCGTTCAACTGCGTCAGTAAGGCTGTGAAGCGCGGGGCTGACAAGCTGGGGCTGCACATGGTGCGCGAGCCTCTGGCAATTCCCTCGAAGCCTTGGAACGGACGCCCGGCGTGCATCGGGGCAGGCACCTGCGTGTTGGGCTGCGCCATCTCCGCCAAGTCCAGCATCGATGTCACCTACGTGCCCAAGGCCCGAGCCACGGGACGCGTGGAGATCCGACCGCAGTGCATGGCGCGGGAAATCACCGTCGGCTCCGATGGCAAGGCGCGGAGCGTCATCTATTTTGACGCGGAGGGACGCGAACAGGAGATTTTTGCCCGGGCGATCGTGGTGGCGGGAAACGCGATCGAAACCCCGAGATTGCTGCTGCTGAGTCGTTCCAGCCGGTTTCCGGATGGGTTGGCCAACTCCAGCGGCCTGGTGGGCAGGTATTTCACCGAGCACATCGGTGTGTGGACGCACGGCCTGTTTCCCCAGCGCCTGGACCCCTGGCGCGGCACGCCGTCCGGCGGCCACCTCCAGGACTTCTATGAAACCAACGCCCGCAACGGTTTTGCGCGCGGGTGGACGATAATCGTGACCAATAGCTCGCATTGGCCTCTCACCGTCGCTTCGGGTGTGCTCGGCTGGGGAGCCGAGCACAAGGCGCGCACCAAGCAACTGTTCGCGCACGTCGCGGGAGTCTGCTCCTGCGGCGAGCAACTGCCCGACGTGCGCAACCACGTGACGCTGGACCCCATCGTCAAAGACAGCTACGGCTTGCCGGTCCCCCATTTGGTCAATCGGCCGTATGAAAACGACCGGGCGATGATCAAGGCGATCTCGCTGCGCCTGCGCGAGGTCCTGGAGGCGGCGGGTGCAACGGAGATCTGGGGTGGTCAGCACCAGCCGGGCCAGCCGTCGCACTACATGGGCACCTGTCGCATGGGCGCGAACCCAGCGACGTCGGTGGTGAATCCCTGGGGTCGTGCCCATGACGTGCCCAACCTGTTCATCGGCGACGGCAGTGTGTTCGTCACGGGTGGGGCCGCTAACCCGGCGTTGACGATTTCCGCCCTGGCGGCGCGGACTGCGGAAGGCATCGTCGCCCGCTTCAAACGGAAAGAACTGTAGCGCCGGACCAACCGGTGGCACACGACTTGCGAACCGGAGAATGTCATCATGACGGCTGACACGACGAGCGAGCTCGGTCTCAGCATCGACCACCAGAAGAGTTTCTGGGACTGGCATTGGCAGCACTGGCAGGAGGAGAAGGTGCTGAGTGACTGGGCCGTGCGGCGTGGCGAGATCCTCCTCGCGCTACTGCGCTCGCTCCCGGTGGTGCGCCCCCGGATTCTCGACTTCGGGTGCGGCATGGGTTGGTTCACCGAGAAGTACGCCGAGCTTGGTCCCACGACCGGCATCGACCTCTCGACCGAAGCAATCGCGCTCGCGCAGGCGCGCTGCCCGCACGTCACGTTCATAGCCGGCAGCGCCTACGAGGTCGCGCTTCCCCCAGCCAACTTCGACATCGTGGTCTCGCAGGAGGTCTTCCCTCGTGTCCAAGATCAGCCTCGCTACCTCGAGCGTGCCGCAGAGCTGCTCCGGCCGGGGGGCTACCTGGTGCTCACTGCCGCCAACAAGTTCGTCATGGACCGACTCGGCAGGAGCCTGGGCTTCGCTCCGCGCCCGCCGGAGCTCATCGAGCAGTGGGTGGACCGGCGCGGACTCAGGCGCATGCTGCGTCCCTGGTTTGACGTGATTCAAATGACGACGCTCATGCCCATTGGCAACGCCGGGATTCTCCGCCTGGTGAATTCCGGCAAACTCAACCGGTTGCTGGGGGTGGTGATTCCGCGCCGCTACCTCGAGCGGCTCAAGGAGTGGGCGGGCCTCGGCTATACCGTCCTGGCGGTCGCACAGAAACGAAGACTGTAGCCTACGCGCAGCGGCTGCGACGTTTTCTGTCCCATGGGGCGCATCACGCTCCCGATGCGAGGCCCCGCCCTAGCCGGCGGAATGCGTGTCGGAGTGCCGCGTTCCGCAGCATGATGTCCTCACCACAGTACAGCCCTCCCAGACGTAATTCATTGAGCTGCCTCCACATGCAAACCCGGCATTAAGATTGCCGGTTCATTATCGTAGGGAGGCACCATGATCACACCCATGATCCATCGCCAGCTTACTCGAGGCGACCTCGGCCGTCTGGTGGACGAGATCGCGCGCCTGGATAACGCTGCCGGCCGGAGCGCTGAGCAAGCGCTCGAGGGCGGCGATGTGGACGCGGTGCTCGACTCACCTGCGGCACTCGAAGCCGTGCGCGGCCGCGGCGGGGCGCCGGCGCCGTTGCCCCTGACGTTGCTGTGGTACATCCCCATTCGCGCCGAGCTGCGCGCCAACGGCGTGACCGACATCGAGCTCGCCGACTATACAGCAACGTTGCCGGTGGTGTTTGCCACCTCGCGCGCGCTGCGTGGCGTGGCCCACGGAGACAACGGGGTCGCCGTGTGGTGGCGGTTCGTCTCCTCGTTGCCACCGAGCACGGTGGCGCAGGCGGAAGGGGCAGCCGACTCCGCCGCCGTCGCGTTGTGGTGGGCGGGGTGCTTCCCCGAATGGGTGGCGCGCCGCGGGGCCGGGAATGGAATGGTCGACGCCTATGTGACGTTTGCCGGACAGATGCTCGCGCTCGCCTCAGAGCTGTTGGAGCAGCGCGCCCCCGACGTCGCCTCGCTGTGGGCGCGGGCCGCAGAGCAGCGCGTCGCCCTGCACGCGGCCCTAACAGAGGCCCGCAGCGACTATCTCGGCCCCGACGTGCACAGCACTGAGAGCCGGCTCACGCGGTTCCTCAGACGGCTGTCCTTCGGTCCTCCGCCCCAGGATCCATCAGCCCTGAACTGATCCCGGCGCTCACGGCGTCCCCCCCCCACTCCCCCCCGGAACGACGTTGCCGACGTTCTGTTGCTTGAGGGACGCGTTGAACTGGGCCAGGTCCTGATTGAGGAGTCCATCGAGCTGCGTCCCAACCGTCTTGAGCTGCCCTTCGAGCAGCTGGGACACTTCGGTCTGCTGCATCGTCGGCGCGAAATCCGAGCTGGCGATACCCTGAGCCAAATACGCGAGCTGCCCGGCGAGCATCGTCGGCCAGCGGACGTCATCCTGCCCTCGCCCCGTGAGGCGCAGGTCGATCAAGCTATTCTCGATCCCGGTGAATTTCTTCTCGAGCGAATCGGCGCGGGCCCGGAGGTCTGGTGGAAGGAGCGAGCGCAAGTTTTGGAGCTGGCTCCGCACCACCTCGATCCGGTTGATCATGTCCACGGCGCTGTTCAGGTCGCCCTGGAGAGCACCGAGTAGCTTCGCCTGGGTCTGAATCTCGGCGTCACTCCCCCCTGAGTTGGGATCTTTCCGCACGACGAGCTGCTGGCTCAGCTCCTGCCCACCGACTTTGAGCTTCACGGTGTAGGTCCCCGGCGGCACCAGCACTGTCATCCGGCCGACCCCGGGGGCCGCTCGCCAGCCCTCGGGGCCAAGCCGGAGCTCGGCGTCGTACAGCGGCGCGGTCCGGAGCCGGGCCGCCTTGGTAGAATCGCTGCGGAGATCCCACCACACGCGGTTGATCCCGGCATTCTTGGTCCCCTGGAGCGTGCGGACCACCTGACCGCCGGCGTCGAGAACGGTGAGCGTCACCTCCGCTCCCCCCGTCGGGGCCGACGTCAGCCAGTAGTTGATCGCCGCCCCGTAGGGCGGGTTCTGCCCGGCCGTGGGGTCGTCCGTCATCGCCATCGGGGTCGTGATCTGGCGGAAGCGATACGCGGGCCGCGGCTTGAAGAGATACGCCGCCTGGGAACGAATGTCCGCGCTGAGCTGCTGGAGCGGGGTCACGTCGTCCAGGATCCAGAAGCCGCGCCCGTAGGTGGAGACGACGAGGTCGTTGAAGTGCTCCTGGAGCACCAGCCAGTAGACCGGCGCGTGCGGCAGCGTGGTCTGCAGCGGCTGCCAGCTCTCCCCGTCGTCGAACGACACGTACAGCGCGCTCTCGGTGCCGAGGTAGAGTAGCCCGCGGCGCACCGGGTCTTCCCGGATCACGTGCGCGTACCCCGTCGGACTCCTGGGAAGTCCGGTCACGATCGGCCTCCAGCTGCGCCCATAATCGGTCGTCTTGTAGACGAACGGATCCCGGTTGTTGGCCTGATGCGCGTCCACGGTGATGTAGGCGGTCGCGGTGTCGTAGCGCGACGGCTCGATGTTGGACACTGTTCCCCACGCCGGCATCCCCGGGATGCCGGATGTGACGTTGCTCCAACTCTTTCCGCCGTCCCGGGTCACCTGGACAAGGCCGTCGTTGGTCCCGGCCCAGATCAGCCCCGGCTTGAGCGGCGACTCGGCGATCGCGAAGACCACGTCGGCGTACTCGACGCCGATGTTGTCCGGGGTGAGGCCGCCCGAGATCTGCTGCTTGCTCTTGTCGTTCAGCGTCAGATCGGGGCTGATGATCTGCCAGCTCTTGCCGCCATCGCTCGTCACGTGCACGAACTGGCTCCCGACATAGACCTTGTTGTGGTCGTGCGGTGAGATCGTGAGTGGGGCAGTCCAGACGAAGCGGTACTTCACGTCCGCGGCGGGCCACCCGATGGTGCTCTGCGGCCAGATCTCCGCGTGGAGGGCCTGCCGGGTGCGCTCGTCGTACCGCGCCACGATCCCGCCGACGCTCCCCGAGCCCGACGCGCTCGACCAGATGATGTTCGGATCCGTCGGGTCGGGGGTCGCCCAGCCGCTTTCGCCCCCCGCGACCGAGTGCCACTCGCCCCGGGGAATGACGCCGGCCCCCCCCCCCCCCCCCCCCCCCCCCCCCCCCCCCCC
>DASQAH010000070.1:0-12339 GCA_035635835.1 Gemmatimonadales bacterium
CGCCGAAGTGTGGATGCACCCGTCGGGTAAGTGCGTCTATCTCACGACCATCGCCGACCGGGTGTACGTCATCGACGTCAGCGACTGGACGGCGCCGAAGATCGTGGATTCGATGCTCACGAACGCGCGCATCGTCAACGACATCATGACGACGGAGGACGGCAAGTATGGCGTCTTCTCGCGGGAGGGGGCATCGGACCGCAAGAACGGCATCGTTGTGTTCGACGCGCACGACCCATGTCATCCCAGAGCGATCGCCGAATACACGGAGACCGTCTCGGGCGGAGTGCACAGCTCCTACGTCTACCAAGGCCGCGCCTATATAACCGACGATGCTACGGGCTCGATGCGGGTGATCGACTTCCGCGACGCCACTCACCCGAAGGAAGTGGCGCGCTGGCAGGCACAGCAGACCGAGGCCGGCCGCTACCTCCACGATATCATGGTGAAGGACGGCCTCGCCTACCTCGCGTATTGGAACGACGGGCTGATCATCCTCGACGTGGGCAACGGAATCAAGGGTGGGAGCCCGGAGAATCCGCAGTTCGTGTCGCAATACAAGTACGACCTGAACGCCACGTACGCACGCGTGGAGCAGCTCTGGGGCCCGGGGTTCGTGCGGGGCACCCATACCGCCTGGCGCGAAGGGAAATACGTGTTCGTCGGGGACGAGGTGTACGCCGCGCGGCCCTACAAGGGCCTGACGGACGGCAACAACCTGACGTTCGGCCGCCTGCACGTGATCGATGTGTCGGATATCACCCACCCGATGGAAGTCGCCTGGTACGAACCAACCGACGGCGGCGTGCATAACGTCTGGGTCGTGGGCGACACCCTCTACCTCGGCAACTACCAGGGCGGAGCGCGCGTGCTCGACGTGTCCGGCGAGCTGAAAGGCGACCTACTGCGGCAGGGTCGTGAGATCAGCTGGATCCTGACCGCTGACTCGACCGGGCACCGGCCGCACACGCCGTTCGCCTGGGGGGCGGTAGTCCGCGACGGCAACATCCTCGTGCCGGATATCAATTCGGGGCTCTGGATCTTGAGATTGGAGCCGAAGTCGGAGGCGACGCCCTGACCCCAACTCGAACGGCGTGAGGGCGTAATAATGAAGAGGGGGTAGGGAAGGCGGCGAGGAGGCTAGGCCTTCTTCACCTACGCATCCCGACCGACAACGTCCGCCACACTGCGCGTATCCTGCCGACGAAGTCCGTCATGCTGACGAAATCCGTCATACAACACGCATTCGCTGAGGAAGTCCGATATGCTGTGCGCATCCTGCTGACGAAGTCCGTCATCCCGACGAAGGACGTCGGGGTGCGCACGCATTCTGCCGACAAAGTCCGTCATACTGCGCGCATCCTGCCGACGAAAGCCGTCATGCCGACGAAGTCGTGCATACTGCCTGCTGACGAAGTCCGTCATACTGGCCGCATCGAGCCGACGAAATCCGTCTTATGGCGTCACCGGTTCGGCAATCCGACCGCGGTCCGCCAACTCGCCACCGCCGCCTCGTACTTGCGCAGCAGATCGGTGAGCCGGTCCGCGACCTGACCGGGGCGGCGGGCGGCGGTACGTTCGCAGGTTGGCGCGTACGCGATCAGTGAGTCGATCTGCTGCGCCAGCTGCCGCGCCACAGTCCGGGTCGGCGGGTCGTAGGCCGTCGGCAACATCTGCGCGCGGCCGCTGGCCATGAACCCGCGCGCCGCGGCGCACAGACCGCCCAGGCGCCGACCGGCGGTCCGCTGCCTCAGACTGTCCCTCTCACTCAGCGTCCGCGACACGCGCTCAAGACCGTCCTTGAGCTGGGCGATGCCTCGGCTGACGTGCCGCAGCCCATTCGCGTAGCGCTCCTGGGCCGGTGTTGGTGGTGGTGGTGGCGGCGGCACGCTGTCCTTCCTGACGGTGTCAGGCCGCTGGGTGACTGTGTCCTGGGCTGCTGCCGGGGAGGGGCGGGCGGCGCTCAAGCACACCACGACAATCAGGATTGCTCCACTACGCATCACGCGTCCTCTGGTCCGAGTCTCTGGCTGTGGGTTATAATCCCAGGATGACGGTTCCCGCAACCTCCCGCATCGTCCGCACCTTCGAGGACAGGGCTGAAGCCTTGGCCCATTTCTTCGTGCGCGCGGGCGAAGCGCCTCGGGTCATCGCCTTCGACGACACCGTCGGCTGCCCGCTCGATCAGGCGCTCGCGGCGTTGGAATGGACGGCTGCGATCGGCATCCTGGCCGAAGACGACCTGGTCCACGCGGCGCAGGTTGGCACCGACGCAGCCGCCGTGGTGGTGGAGCGTCGTCAGGGGGCAGGGGAGGGGGGGAGCGGGGGGGCGGCGGCGGGGGGAGAGGGAGATCAGCGGGTGTACGTCTACTTCGGCCCGCGCATGGATGCGCCGCCGGCGGACCCCTACGAGGGTACGCTGCTCTACGACGAGCCAGGCGTGCGCGCGTATATCTTCGCCCAGCGCGTGCACGCCGTCGCGCACTTCCTGCGCGCCACGCAGGGCATGGGGGCCGTCCTGTCTCTGCTGGGACGCCGCGCGCCGGAGCTGCGGCACATCCGCCGCTGGATGCAGGCGCTGTTCGCCGAGCCCGGGGCGGCAGCCGCCACGCAGTTGCTCGCTGGCTGGTTCGCCACAGGGGGTGCCGGGTGCCTCTTCCTCCCCACTCAACCTGGCGGACCCTACACCTACCACGAAGTGGCTATCGACTCCTGAGGTCTCGCACCCTCGTCGCCCTCTCCACAATGTGGAGAGGGGGTGTGGGAGTGTGCGGTCATGTGGATTCACAACTCCACATCGTGTGGATGGGCTGCGGAAGGGAAGACGGCGGCGTCGGTTAGCATCCACAGTCCGTGCACATTGATGTGAGCTAACCCGAAGAAACATCGGCACTTGCGCGGTTTTCCCATGGGCGTATATTGCTCCCACGCGTCTTGAAGGGAAGGGTTGGGGCTAACGCTCTGGCAACGCCTTCGAGACGGGCTCGAGCGGAAATTCCGGGGAGGGCGCCGACGCAACCAAGGGCTCAGGCGCCTGCTGATCCGGGAGAGTCTCTCCGGCTCGGGCAGATGGGGCCAGTCGCGTGCTCCATCCGCGTCGATTTGGTGCCTCGATGCGCAGTGCGGAAGGTCGGTCCGCGACCCGATCTGACCCGCAGCACTCACATCGGTGAACCTTGCGGCCTGGCCAGGCTGCTTGGGGATGGAAGCCGGAGCTCCTGTCTGCCCTACCGAGCGACGCAACAGTCAACCGGCGGCGGCGGGAAGAAGAACGGTGGGAGGAATCCCCCGGCTCCGGGTAGCCGGTGTGCGAAGCCCCCGGGCGGCCTATCGTGCCGTCCCGGGGGCTTCGGCTTTCCCTGACCCCCCCTCCCGGGTAGCTTTGACCTCCTTGGCACGGGTTTCTCCTTGTAACGGAGTCGGCATGCGTATTGCGTTGGTGACGGAGTTCTACTACCCACACTTGGGTGGCGTCACAGAGCACGTGCACAACCTGGCGCTGGAATTCAGCAACCGGGGGCACGAGGTCACAGTCGTGACGGCGAACATGGCCGGTCAGGGTAGGGATCCGGAGTTCGTGAGGCGAGTGGGTACCAGCCGGATCGTCTACAGCAACGGCTCGTTCGCCCGCGTCACCACCGGGTGGGGGCTCGCGCGCCGGGTCCGGGACCTGCTGCGGGAGCGCCGCATCGACATCGTCCACGTCCAGGACGTGATCGCGCCGACGCTGGGTCTCCTGGCGTCCTCCGCCGCGTGGCGGCTCGGCCTTCCCGTCGTCGCCACCTCCCACACCTGGTTCACCCGCTCCCTCGCCTACCGTTTCTTCCGCCCGTTGCTGCAGCGCCGCCTCGACCGGGTCGCCGCGCGCATCGCCGTCAGCGAACCTGTGGTGCGGGCAATGTCCATGTACTTTCGCGCCGACTGGGAGATCATCCCCAACGGCGTCAACGTGGGGTACTTCCACCCCAACGGCCGTCGCCCGAGCGACTATCTCGTCCGTGGTCCCCGGCTGCTCTTCCTGGGCCGCCTCGACCCGCGCAACGGGCTCGACACCGTCCTGACGGCGATGCCGCTGATCCTGGCGCGTTACCCCGATACCCGGTTGGTCGTCGTGGGCGACGGGCCGCTGCGGGCGCACTACGAGCGCCGGGCGCAGCCACTGGGATCGAGCGTCCAGTTCGTAGGCCAGATCAACGACGAGCGGCCCGAGTTCTACGGCACGGCGGACCTCTATCTGTGTCCCACGACCAAGGCCTCCTTCGGCATCACGTTGTTGGAAGCGATGGCGTGCGGCACGCCGATGATCGTCTCTGACATCACCGGGTTCCGGGAGCTGATCGCCGGGGGCGGGGAGGCCGTCCTGGTACCCAAGGATGACCCCGCCGCCTGGGCCCGGGCGGCCGTGAAGCTGATGGGCGATCCTGACAGGCGCGAGGCGATGTCCGCCGCCGGGCTAGCCAAAGCGGCACGCTTCGCTTGGCCGCGCGTCGCCGACCGTGTGCTTGCCGTTTACGAGCGCGTGACGCGGTGATCGATGTGCTGCTCGCCGGGGCGGGTGGGGCCGCCCTCGGCGCCCTCGCGACCGGCGTGTACTATCCGAACAGCTGGCTCTTCGGCCGCGCGATCGGCTGGGGTTCGCGGGGTCTCTATCTCACCTTCGACGACGGGCCCAACCCCGTCGCCACCGAGGCCATTCTCGACACCCTCGCTGCCGAGGGCGTGCCGGCCGCCTTCTTCATGGTGGGGGAGCACGTGCGGCGCTTCCCGGCGACCGCTCGTCGCGTGGCGAGGGCTGGCCACGAGATCGGCAACCACACCCAGCACCACGTGAAGCTTCATACGCTGGGTCCGGCGCGGATTCGCGACGAGCTGGAGCGCGCCCACGCGACCATCGCCGAGACCACCGGCCGCTTGCCTCGCAGCTTCCGCGCACCCCACGGCTACCGCAATCCGTTCGTCGCGTCGGCCGTGCGCCGACTCGGGTACACACTTTTCGGCTGGAGCTTCGGCGTCTGGGACTCCGACCGGCCACCTGCTGAGGAGATCCGCCGTCGCGTTCGGGCAAAACGCGCCCCTGGCGCCATCGTGCTCCTGCACGACGGGGACGGCTACGACCCGGCGGGGGACCGCCGTCCCACGGCGGAGGCCTTGCCAGGGATTATCCGTGATGCCCGCGCGGCGGGCTATGAGTTTCGGTCGCTGGCGGAGCTTGTGGCGTGAAGCGCTGGATGTGGTGGCTGCTAGGGCTCGCCGGGGTGGCGCTGGCGCTGCGCGTCGTGCTGCACTTCCCCTGGCGCGATACGGGAGCGGCGCTGGTTGGCGTGAACGGTTGGCTGCTCCTCGCCGCCCTCGTCGTGAACCTCGTCTCGCCGGTCGCTAAGGCGTGGGGCTGGCACGTGCTGCTCGGCGCCGTCGCGCCCAACCGCTGGTGGGTGGCCCAGGAGGCGAACCTGGTCGGCACCGCGGTAAACATCGTGGGGGTGGGGGTGAGCGGCGAGGCGGCGCGCGTTTCGCTCCTGGTGCGACGCGACCACGTTCCGATGCGGGCCGCCGTGCTCTCGGTGGTGGGCGCGCGCGTCGTCGAAGCCCTCGGCCTGGGGCTGTTCGTGGTACTGGCACCCCTGGCGCTTGACCTACCGCCGGCCTTGCGCGGCCTGCAAATGGGCGGCGGCGCGCTGCTGCTCACGATCGTGGTAATGGCGCGGTTCCGCGTCTGGGGCCGGCTGGTCGCCCGCCTACCTCGCTCCCTGCGCTCGAGCGCCATGGAGCTTGCCCAGATGGGATGGGGGGGCCGCCTCATCGTCCCGACGGCCCTCGCGATGGTGAACTGGGTCGCGCAGTGGGGCTGCTACTATCTCGTGCTGCGCGCTGCGCACATCGACGCGCCACCGGCGGCCGCGTTCACGGCGCTGATCGCCGTCAATCTCGGCGGCATCGTTCGCTTCACGCCCGCCAACGTCGGCGTGACGCAGGCCGCGATGGCCGGCGCGCTGCTGCCGTTCGGCGTCGCCGCCGAACAGGGTGTGGCTGCGGGACTTGCCCTACAGGGGATCCAGGTCCTGCCGATCCTCGCCTTCGGGCTTGCGATTGCCGGGCGCTCTGGGCTGAAGCGGCTCTTGGCCGAAGAGCACGACCTGGCCCAGGCGGCCTGAGTCGAGCTGCCGCACTGCGGCGCGAGCGCAAGACGGTTCCCTCGTCTTCGCTGAGCGCGCGAGCTCTGAGGCCTTTCCCACCCTAGGGCCCTGGGCGGAGCCGGGGTAGGTCCGTCTCCCGGTCGTGCTCTTTGTGGAACGGGCGGCGCGGCCCGCGAATCGGCAGCAGGTGAGCGATCGAGTTGGCGTAGTACTCGAGGAGCGGCCGGCCGCGCGGCAACACGACTAGCGTCTCCCCGTCCATCACCACCAACCGCCGCAGCCGCAGCATGCGCCACGCCCGGTCCCAGATATCGAGGATCCGGGCCCCGCCGCGTACCACCTTGGCGTTCACCGCTCGCAGGCGGTCGCGCAGCTCGTCCATCCGCTCGAGCAGGGCTGGCCGGGGGATCGCCGTCTGCTCAAAGGAGAGTAAGGCTGCCGCTGCGAGAGGGACGGGGGTGACCGGGATGATCGCGCCGATGCGATCCAGCAGCTCCCGCGCCAGGCGCTCGAGCGCAGGCAGCCGGCGCTCTCGTGGCCAATCCAGCACTCCCTGCGGCGCCTCGCGCAGCCAGCCGCGGAGCGAGAGCGGTGTCCCGAAGTTCACGGCCGCACGGCCGTAGCGCTGCAGCCGCCCCGTGAGCAGCCGCAGGGTGTTGCCGGTCAGGTAGCTCGCGACCGTCGTGAGCTGGGCCAGGCGTCCGGGCCGGTCGCGCTCGTGCAGGAGCTCGCGGATCAGCGAACGGTCTTCCAACACCCGGTCGTAGTTGATCGCCACGGGGACGAACCAGATGTCCCGCGTGAACGCCGGATCGAGCACGGTGCGGCAGAGGTAGTCGAGCAGGCCGAGCTTCGGCGGGCGCAGCCGGCCGTCACGCGTGAGGCCGCCCTCGAGGAAGATGCCCTGCGTTACGCGGTTGCGAGTGATGAGCTGGATGTACCGCTCGAGCACGGCGTGATACAGCGGCTCGCGGAAGCGGCGTCGCACGAAGTAGGCGCCGAAGGATTTGAAGACGTATTCGAGGGGCCAGGCACGGGCCCACTCGCCCACCGCGTAGCTCAGGTGCACCCCGCGGGCCAACACGTAGGCGACCACGACATAGTCAGCGTTGGAGCGGTGGTTCATCAGATACACGACGACGTCCTGCTTCGGAAGGGCCTCGAGCGCCGCTACGTCCTGATAATCGACGCTGACCTTGTAGAGCAGGTTGACGAGCAGCTTGGCGAGGTTGTAGCCGATCTTGTAGTAGGACAGGACGTTGAGATACGGCACGATCTCGTCCACGTAGGCGACGACGCGGCGTCGGACGGCGGCCTCCGAGAGCGCGTGCGAGCGGGCGTGGGCGGAGACGGCCGCTGCGACTATCGGATCGCGCGATAGGGCGTCTTTGACGAGCCGGCGGTCCTGCAGCTGGTAGCGGACGAGGTGGGTGCGGAAGTCGTGGAGTGAGCGCAGCGCGGCGCGGCGCAAGCGCGCCCGAAGCGCGGCGGTGGCGGCGCGCGTAAGCCTGAGCCCGATTCCGGCGGCCAACAGCGCGGCGAGCCCGAGCGCGATCCAGTCGCGCTCACGCGACAGTCTTGCCCTCCCGCTTCAGCTGCGCGTAGCCCATTCCCTTGAGGCGGGCGATCCGCATGACCATCGGTGGGTGCGTCGCGAGTAGGTCGCCGAGGAAGCCCTCGTGATTGGTGAAGTGCCGGGCGAGCGGGTCGCAGATGCAGAGGTGCGCGGTGCCGCGACTGATCACGGTCGAGGGCGTCTCGGCGGCCTCGATCTTCTGCAGCGCGCTGGCGAGCGCGAGCGGATTGCGGGTGAATTGCGCGCCCATTGCGTCGGCGAGATACTCACGCTTGCGGTTCACGGCGATCACTAGCAGCTGCGTCACGATGGGTGCGAAGATCCAGGAGATGATCCACACCACAAGCAGGATCAGGGCGAGCTGGCCCAGGTCCTTGCCGCCCCTGCGACCGCCTCCCCCTCCCCCTCCCCCTCCCCCTCCTCCCCCTCCGAACCGCAGGCCACCGCGCATCACGCGACTAGTGCCGTCGTGCAGCAGTGCGACCGCCCCGACGAGGGCCGCCAGCATCGTCATCAGGCGCACGTCGAAGTTCTTGATGTGCCCGAGCTCGTGCCCCACGACCCCCTGCAGCTCGTCGCGGGAGCAGAGGTCGAGGATCCCCTGGGTCACGGCCACGTGGGCGTGGAAGGGGTCCGTGCCGGTGGCGAAGGCGTTGGGATCGGGGTCGGGGACGATCCAGATGCGCGGCCGCGGCACGCCCGCGGCGATGGCCATCTCCTCGACCACGTTGACGAGCTGTTGCTGTTTGTCGTCCGCCGGGGTGATCACCTCCCACGCGCCGGTGGACCACAACACCTTCTCCGGCCCGGTCTTGTAGGCGTACCAGGCGAGGCCGGCCGCGATCGCGGTCAGCAGGAGGCCGAACCAGGGGAAGACGTGGTGGTAGGCCTGGGGCGGCCCGTCGGCGGTGGCGAGATACGCGATATAGTCGCCGCCGAACCCCAGCCACGCGAAGAACAGAATGAAGCCGGTCACCAGCCAGGTGGTGCGCCGGCGATTGGCTGCCTGCTGCTCAAACAGATTCAGGGTGGTGTCGTCGCTCACGCCTTGGGCTTCATCGAGAGGTCGACCTGAGGCACCGCCCGGTCGGCCTGGTCCTCGGTCTCCCACAGCTCCGCCGTCTGGGCCTTGGCCAGGCCCGCGACCAGCGTGGTCGGGAACTGCTGCTGTTTGGTGTTGTACTGTGTCGCCGTGTCGTTGTACAGCTGGCGGGCGAACGCGATGCGGTTCTCAGTGGACGTGAGCTCCTCCTGCAGCTGCCCGATGTTGCCGGTCGCTTTGAGCTGCGGGTACTGCTCCACCACCACCATGAGCCGCGAAAGGGCTCCTGACAGGGCATTCTCGGCTTGGCTGACCTGCTTCATGGCTTCGGGTCCGGGTGCCCCAGCGTTGATCTTCACCGCCTGGTTGCGCGCCTGGATGACGGCTTCGAGCGTTGACTTCTCGAAGTCCATCGCGCCCTTGACCGCGTTCACGAGGTTCGGAATCAAGTCGTGCCGCCGCTTGAGCTGGACGTCGATCTGTTTGAAGGCGTTCAGTGTCTGGTTCTTGAGGGAGATTAGCCCGTTGTACGCGCCGATCATCCAAATCACGATGACGGCGACCAGAATCAGCAGGATCACAGAGCCCATCGGTGCTCCGGGTTGAGGGGAAGGCGGAGGACCTTACGCCGGCAGATGCGGCAGCAGTTTCGCGAGCGCCTGTCGGATGACTTCGGCGACGCCCGCCTCCTCGGGCCCCACGCGGGCGAGCGGATGGTCGGCGTCGACGTGCAGCTCCACGCCGTGGGCTACCGGAATGCGTCGCCACGTGGACGGCCCGCTGCTGTCTTTGGTGGCGTCGCGGGCCAGCCAGCCGGTCAGCGCGCGGCCCGAGCGGCCGCGCGGCATACCTTGGGCGCCGCGCAGCGGCAGCCGGTCGGGCAAGGGGAGCGAGGCGCCCAGGGTCTGCGCCGCGCGCCGCTCCAGCACGTCGCCCGTCTGCTCCTGCATGTCCTTCGTGATCGCGGAGAGTGTGGCGCCCTCCATCTGCCGCAGCTTAATCCACAAGAGCTGGAGGAAGTGCCGGTACGAATAGGTCGCGGCGGTGCCGCGTCCCTCTGGCGGGCTCACCAGTCCCTTGGTGACATAGAAGCGGATCGTCCGCTCGCTCGGCTGAGCCCGCGCGGCAGCGTTGATCGGCGTCACCGCCGACGCGTCGAGGATCGCGCCGACAAGGACGGCGAGGTCACGCAGGTTCCACGGCGCCAGATTCCGGTATTCCCGCAGGACGTGCAACGGCTCGTGCTGGGGCGCGCCCGTCATGACTCAGCCGTTCCCCGCCTGCTCTCCCCGCCACCGGAGCACCGACGCGATCCAGCCCGTGATCTGCCGCAAGTCGAACGGCTTGCGGATCAGTGGGCAGGGATTGTGCGCCAGCCAGGCCGACACTTCCTGGGCCTCCGCGTCCCCGGTCATGATCGCAATCCGGCCGGTGAGCGCGGGCCAGCGGGCCAAGACGGCGAGGTAGAGGGAAAGGCCCGACATCGTCGGTAGATGGATGTCGAGCAGCATGGCGTCGGGTTGTTCGCTCCCCAGGAGTTCGTAGGCCGCCTCAGCGGAAGCGGCGGTCAGCACGCGGAACCCATCGCGCGCCAGCGCGCGCTCTAGCACACGCCGCAGCGGCGCTTCGTCGTCCACCACTAGCACGGTGACGACGGGATGTTTTGTCCCTGACGCACTAACCCCGCTCACTAGGCGACCCCCAGAGACACCCGCAGCGATGCCTGCGGCTGAAGGAAGCGCCGCACGACCACCTCGAGCGCTTCTACCGGCGCCAGCGAGAGGCGCATCTCTCCTGCAGTGAGGCCCAGATACGTCCGGGCGTGCTGCTGCAGCGTCTTCACTTGCATGTACCCTAGCCGCTGGGCCACGTCTTCGATCGTGAAGCCCGGGTCCTGTAGCAGCCGGTGGGCGTAGAGGACGCGCGCCGCGGCGAGGAATTGTCGTGGGCTCGGCAGGCCGACGCGGCTGAACCAACGCTCGCAGGTCCGCCGGTCCACCCGCGCGCGGGCAGCCAGGTGCTGTACGGTCTGGACCTGGCCGGGTGCGCGCAGTGCTTCCTCCAGTACCCAGCGCAGCTCGGTGGGCAGCGGAGCGAGGTGGCTGCTCAGCTGGTCGAGCAGCTGCCGCGACGCGGCGCTGGCGGATTCCGCTTCGAGCACCTGGCGCAGCCGGGTCGGGTGGTCGTCGAATCGCGAGAAGACGACGTGCCGGATGCCGCACTGGCCGAGCACTAGGAGCACGCTCGCGAGCTGCGGGGTCAGCGACGTGTACAGGATCAGCGGGAGCGACGGGAACAGCAGCCGCAGCCGCTCGATCTCCAGCGCGCGGGCTTCGCCCGAGAGCAGCGGGTCCACGACAGCGATCTCGACGGGCCGGCTGCGGATGACCGCGAGGGACTCCCCCCAGTTGGATGCGTGCACGAAGGTGAACCGCGCCGCCGCAGAGCGGCGCAGCCGTTGGAGCTGCACGTCGGGGATCGCTGCTAGTACGAGCATGAATGTCGCAAAAGCGCCCTATGATGCCGCAAAATCGCCCTAATGCACGCCCTATCGCGTGCTCATGTTGTGACGTCCCTGACAGCAGACCATTCCACAGCTTCGCCTCGGAGGCACCATGCCCCGCCGCATCCGTCTCGTCTTCAGCCTATTGTTCGTCGCTGTTGCTCTCTCCGCCGCCGCATGCGCCGACAGCACCGCGCCTAGGCCGAGCTGCGATACGAGCTCTCAGAATACGTGCCTGCAGCACTAAACGGCTGACTCCGCGAGGTGAGCGAGGGAAGCCGACACTTCCCTCACTGCCTCGCTGCGCAAGAAGGGCTCCGTGACTGCCCGAGCGCCGGCTTTCACTTCGGCCTCGCAGTCGCGGAGCCCGTTCTTGATGCGCTCGATCTTGAACTCGAGCGCGTGCAGCCGGTGTTGACTAGCTATCGCCAACGCCTCTTCCATCAGCCGTCCCGCATTACGAAATAGCCCGAAGCGCGCCAACCCGATCCCGGCTTTGAGGAGGAAGTCTGCGCGGATATTCGGCGCCATCGTGTCGAGCTTCGCTGAGCACTTTTCCCGCCAGCGCTCAAACCCTACGCGGTCGCGACGGTATGAGGCGCAGTGCATCAGCTCGACGAGTGTGTTGTTCACGTTGTCCGCGCTCGTCTCGCGCCGAACGACCTCGAGCAGAGCGTGCTCGGCACTGTCGACGTGACCCAGAGTCAACAGTGTGAGCCCGAGGTCTTGGAGCGTCCGAAGGCGGGAAGACTGGTCCTCATAGAGCTCGAAAGCGCGCCAGAAATGAGGGACGGCCTCGTCGGCTTGTCCTCTGCTGTTGAGGGCAGAACCAAGGCCGTGCTCTGCACGCGCCTCCGCCTCTTGATGGCCACCCGCGCGCGCGTCTTCGAGAATCTCCCAGTACTGACGCTCCGCTTCCGCCAGGTTGCCGCCGAAGTGCAGCACGTTCACGTGCCCCAGCCGGCTGAGCAGCGCCGAGAACCCGTCGCCGGCCTCGCGCGCGAGCCGACCGCCTTCGGCATACGCCGCCTCGGCCTCCTCCCAGCGCATCACCTTGCGGCGCACCCGGCCCAGCCGCAGCTGC
>DASQAH010000071.1:0-18883 GCA_035635835.1 Gemmatimonadales bacterium
CCCCCCCCCGTCAACAGGTCCGACGGCACTGACATCCCGTGCGAGCGCAGAAAATCCACTAGGTCATCTGACTCCACTCGCCGCCGGCCCGTCGGAGTCTTGTGCCCTTTGAGGTGGCCCGCATCAATCCAGCTCGCCACCGTCGCTGGAGAGACCTGACATACGCGGGCCACGCGCTGCGTTCCCCAATACTTCTTGGTTCTCGTTGAAGCCACAGAACCCTAAATACCACTAGAATAGGAAGTCCGCTAGTACCTCCGTAGGGTGGGCGCAGCACATCGGAGGTGTTTCTTAACATATTCTATACCAACATCTTATAGCCTAACGCCTGGCATCCGCCCAGCGGTTTGTCGCATCGAGTACGGCCAAAACAGACGCGCGCTCAGCACTCTCTCGGATCTCACACGTCCCCGTCAACAGCTGCGCTTCTCGCCCCCCCAGCCCGTGCACCGCAACCATCACGAACTTGCGATCGAACGCGTCGACCAGCTGCGCGCCCTCGAGCGCCACCGAGTTGTCCGGCAACAGCTCGTCGAGGCAGCTCGCGGTCGCCCGGGCAGCCGCCTCCACTCGGTTGCGCAGGGTGTCCGTCCCCTGCTCCTCCATCTCTGCTTCCCGATCTCCGAACGCCAGCTTCACCCGCACCGTCACTCGCTGCGGCCGGCTGGCGGGCCGCACCTCGAGCCCTTTGAACGTCACGATGCGCTTGTTCACGCGCGCCATGATCGCGTCCTGCTGCAGCTCCTCGATCGGACGCACGTCCGCCGTCTGCGCCACGCTGACCTTGCGGTGGTCGATCTTCATCCCCAGCTGCGCCATCAGTGCCGATTCGATGTTGCGCACGACCTGCTTGGCCGGGATGTCGTTGCGAGTGAGGACGTGGATCTCGCTCACTTCGCCCTGCGGCGTCACCACCACGCTCGCGGACAGCACGCCCGTGAGGCTGGAGAGCAGGTTCTCGGCCCGCTTCACTCCCCACGGGTCGGGCGCCCCGCCGGCGCCCGTCGGTCCCAATCCCATGGAGTTAGGTGGCGGAGGCGGCGGCGACTCCTGCCCGCCCGCGTCCCGGATCGGCTTCGTTGGACTCACTCAATTGTCTCCCGTCGCAACGCGGTTGCGTCCCCCGGCCTTCGCACGATACAGCGCGCGGTCGGCCACCACGAGCACGTCCTCCTGCTCGGGGACGGCGGGGTCAAACGCTGCCACACCGACGCTCGCGGTCACAAGCCCATCGGGGTAATTCAGCCGTCGACCCATCGCTTCCACCCGTGCACGCACCTTCTCCGCCACCCCCACCGCTCCCTCGACCCCGGTGCGCACTAGCAGTACGACGAACTCGTCGCCCCCGTAGCGCGCCGCGAAATCCGTCGACCGCACCACCACCCCCAGCTCTTGCGCAGCGGACTTGAGTACCTCGTTGCCCGCCTCGTGGCCGAACCGGTCGTTGACCTGCTTGAAGTTGTCCAGGTCCACGAACAGCATGCCGAACATCTCGCCGCTGCGCTTGCTGCGCGCCACCTCGTTCCCCAGCCGGTCCCGCAGCACCCGGTAAGTCGCCAGGCCAGTTAGCGCATCCACGGCGGCCTGCTGCTGAGCCTCCTCCGTCTGGCGGTTCAGATAAGGCGGGCAGGAGCGCAGCGTCGTCCGCCCCTGGACCGCCGCTTCTGCGAACGCGCGGCACGTGTCGTACCCGCACGCCCCGCAGTCCCACGGCCGGCCGTTTGGTGCCAGGCCGATCGCCGCCAATACCTCGTCCACTGCTTCCGGAGCAGGGGCGTGTCCGTTGCGGCGAACTTCGAACACGGCGCCAACTGTCACCCGCCGGGCCACCTCGGGCTCGACGACGGGCGCCGCGGCACGTGGCGGCTCCGTCGCGTGCACGATCTCCCGGCGCCGGAACAACTCGTCCTTAGGTCCCAGGAGCGGGTGGTCGAGACACCCTTCGCATGGCAGAATATCCACGAACCCCAAGTCGATCCGCTCGACTACCGCCCGCGCGATCGGCTTCAGTGCCCCGAGGCCGCGCACCTTCCGGAACCGTCGGCTCGACTGCCGCTCCTCCGTCAGGAGCTCGAGTGGCAGCCCGCCCGCTGTGCTCCAGTGGCGCCGCCGCTCCTCCGGAATCCGGGTGAAGTAATTGGGCTGGTCCGACACCCGTACCCGGCGCTTGTCGAGCAGCGTGTCGAGCTCCTCGAAGGTGATAGCGGCGTCCACATCGGGTCCGCCCTCGGTCAGACACACGCCAGCGTAGGCCACCGGCAGACTCCGACCGTACATCGCCTTGAGGTAGCGCGCTTCGGCTGCAACCGGCGTCTGCACCGGAGCCAGGTAGGGGATCAGCTCCGGATACTCCTTGCGCACCGTTTCGACGATGACCGGGCAGGTGCTGCGAATCATCGTCCCCCACTCCTCGTCGCCCCAGAGCTTCAGGTACTCCTGGGCCACGAGCTCGTCCCCAATAACGCCGCGGTGCACCATCCGGAAGCCGGCGGCGTAGCATGCATTCACCACCTGCTCGGGGGTGGCGGGGTAGAAGTAGGCCGCGGCCTCGACGCTGAGGATCAAAGCCGCCTTGCCGCCGAGCGCTAGCTCAGTCGCCCGTGCCAGATCCCCGAGCGCCAGGATCGCGTCATGCGGGCAGGCCGGGAGACAGATCCCGCAGCGGGTGCACGACTCATCCACGATCCGGATCGTGTCCGCCTCGACGGCCACCGCGTCTGCAGGGCACACCCGGACGCAGGCCAGAGAGGCGACGCACAACTCCGTATCGATTTTAAATTCCACGCAGTTGTCGACCGGGGCGTAGTGGCCGCGGGAGAAGTGTGCCTAACATGGGACCCATACTATGGGGTGTCAATAGTCAAACAGTTTTCAACATATTGTGGATAATGAAGTTAGACGAGCGCGTACTCCTTCAGCTTACGGTACAGCGTGCGCTCCCCGATGCCGAGAATCTCAGCGGCCTTGCGCCGGTTGCCGGCCGTGTCCTTGAGGGCCGCCTCGATCGCCGCACGCTCGACTTCCGCCATCGACATGCCCGGTCGGTACACCACATGTCCCTCCGGAGCGGGAGCGGCACGAGGGGAGGGGGAGGACTCGGCCTCCACGGCGCCGAGTGCCGGGGTCGGGCCACCACCGACCTCGATCACCTCGACACGCGGCGCCCGTTCCTCCAGCCGACGCCGCAGCTCCTCCACTTGCACCTTCAGTTCGACGAGGCTCCGGAAGATGAATTCCAGCTCTTGGCCGGCCACTTCGCGGGTCGCGCCGACGAGCCGCATCGGCAATCCGCGGCCCCCGTGCTCGCGGATGTCGCGGGGGATATCACTGGCGCGAATCTCTCCTTCAGGCGCGAGCACCACCATGGACTCCACCAGGTTCCGCAGCTGGCGCACGTTTCCCGGCCAGTCTGCGTCCACCAGGAGCTGCAGGGCCTCCGGGGTAATCCCATGGAACGCGCGGTCGTGCGTGGTCGCGAACTCCGCGATGAAACGCCGCACCAGCAGTGGGATGTCGCTCTTGCGTTCGCGTAGCGGCGGCAGATAGATGTACAGCACGTTGAGCCGGTAGAACAGGTCGTCACGGAAGCGGCCCAGCGACACCGCATCCTTGAGCGACTGGTTGGTCGCGGCAACGACTCGCACGTCCACGCGGATCGGCTGGGTGCCACCAACGCGGAAGAAGCTCCGGTCCTCGAGCACGCGCAGCAGCTTCACCTGCGTGGCGGCCGCCATCTCCCCCACCTCGTCAAGGAAGATGGTGCCGCCGTCGGCCAGCTCGAAGCGGCCGAGGCGCCGCTCCGCCGCTCCCGTGAACGCCCCCTTCTCGTGCCCAAACAGCTCACTCTCGAGCAGCGTCTCGGGAAGCGCCGCGCAGTTGACCGTGATGAACGCCTTGCCGCGACGCGGCGAGAGGTCGTGGATCGCGCGCGCCACCAGCTCCTTGCCGGTGCCAGACTCGCCCTCGACGAGGACCGTGGAGCTGACGGGAGCCATGTGCTCGATCTTGACGAGCACCTCCTGGATCGCCGGCGACTCGCCGATAATACTGGTGCGCTGCTGCAGCTTGCGGCGCTCGATCAGCCGCCGCACCGTGGCGGCGACTTCGGCGGGGTCGGCCGGCTTGGAGAGGAACGCCGTCAGGCCGAGGTCGCGCGCCAGCCCCTTGGCGTCGGGCTCCGTGGCCTCCACCAATCCGAGCGTGGAAATGGCGCGGTCGCGGGCGACGGCCACGATCTGCGCCGCGGTCGGCTCGTGCAGCCCGCCGGTGACGATCAGGCAATCGGGCTCCCGGGTGCGGACTGCGGTCCGCACCTCGTCCAGCGAGGTCGCCAGCTCGGTCGCGAACCCCGCCCCCTCGAGGTGGGCGTTGACGCGCACCGCTTGCTCGAGATCCTCGGTCGTGATGACGACGCGATCAGCCATGGCAGCGCTCAGTCATCAGTGATGGTCCGTGGGAGCACCGACCAGCAACGCCACCGCGTGCTCCAGTAAGCCCTCCAGCACTTTCAGCCCGTCTCGCACCCCGCCGGCCGACCCGGGCAGGTTGACGATCAGCGTGCGGCTCCGAACCCCGGCGATGCCACGAGACAGCCAGGCCCGGGGGAAGGCCGTCGCGGCGGTGGCGCGCAACGCTTCGGCGATTCCCGGCGCCGGCCGCTCGAGCACGGCCGCTGTTGCCTCGGGCGTCACGTCCCTCGGGCTCAGTCCCGTCCCTCCCGTCGTAAGGATCACATCCACCTCCCCCGAGTCGGCCCAGCGCGCGAGCTTGCCGGCGATCAAGGTGGTCTCATCGGGCACGATGCCGCGCACCACGACTTCGTAGCCCTGCTCCGCCACCCATGCGAGAATCGCCTCGCCCGAGCTATCCTCACGCCTGCCCTGGGCACCCAGGTCAGAGACCGTCAGGATTCCGACGCGGATCATGCCGTCCGGCCGCCCGACAGTCCGGCCCTCCGACATGTCAGCGCTTCGTCCGATGCGGCACGAACGGGAGCTTCACGACTTCGGCCGGAGCACGCTTGCCCCGGACGTCGATCTCGAACTTCGTCCCCGGCTTCGCCTGTGCCGCCGGCAGGTACGTCGTCCCGATGGAGGCGTTCACGGTCGGCGTCACCGTGCCGCTCCGCACGACGTCCGCTTTGCGGCCGTCCAAGAACACGTCGTAGCCGTGCCGCGCGATCAGCCGAGGGGGAGTCTCGGTGACTGTGAAACCGACGAGCCGGCGTCTGATCCCTTCCAGCTTCTGCCGCTTCAGGGCCGCCAGGCCCACGAAGGCGGCCCCCTTGTCGAGCTTCACAATAAAGTTGAGGCCCGCCTCAAGCGGAGTGACGGTGTCGTCGATGTCGCTGCCGTACAGCGGCAGTCCCGCCTCGAGCCGGAGCGTGTCGCGCGCGCCCAGGCCGCACGGCTCCGCGCGGCCCGGCCCCGCCAGAGCGTGCCACAGCGTCTCGGCGTCCCCGGCGCGGCAGTAGAGCTCGAAGCCGTCTTCACCGGTGTAGCCGGTGCGGGAGATGAAGCACTGCACCCCCGCCACCTTCCCTTCAGTGAAGTGGTAGTAGGGGATCATCGCCACCCCGACAGTCGTCAGCGAGCCGACGAGCTGCTCGGCCCTGGGCCCCTGCACCGCCAGCAATGCCACCTCTTCGGAGATATTGCGCAGGCGGACGTTGGCCCCGCCTTTCTGGGCTACGATGTAGTCCCAGTCCTTGTCGATGTTCGAGGCGTTCACGACCACCATCAGCTTGTCCTCGAACCGGTAGACCAAGCAGTCGTCCACGAACGTGCCCTGCTCCGTGAGCAGTGCCGAGTATTGCGCCTGCCCTGGTCGCAACGCGCCCACGTCGTTGCAGGTGACGCTCTGGACGAACGCGTTTCGATCAGGGCCTGTCACTTCGAACTCGCCCATGTGCGAGACGTCGAAGATCCCGACGGTCTCGCGCACCGCCCGGTGCTCGGCGCTAATGCCCGCCGGATACGCGACCGGCATCTCGTAGCCGCCGAATGGCACCATCTTGGCCCCCAAGGCGACGTGGATCGCGTGCAGGGGCGTCCGCTTCAGTGTCTGATCAACCATCAGCTCCTCACTACCAAGGGCGACAGGGCTGCAGTCAGGGGAGGTCTACCCCATCAGCGTGGCGAGCAGCGCCTTCTGCACGTGCAGCCGGTTCTCGGCCTCGTCCCAGACCCGGGATTGGCGTCCGTCGATCACGTCATCCGTCACTTCTTCACCACGGTGCGCGGGCAGGCAGTGCAGGAAGATGGCGCTCGGGTCCGCCAGCCTCATCAGCTCGGCGTCCACCGTGTAGCCCTTGAAGGCGTTGCGGCGCGCTTCTGCTTCGGCCTCCTGTCCCATCGATGCCCACACGTCGGTGTTAACGACGTGCGCCCCCTCGACCGCCTCTTCCGGCACTTCCGTCACCAGCACGCGCGCCTTCTTGCAGGCGCGCTCGAATTTCTCCCGGTTCGGCTCGAACCCCTCCGGGCACGCGAGCCGCAGCTCGAACCCCAGCACCTCGGCCGCCTCGAGCCAGCTGTTGGCCATGTTGTTCCCGTCGCCCACCCAGGCGATCCGCTTGCCCTCCCAGTCGCCCAGCGCCTCCCGCACGGTGAAGACGTCGGCCAACACCTGGCAGGGGTGCGACAAGTCGGTCAGGCCGTTGATCACCGGGATCGTCGCGTGGCGCGCTAGCTCTTCCACCTCGTGGTGATCGAAGGTGCGGATCATGATCCCGTCCACGTAGCGCGACAGCACGCGCGCCGTGTCGGGGATCGGCTCTCCGCGACCGATCTGGATGTCGCGCGAGGAGAGGAACAGCGCCTGGCCCCCGAGCTGGTAGGCGCCGACCTCGAAGGACACCCGGGTCCGGGTGCTGGACTTGGCGAAGATCATCGCCAAGGTCTTGCCGGACAGCGGCGTCTCCCGGTAGGCCCGCCGCTTCATGCGTGCGGCCAGGTCGAACAGCCCCACCACTTCGTTCCGGGAGAGATCCGAGATGCTCAGGAAGTCACGTTTCGCCATGGATTCCCGGGGGCAGGTCAAAATGACAGTTCTCGCCTGCACATTCTACCCACCCCTAGTCGGCTTGGCAACTTACAGGATGTATTTCCGGAGGTCTTCGTCGTCGACGATCTTCGACAGCCGCTCGCGCACCTCCGCGGCATCGAAAACGATCTTCTTGGTGGGGTAGTCGGGGAGTTCGAACAGCACGTCCTCGAGCAACGTGCTCATAACCGTGTGCAGCCGGCGTGCGCCGATGTTCTCCATCCGCTCGTTCACCTTCGCTGCGATGCGCGCGACCTCGCGGATGCCGTCCGGAGTGAACTCGAGGGTCGCGCCTTCAGTCGCGCACAGCGCCGCGTACTGCTTGGTCAGCGCGTTCTCGGGCTCTGTCATGATGCGGACGAAATCAGCTTCAGTAAGTGTCGTCAGCTCGACGCGGATCGGGAAGCGGCCCTGCAGCTCCGGGATCAGGTCTGAGGGCTTCGAGACGTGGAAAGCGCCGGCCGCGATGAAGAGCACGTGATCGGTGCGAACGTAGCCGTAGCGCGTCTGCACCGTCGAGCCTTCGACGATCGGCAGCAGGTCGCGCTGGACGCCTTCGCGCGACACGTCCGGCCCGGCAGTGTTGCGCTCGCCGGCGATCTTGTCGATCTCGTCGATGAAGATGACGCCGTGGTTCTCGACACGGTCCAGCGCCTCGTTCACGACGTCGTCCATGTCCACCAGCTTCTTCAGCTCCTCGTCGATCAGTATGCGCCGCGCCTCCGCGACCTTCACCGTGCGTCGCTTCTTCTTTTTCGGCATCATCTCCTGCAGCATCTCGGTGAAGTTGACGTCGGCCCCCTCCATCCCTTGCGGCGGCTGCATGTACTCGAGCAGCGGGAAGGTCTGCTGCTGCACTTCCACCTCCACGTCGCGGTCTTCCAGCTTGGCGTCACGCAATTGCTGGCGCAGCTTCTCGCGCGTGCGACGACGCCGCTCCTGACTTTCGGCGTCCGCTTCGGCCACTTTGGGCGTGACGTCGCCTTTGGAAGAGACAACGAAGAGAGGACGCGTCTCTCCGGTCTCGCGAGTCCCGTCGCCCGGTCGAGAGGCGGGTGGGGGGACCGGGGAGGGAGGCGGTGTCGGGACCGGAGGCAGGAGCAGATCGAGCAGGCGGTCCTGCGCGCGCTCCTCCGCCTTCGGGTAGACGTCGTCCTCGCGCTCGGTACGAACCATGTTGATGGCCACGTCGACGAGCTCGCGCACCATGGATTCCACGTCCCGCCCAACGTAGCCCACCTCGGTGAACTTCGATGCCTCGACCTTGAGGAACGGGGCGCCCGCCAGCCGCGCCAATCGACGCGCGATCTCGGTCTTCCCCACCCCGGTCGGGCCGATCATGATGATATTGTTGGGGAGGATTTCGTCCCGGATGTCGTCAGGCGTCTGGGCGCGCCGCCAGCGGTTGCGCACCGCGATGGCCACCGCCTTCTTAGCCGGCTCCTGCCCCACGATGTAGCGGTCGAGCTCCGCCACGATCTTGCGCGGAGGCAGTTCCTCAAGCCAAGGGAGGGGCTGCTCTTCCGCCGGAGCTGGCGGTGCAGGCGGTACCGGCGGTTGCTCGGCGTCGGAGGTGCGGGTCGGTTCGGCCATCGCTACAGTTCGAGAATGGTGATGTGGGTGTTGGTGTAGACGCATATCTCGGCTGCGATCTCCAGGGATTTCTGCACGATGTCCCGGGGCGGGAGACCCGAGTTCCCGAGCAGCCCGCGCGCGGCGGCGAGGGCGTAGCTGCCGCCCGAGCCGATCGCCAGGATCCCGTCGTCCGGCTCGATCAGCTCTCCTGACCCGCTGATCACGAAGCCGTGCTCCTTGTCCGCCACGACGAGCAGCGCCTCGAGCCGCCGCAGCACGCGGTCAGAGCGCCAGTCCTTGGCCAGCTCGACCGCTGCCCGGGGCAGGTTCCCAGGGTAGCGCTCCAGCTTTTCCTCGAACTTCTCGAACAGGGTGAATGCGTCGGCGGCAGCGCCGGCGAACCCCGCCAGGATCTTACCACCCTTCAAGGCCCGCACCTTGGTGGCGTTCGCCTTCATCACGGTGTCCCCAACCGTGACCTGCCCGTCGCCCCCCATGGCGACGCGGCCGTCCCGGCGCACGGCGAGAATCGTGGTGCTGTGGATGCGTCCGAATGCAGTCACGCAGTGTCTTTCTTGGCGTCTTGGCGTCTTGGCGTCTTGGTAGCGTCTCGGGATCTAAGCCCTGGGGTGCGCCCTGTGATACACCTGCTTGAGGCGCTCCACCGACGTATGAGTATACACCTGTGTCGTGCCGAGCGAGGCGTGGCCAAGCAATTCCTGCACGGCCCGCAGATCGGCGCCCGCGTCCAGCAGGTGGGTCGCGAACGAGTGCCGTAACGAGTGCACGTGCAGGTCGTTGCCTCGCGCGAGGGCACCGAGCAGGCTCTTGATAGCGAGCTGTACTCCACGGGGCGTGAGGCGACGACCTCGCAGGCTCAGGAACACCGCCCGTCGCTCCGCAGATCCCGCCGCCTGCGCCAGCTGCGCATCGCGGTGGCGGAAGTAGCGGCGCAGTGCCTGCGCGGCGTGCCTGCCCAGAGGTACGATCCGCTCCTTCTTCCCTTTGCCGCGGACCTTCACCTGGTCGGACACAAGGTCGAGGTCGGCCTCGTTCAGTCCCGCGAGCTCGGCGAGCCGGATCCCCGTGGAGTAGAACAGCTCTAGGATGGCGAGGTCGCGCGCCTCCTTGCGGCCGCCCGCCTCCGCCCGCCGCTCCGCCTCGGCGAATAGGAGGTCGATTTCCGCCCGGTCGAGGTGCGTGGGTAGCGTGCGCTCAGGGCGTGGCGTCCGCACCGCCTTGGCCGGGTTCACTTCGATGCCCCGCGTGAGATTCAGAAACCGGTAGAACGTGCGTAACGCCGAAAGCGCGCGGGCCATCGACCGCCGGGCAAGGCCCCGCTGTTGCAATGCGCCGAGGAAGCCGCGGATGGCGAGCCGGTCCACGCCGGCCCAACTCCACGGCCCGCCGTAAAAGCGCGTGCAGAAGGCAGCGAAATCGGCGAGGTCGCGCGCGTACGCCTTCACGGTGTGAGGCGAGTCGTTCCGCTCCTTGGCCAGGAAATCGACGAACGCCGCGACCTCGGGCAACGCCACGGTCGTCACGCCGCGACCGGCATCCCGAGATGCGCCGCGAACGTCTCGATGTCCGCCAACGCCCGCGCCGCGAGGAGCTCCTTCTTCCTCCCCTTGTCCTTGACGGGAGGCACGAGCGGCTCAAGCAGCCCGAAGTTGGCGTTCATCGGCTGAAAGCGGGCCGGGTCGGCTGCTTGCAGGTAGCGGTACAGCGCACCGAGCATGGTCGTGGGCGGTGGCAGCCGTGGCGGCTCATCGGCGAGCAACCGCGCGAGGTTAATGCCCGCTAGCAGCCCCGTTGCAGCGGACTCGGTGTAGCCCTCCACGCCAGTCAGCTGGCCCGCGAACAGCACCGTCGGATCATCGCGTGCGGAGAGGTGCGGGGTAAGCGCCGCAGGCGCGTTGATGTAGGAGTTGCGGTGCACGCTGCCGTACCGCAGGAACTCCGCGTGCGCCAGGCCAGGAATCGTTCGGAACACCCGCTGCTGCTCGGCCGTCCGCAAGCGCGTCTGGAAGCCGACGAGGTTCCACATCTGCCCGGCCCGGTCTTCCTGCCGGAGCTGCACGACGGCGAACGGCTCGCGGCCGCTCCGCGGATCCCGCAATCCCACAGGCTTCATCGGACCGAAGCGCAGTGTGTCGCGACCGCGGCGCGCCATCTCCTCGACCGGCAAACAGCCCTCGAAATAGGGGATGCGATCGAATTCGTGCGACGGCTGATACTGGTCGCCCGCGATCAACGCCGCGACGAAGGCTTCATACTCCTCGGCCGTGAACGGAGCGTTGAGGTAGTCCTCGCCACCTCCCTTACCGTAGCGCGAGGCGCGGAACAGCGGGCTTAGGTCGAGCGAGTCGGTCGCCACGATCGGCGCGATGGCGTCGAAGAACGCCAATGCCTGCGTTCCCAGCCGCCGGGCGATCGCCTCGCTCAACGCGTCGGAGGTGAGCGGCCCGGTCGCCACAACGCCGGGCGCCGGCAGGTCCGTCACCTCACCCCGGACTACGGTGACAAGGGGGTGGCTCAGGATGCGGCGCTCGACCTCGGCGGCGAACGCGACCCGGTCCACGGCGAGCGCCGCTCCACCCGGCACGCGCGTGGCGTCCGCGGCCTGCAACACGAGGCTGCCCAGGCGGCGCATCTCGGCCTTCAGCAAGCCATGGGCGTTGGTTGGCTCGACCGACTTGAAGGTGTTACTGCAGACGAGTTCGGCGAGACGGTCGGTCTGGTGAGCCGGCGTCTGGCGCGCCGGGCGCATCTCGTGCAGCGATACCGCAACCCCGTGCTCGGCCAGCGCCCAGGCGGCCTCGCACCCGGCGAGCCCTCCTCCGACGACCACTACCGCCCTCGTCGTCAGGCCGCGCTCGGCTCCGCCGGGCCGCTCTCGGCGAGCGTGTCCTCGTGACCGCACTTCAAACACTTCCGGGTCACTCCCCCGGTCTTGATCGGTTTGTGCTCCATCCCCACAAAGCCGCAGCTCGGGCACGGTTCCGCCACCGGCCTGGTCCAAGTCGAGAAGTCGCAGTCGGGGTATCGCAGGCAGCCAAAGAAATTCCGCCCCTTGCGCGTGCGCCGCTCGGCGAGGTCCCCCACGCCGCACTTCGGGCACTTCACTCCGAGCGGCACGGGCTGCGTGTACTTGCACTTCGGGTATCGCGTGCACGCCAGGAACTCGCCGTATCGTCCCGTCTTCACGACCATCGGTGCGCCGCACTCCTTGCACACCACGTCCGACGGCCGGTCGGGCACCTTGTCCTTTTTCAGCGACCGAGAGAAGTCGCACTCTTTGGACGCGTAGCGCGTGCAGGCGATGAACGGCCCGAAGCGGCCACTCCGCACTTCCAGCGGGCTGCCGCACTTCGGGCATTTCTCTTCGTGCAGCGTCGAGAGATCGTGCACTTCGTGTATGATCTTCTGGACGTCGACCGCCGCCAGCGCGGTGGCGAACGGGCCCCAAAAATCCCCCAACACCTGCTGCCAGGCCAGGTCGCCCTCTTCCACCTTGTCGAGCTCGGTCTCCATCTGCGCCGTGAAGCCGACCTCGAACACTTCGGGGAAGCAGCGCTTCATCACCTTCCAGACAGTCTCCCCCTGCGGGGTGGGCGCGAAGCGGCGGTCTTTGGCAGTGGCGTACCAGCGGGCGCGCAGTGTCGAGATGATCGTCGCATACGTCGAGGGCCGGCCGATGCCGAGCCGTTCCAGCTCCTTCACGAGGCTGGCCTCGCTGTAGCGCGGCGGCGGCTCGGTGAAATGTTGAGTCGGGGTGACGCCGTGCACGGTGATACGGTCCCCCTGGGCCAACGGCGGGATGGGAGGCAGGTCCTCCAGCGTCTTGCCTTCCTCCGGCTCGTGCGCCTCGTGGTACAGCACATGGTAGCCGTCGAACAGCATGCGCGAGCCGGTGGCGCGGAACACGTAGCGGCCGAGGTCGAAGTCCACCTTGGTCGTCTCGAACACCGCCGCCGTCATCTGCGAGGCCACGAAGCGCCGCCAAATCAGCTGGTACAGCTTGAAGAGGTCGGCCTCGAGGTGCTTTTTGAGCTCCTCGGGCCGGCGCTGCACTTCGGTCGGCCGGATCGCCTCGTGAGCGTCCTGGACGCGCGATTGGCCCTTGCCCTCCTTATGCGTGGGCGGCGCAGTCGGTAGGTAGCGCGCGTCGAAGGCATCGCCGATCAGCTCCCGGGCCTGCGCTACGGCGCTGTCGGCGACACGAATCGAGTCGGTGCGCATGTAGGTGATGAGGCCGACGGGCCCCTCGTCGCCGATCTCCGCGCCTTCATACAGGCGCTGCGCCGCGCGCATCGTGCGCGCGGCTGAGAAGCCGAGCTGCTTGGCCGCCTCCTGCTGCAGCGTGCTGGTCCGGAACGGCGGCGGGGCCGGCCGGCGCCGTTCGCCCTTCTCGACCGTGGTGACGACGAATGGTAGGCCCCGGGCGTCGGCGACGATCGCCTCCGCCGTGGCGGCATCCTTGATCTCCGGCTTGTGGCCGTCGAGCTTGTGGAGCCGCGCCTGGAACGTCTGGCCGTCCTTCTCCAGATCGGCCTCGATGGTCCAGTACTCCTGGGGCGTGAAGCTGCGGATCTCGGCTTCGCGCTCGCAGATCAGCCGCAGCGCCACCGTCTGCACCCGGCCGGCCGAGAGACCCGTCTTGATGCTCTTCCACAGGAGCGGGGACGCCTTGTATCCCACCAGCCGGTCCAATACGCGGCGCGCCTGCTGGGCGTCCACCTTGCGCTGGTCGATCTCGAGCGGATGGGCGAGCGCCTGCGCCACGGCGTCCTTAGTGATCTCGTGAAATAGCACCCGGCGCACCTTGCCGCCGTTGCCCAGCTGGCCGGCCACGTGCCACGCGATCGCCTCGCCTTCGCGATCGGGGTCGGTGGCGATCAACACCCGCTCGGAGGTCTTGGCCGCCTTCTTGATCTCGGCCAGGGTCTTCGCCTTCTCCTTGATCGTCACGTATGTCGGGGCGAAGCCGTGCTCGACGTCGACGCCGAGCTCGCGCTTAGGCAGGTCGCGGACGTGACCGACAGTCGCCTTCACCGTGTAGCCGCGGCCCAGGTATTTCCCGATGGTCTTGGCTTTGGTCGGTGACTCGACGATGACGAGCGCTCCCCCCCCTCGTTTCCCGTCGTCGCCCACGGGCACGGCCTTGGCGCGTGCCTTCGGCTTCGCCTTGGGCGTCGGGGTTTTCTTCTTGCGGGTTGCGGTCTTCTTCTTAGCTGCCACTCCTCAGCCTTTCGTCAACGGCGCGAGGTGGCATCTTTACCATCCCGCCCGGGTCTGCGCAAGTCTGACCACTTCGGCGGCGACCTGCACCGCGCTCTTGCGATCGGCATCCACCTGCGCGTGGGCCTGCTCATAGAATCCCCCGCGCTCCGTCAGCAGGGTACGCATACGGGCCACGGGGTCCTCTCCCATTAACATCGGACGGGTTCCCTCCGTTGCCGCACGGCTCGCCGCTGTGTCCGGTCGCGTCTTCAAATACACCACGAAGGCGCGGGATTTCGCGGACGCAAGGGCGCCGACCTGCGCCGCCCACCCGCCGCCCGGTGTGATGATCGCTGGCTCGTTCGCCAGGGCTGCGTCGGTCTCCTGCCGTTCCAGCTCGCGGAAGGCCACCTCACCCTTCTCCGCGAAGATCATGGCGATCGGCTTGCTCTCCTTGCGCACCAGGACGGTGTCCACATCCACGAACCCGGCATGCAGCTGCTCAGCCACCAGCCGGCCGACGGTCGTCTTGCCGGCGCCCGGCAGGCCGATGAGCACCACATGCTGTCTCACAACACCGCTCCCTTCCGGGGAGGTGGAGTGGTTCTCGCGCGCACCTGCGCCTGATACCCGTCATAATTGCGCTTCATTTCGCTCAGCGCGTCCCCGCCAAATTTCTCCACCATCGCCTGCCCCAGGATCAGCGCGACCATCGCTTCCGCAATGACCCCCATCGCAGGCACCGCTGTGACGTCCGAGCGCTCCGACTGGGCTTGCGCCGGAGCCCCCGTCGCCAGGTCCACGGTCTTGAGCGGGGACATCAGGGTCGAGATCGGCTTCATGGCGGCCCGCAGCATCAGGGCCTCGCCGGTCGTCATCCCGCCCTCGGTGCCCCCTGCGCGGTTCGTCCCCCGAGCAAAGCCGGGCAGAATCTCGTCGTGCACCTCGGATCCCTTACGCCGCGCCGCCTCGAAGCCGAGTCCCAATTCCACCCCTTTCACGGCTGGGATCGACATCACCGCCTGCGCGAGCCGGCCGTCCAGCTTGCGGTCCCACGAGACGTGCGAGCCCAGGCCGACCGGCACCCCAAGCGCCAGCACTTCCACGACGCCGCCCAGCGTGTCCCCAGCCGCCTTGGCGGCGTCGATCCGGGCGATCATCTCTCGCTCTGCCTCGGCGTCGAGACAGCGCACCGCGCTGGCGTCGGCCGCCGCGTTGAGCGGTTGCGGTAGCGGCGTCGGCACGCGGGCCACGACGCCGCCCAGCTCCGCCACGTGGCTCCCGATCTCGATCCCGAACTGCTCTAGCAGCAGCTTGCTCACCGCGCCGCAGGCGACCCGCGCGACGGTCTCGCGGGCGCTGGCCCGCTCCAGGATGTCCCGCGCGTCCCGGCGGTCGTACTTTAGCGATCCCGCGAGGTCGGCATGCCCCGGCCGCGGACGAGTCACCTGACGGCGGCGCTTGGCTTGCTCTCCCCCCCCCCCTGCGCCCCCGCCTTCCCCCTCGGACGCGTCGGCTTCGGGGGCCATTACGTCCTGCCAGTGCTCCCAATCGCGATTCCACACCAGCATCGCGATAGGGGAGCCGAGGGTCTCGCCCGCGCGCACTCCGGCGAGCCATTCGATCTGGTCGGATTCGATCTTCATACGGGCGCCGCGGCCGTAGCCGCCCATGCGTCGCTTGAGCTCGGCGTTCACGCGGGCAGCGGACACGGGCACTCCAGCCGGCATCCCTTCCAGGATCGCCACCAATCCGCGCCCGTGGCTCTCGCCCGCCGTTGTCCACCGGAACGTCATGCGCGTCGTACCCCTCCGCCTCCGCATAACGCGCGAGCCCGACCGACAGTCGGGCTCGCGCTGGCCTCACCGGCTCAATCGGCGACTGTCCTCACGGACCGCTCCGAATTGGGAACGGGTTAATGATCGGCTGCAGCCGCACCATCACCAAGCCCCGCGCGGTGATGCCGAAGAGCAGTTGGTTACCCAAGGCGTCTTTGCCGACCCGCAGCGGCCCGATGATCGGATCGCGCACCGGCAGCCCGCCCACACGCCCGTAGAAGAACGTGTCGAAGATGTCGATGTTCCCGTCCGGTCGCGCTGCGAACACCACGCGGTTGTTCGAGTTGGGGAACGGGCCGCCGAAGGCGACGGTTCCCGGGTTCCCCGCCTGGAACGCATGGTCGTAGTTCATGTCCATGCCCGGCGCGCCGGTCGGGGCGGGCGAGGTGCCCTTGAGCCGCAGCCCTTCGTCGAGGACGTAGATGGAATCCGCACGAACGAGGTTCGTCGCACCGTTGAAGTTCGTGGCGATCGACAGGACGTGGATGCCGGTGTTGCTGATGAAGTCGCTCACGTCAATCGCCGGCGACATCCCGAAGTCAACGTCGTTGTTGCCCGCATCCCCGATCCCCAACGTGTTGCCGGCCGGGGTGAGGCAGCTGGTGAACGTGCCTGCGCCCTGCACCAGACTGCCGCTGGCCGAGTAGTTCATCACGCGGGCAAACTGCGTGCTGATGTGGCCGCCTTCGCCGACGAAGGAGTGGGCGAAGTTGCCGGAGTTGCGCACGAACGTGCTGTCCCCCAGGCCGAACGTCGCGAAGTCGACCGTGACGCCCAGGCACGCCGACAGGGTGACCTGCGAGAAGTTGTAGGGGCGGCCGCGCCGCAACTCAATGCGCAGCGTATCCGACGTGCCCGAGGCGGCGACGTTGCCGATCTCCCAGAACAGGTGCCCGAACAGATTCGCCGGGTTCAGACTGGGGGTCAGCTTCTCCATGCGCAGAGTCGCCCGACCGCTGAACGGCGACGTGCTACTCACCGTGGGCGTCGTGGAATAGATCGCGAAGACCGAGTCCGTCTGGTTGCACAGGTTTCCGCCGCCGGAGTTAGGCCGACACACCGTGCCTAGATACTGCGGCCGGTCGGAGACGTCGAAGAGCGTGATCTGTTTCGTTGCCCCTCCGGGCCCGATCACGACCTTGTACTTCTCGATGAGGTAGTTCGGCAGATCCTGCCGCCACACGAGCCGCCGCACCGCGGGCCGGACGTCGATTACCGAGAGCTCGGTGCCGCCCGAATTCGCTACCACCACCGTGTCGTCGTAGTTGCCCGCCGTGTCCACCGGCCACAGGGCGATGCCGACGGGCTGGGGGCCGGCCGTGGGAATGCCGCCCGCCACGAACGACGTGTTGGCGACCTGAAAGATCTCCAACACGCTGTTCGACACGTTGGTCAAGTACAGTTCGCCCGTGTTCTTGTTGAAGATCGCGTCGCCGATCTGGCTTTGCAGCGGCCGTGTCGGCAGCGGCTTAGTCACGCCCGCCACCACGGTGACGGTATCGGCCTTCGCCGTGCCCAGCACGACGCCGTTGACCGTCGAGTACGCACAATTCCGCGCGGCGGCGTTGTCGCACGCATACCCGCGGACCACGATCGTTTGCGGGAGCACCGTAAGCGCCGCCAGGTTGAGACTGAACAGTCGCCGCACATCGGTCAGGTTGCCGGCTCTCACGTCAACGGTGTCGAAGCGCACCAGCAGGCCGCCCGTGTCCACCCGGAAGCCGATCCATGAGATGGCACTGGGATCCGTGGCGTGCACCAGAACGCTGTCGCTGACTTCGACACGTGTCCCGAGCGAATCGGTCACCGACGGCGGGGTGACGTCGTTGGCAGCGGAGAGGACGGTGACCAGCACCGTGCCACTCGTGCCGCGCCGTCCGGCCGAGTCTTCGGCGAAGCCCTGAACTTGGATCGTTCCGTTATTCGCCAGGACGGTCAGGGTGTCGGTGTAGACCACCGAGTCCGCATACGGCGTGGTGTACATGATCGAGTCGAAGGGCGGCGTCGTCGGGTTGGTCACCGCGCCGGGAGGCGCCGTCACAAAACCGATCTTGCGGATGCCGGAGCGCTGTACCGCGATGACCTGCACCTGGAAATTGCGGCCCTGGGAGGCCACTGCTCCCGGCGTGGGCGCGATCAAGAACACCTTCAGGGCCTGGATGTTCACCAGAAAGAGGCGCAAGGTGTCTTCG
Organism: Gemmatimonadales bacterium; assembly: GCA_035635835.1. Classification (GTDB taxonomy): domain Bacteria; phylum Gemmatimonadota; class Gemmatimonadetes; order Gemmatimonadales; family GWC2-71-9; genus 13-1-40CM-70-15. Next base: position 17,873 of record DASQAH010000071.1, read on the forward strand.
GCGAAGTTCCCCGCGCCGTCGATCGCGCGCCCCACGATCAGAATGTTGCCGCCCGCCCCGGAGTTGGACGGGAAGGTAATGGTCACTGGGATCGTGATCGTTTGGGTCTGCTTGGTGAAGTTGGTGTCTATCGGGCCCGCGATGTAGCCGCCGCTGTAGGTGAGACGGATCGTCGCCAGCGACAGGTTGTCCGAGGCGGTGACGGTGAAGTTCAGGCCGCCCGCGATGTCCTGCGAATCCCGCGTGGCGGTCAGCTTGATCTTCGGCGGAGTGAGGTCTCGCTGAATCCCCCCCGGATTCCGGGTCGTCTCGCATGCCCAGACCGCGGCTGCACAGACGACGATCCCCCACAGGGCCCGCACTTGTCGTCCTGCCCGCATAGTGGCTCCCAGCTCAGTTCCCGGTGCTAGGGGTCACCAGGTCGTCGATGATATGCGGCGTGATCAGAATCAACAGGTCGCGCCGCTCTTCCGTCTGGGACGAGAAGCCGAACAGCTTGCCCAGAATGGGTAGATCTACAAGAAACGGGATTCCCGACTTCGTTACCGTGACCGAGGTCACGGTCAGGCCCCCGATCACGGCCGTTTCGCCGTCGGCGACCAGGATCTGGTTGTCCGCCTGTTGGGTCTGGAACGTGAAGCCGATGTCCACGGGCGCCGCCTTCACGCTCGAGTTTTCCGCGTGCACCTGCATCAAGATCTGGCGGTTCGCCGTGATGTGCGGCGTGACCCTCAGGTTGATACCAGTCTGTTGGAAGTTCACCGTCGCGCGGGGCACGTTCTGCCCACTCGGCGTGCTGAGGTCGATCACGCGGATCGGCACCTTGTCGCCCACCAGGATCTCCGCGGGTCGGTTGTCAAGGGTCGTGATCGATGGCTCCGCCTGGATGTCCGCCAGGTCCACCCGCTGCAGCGCCTGCAAGAACGTCGTGAGGTCGAAGTTACCGAGCGCGGTCGAAAAGATCAGCTCCAGCGCTGGGTCCGCCACCTGGGCCGTCGCGTTCCCGAGTGC
>DASQAH010000072.1:0-3888 GCA_035635835.1 Gemmatimonadales bacterium
ACCCTCCTCCCCCCCGCACTCCGGGAAGAAGGGGGGGGAGGGGGGAGGGGGGGGGGAGGAACACGCGCCACACGCCCGCCCTGCACGTCCACGGCAGGGTAGAGATCCATCCCGATGATGCGGAAGCTAATCGCGCCCGGCGGGCGTTGCGGCAGCCACGACCGGCGTGGCCGGTCGGGCACGGGAGGGTGAGGGAGGGGTGGGAGGAGAGGGAGGTTCCAGCAAGGCGAGCAGTCCCAGACGCGCCGTGTCGTAGGCGCTCCGGAACGGGGGCGGCACCGGCGTACCCGCGCCCATGTCCTTGCGCTGCGGGTTGGTAGCGAGGCCGTTCACCAGGAACTCGTAGTGCAGGTGGGGCCCGGTCGAAAGCCCCGTTGAACCGACGAAGCCGATCGTTTGCTCCTGCGCGACGCGCTCGCCGACGTGGAGCCCGTGTGCGAACTTCGACAGGTGCCCGTACCGGGTCCGGATGCCGTTGACGTGGCGCAGCTCGATATAGTTGCCATAGCCGCCCCCCTCGTACGCTACGCGGGTGACGATGCCGTCAGCGGTCGCTCGTACCGGTGTCCCGTAGGGTGCCGAGAAGTCGACGCCCGAATGGTTGCGCCAGAGGTGCAGGATCGGGTGATAGCGGCTCCCGAAGCGGCTCGAGACGTGCCGGTAGTGCAGTGGGGCGCGGAGAAAGGCACGCCGCAGCGAACGGCCTTTTTCGTCGTAGAAGCCGCCCTCTCCGCTGCTCGTATCGGTCATGAAGTGGAAGGCGTAGTTCATGGCCTTCGCCGCATCCACGCGTGCGGCCAGGATGCGGCCGAAGCGGCGCTCCCCTTCGGGGGACACTAGGCGCTCGAACAGCACCTCGAAGCGGTCGCCTTCCCGTACGTCGCGTGTGAAGTCCACTTCCCAGTCGTACACGTCCGCGATCGCCCAGGCGAGCATCACGCGCTCCCGGACGGGAAGGACGGTGTCGGGGACGGCCGCGTCCAGCGCATCGTACAACGAGGACTGGATCTGGCCGGTGATGCGAGTGGGGGTGATGGTCCACGGGATGTGCTCTTCGGTCTCGACCCACCCCGCGGCACCGCGCACCAGCCACAGGCGACGGTCGGGGCTAGGCCGCACCATCACCCGGCTTACGAGCGGCTCGGTACGCAGCCGGCGGAAGTGGAAAACGAGACCGGGCCGCAGGCGCCGCACCTCAAGGCGCGTCGCAGCCTTCAGGAAGCGAGTGTAGTCGGGGCCAGTGATCCCCGCGCGTGCCAGCACGTCGGAGACGGTCTCGCGCCGGCCGAGGGAATCGGAGAAGTCCGTGTAGGCCCGGTCGACGACGATCGGCCGCGCCGCGAGCGGGCGATGGCGCGACCAAGCCAAGCGGCCGCTCCAGAGCAATGCCGCCGCCGCCAGCGCCGTGGCAGCGACGTAATGACTACGCCGCCACGCCATCAGTCCATCTGTCTGCGGATGAAGGTAGGGATCTCCATCTCATTGATGTCGGCCGTCGGTGGGGGTGCCGGCCGACGGACTCCGACCTCGGCGGGTTTGGGGAAGCCCGGCGGCGGCACGGGCGTGGGCCGGGAGGGCCGTTTCTCGAACGGCAGCACGCCCGGTGCCGGACGGCCGGCCACGGTGGTCTCGGCGGGCGCGGCTCTATCAAAGCCGGTCGCGATGACGGTAATCCGCACCTCACCGTGCATCGCGGGGTCGTTGACGGCGCCGAAGATGATCTCGGCCTCGTCGCCCGCGGCGTCGTGGATTGCTTCGCTGATCTGGGTCACCTCGCCGAGGGTCAGGTCCTCGCCGCCCGTGATGTTGATGAGCACGCCGGTCGCGCCCGCGATCGAGATGTTGTCGAGCAGCGGGCTCGAGATGGCCTGCTGGGCCGCCTCCATCGCGCGGTTCTCGCCGCGCCCCGTGCCCGTGCCCATGAGGGCCGAGCCGCCGTTCTGCATGACCGTGCGCACGTCCGCGAAGTCCACGTTGACGAGCCCGGTCACGCAGACGAGGGAGGAGATGCCCTGGGTCGCATGCAGCAGCACTTCGTCGGCCTTCTTCAGGGCGTCCTGGAACGGGATGCCCTTGCCGACCACCGCGAGCAGTCGCTCGTTTGGCACGACGATCATCGTGTCGACGTGCTTGCGCATCTCAGCGATTCCCATCTCGGCCTGGCGCATCCGCTTGCGGCCCTCGAACAGGAACGGCTTGGTGACGATCCCGATGGTGAGGGCGCCCAGGTCGCGCGCGACCTGGGAGATGATCGGTGCCGCGCCGGTGCCGGTGCCGCCGCCCATGCCGCAGGTGACGAACACGAGGTCGGCCCCTTGGAGCGAGTGCAGCACCTCGTCGCGGTTCTCCTCGATCGCCTGCCGGCCGATCTCGGGCCGCGCGCCGGCGCCCAGGCCGCGGGTGAGCTTCTTCCCGATCTGGACCTTGACGTCGGCCTTGTTGTTGAGCAGCGCCTGGGCGTCGGTGTTCACGGAGATGAACTCGACCCCGCGCACTCCTTCGTCGACCATCCGGTTGAGGGCGTTGCCGCCGCCGCCGCCGACGCCGACGACTTTCATCCGCGCGTTCTGCGCTACGGTCTCTTCGAGTTCGAAGATCATGGCTCTCCTCGAGTCCCCGTGATCAGAAGAAATCCTGCAGCCACCGTTTCATCGGCCTGAGCCATCGGTCCAGACCACCGGCCCCGATGGGAGCGCCGCCAGGCGCCGCGCCCTGTGCGACTTTGCGCGCGGCGTACAACACCAGCCCCACCGGCACCGCATATCGCGGTGCCTGCACGCTATCCACCAACCCCGAAATGCCCGCCTCGGGGGTGCCGGCGCGCACCGGCATCGCGAACACGTCCCGCGCCAGTTCCACCATCCCCGGCAGGTGGGCGGTGCCGCCGGTCAGGACCATGCCGGCCGGCAGCCGCCCGTCGTACCCCGCACGCTCGAGCTCCTTGCCTACGAGGTGGAACACTTCGTCCACGCGTTGGTGGATGATATGCGCCAGCAGCTCGCGTGAGGCCTGTCGCGCCCCCTGGCCCGGCGTGGACGGCAGCTGGATCATCTCCGCGGCGTCCACTAGCGGCTGGTAGGCGACGCCGTGCCGCTCCTTCAGCCGCTCGGCGTCCGCCTGCGTGACCCCCAGGCCCTGGACCACGTCGTTCGTCACGATGTTGCCGGCGAATTTGATCGACGCCAGATGTCGGATCTTTCCTTCGTGGAAAATCGCGACACCCGTCGACCCGCCGCCGACTTCGACCAGGGCGACGCCCAGCTCCCGTTCATCATCGCTCAGCACCGCGTAGGAGGCTGCCAGCGGCTCGAGCACCAGGTCCGCCACGCGGTAGCCGGCTTTGTTCACGCTCTTGCGCAGGTTCTGCGCCGCGGTGGACTGGACCGTCACCAGGTACATCTCCACCTCGAGCCGCATCCCGGTCATCCCGACCGGATCGCTGATCCCGTGCTGCTGGTCGACCATGTACTCCTGCGGGATGTCGTGCAGCAGCTCGTGGTCGCGGCCCAGCGAGATCGCGCGTGCCACCTCATTCACCCGCGCCACGTCGGTGGCGGTGATCTCGTCCGCACTGACCGCCACCACGCCCGAGGAGGTGCGGGCTGCCACGTGTTCCCCGGCGATACCGCAGGTGACGCCGGGCACCTTGACGCCGGCCATGCGCTCGGCGTCGCGCAGGGCTGCGACAATCGATCGCGACGTCTCCTCGATGTCCCGCACCACGCCGCGCCGCACGCCCTGATTCTTCGCGAGGCCCACGCCTAATACTTTGGCGAGGGGCAGGCGCGGCAGGTCGCCGACGACCTCCGCGATCACCGCGCACGTCTTCGTGCTGCCCAGGTCCAGTCCCGCCACCAGGCGACGCTCGCGGCTCACGCCCCTGCCCCC
>DASQAH010000073.1:0-5370 GCA_035635835.1 Gemmatimonadales bacterium
CCCCGCAGCAGCTCCACCTTCGCCTCGGCGATCATGCGGTCCGTGACCCCCGTGCGCAGCACAAGCAGCAGGCTCCCCGTGACGGCGCCCAGCGCGCACGGATCCACGCCGGCGGCGAGCGGTGGGCTGTCCACGAGGATCACGTCGTAGTGCGGTCGCATCGCGCTGATCAAGCGGGGCAAGGCTTCGGAGCACAGTAGTTCGGGGCCGCGATGCAGGCGCGAGCCCGCGCCGATGAAGGAGAGCTGCGGGTACGGGGTGCTCTGCACGACCTGGTCTGGAGTCACCTGATTCGCCAGCACGTCGGTGAGCCCCGGGCGGCGGACGCCCTTCAGGAAGCGGTGCAGCGCGCCGCATCGGACGTCGCCGTCGATCAGCAGCGTGCGGTATCCCACCTGCGCGAAGGCCAGAGCCAGATTGGACGTGACGAAGGACTTGCCGTCGCCGCGCCCCGGGCTGGTGACGGTGATGAGCACCGGCCCGGCAGCGCCGTGGGCGTGTTGCACGTTCAGGCGGATGCCCCGCAGCGCCTCGACCGCTCCGGTGTTGTCGTCTTCCGCCTGCGCGCGCCCGTTCCCGTTTCCCCGGTGCAGATGCGGGACGGCACCGAGGATCGAGAGCCCCATCGCCCGGGTGACCTGCTGCGGATCGCGGATCTTCGGATCCGCGCGATCGAGCAGCACCGAGCCGCCGACGCCCGCGCCCAGGCTCGCAACCAAGGCGAGCAGCAGCACCAGGGGCATCGCGTTGACGACGGGCCGCGTCGGCCGGATCGCGCGCTCGAGGATGCGGACGTCGGGCAGCGTGCTGACCTCGGCGAGACGCGCTGCGTTGTAGCGCTGCTCGAGATTGGAGAACAGCTCCGTAGCGTTGGCCTGGTCGCGCGCCAGTCGGACCTCCTCCAGGGCCACGGGGGGCGCGCCACGCAGGGCGCCCGCAATCGAGTCGATGCGTTGCTGCAGCTCGTGCTCCCGGGCCGCCAGGCCGGCGACCAGCGCGCCGCCTAGCTCCGGAATCACGTACCGCGCGAGGGTGTCCACCTGCTGCGCCAGGCGGCGCACCGGCGGGTGCGTGTCGGCGTAACGGAAGCGGAGCACGCGCAGCTCCGCCTGCCGGTCGGCAAGGTCCTTCAGCGCGGCCGCCAGCGCCGAGGAGCGCTGCACCGCGCCGATCATGGTGAGCTCATCCACTGCGACGCCCCCGTCCCTCGCCCGCGCCACCACCTGGGTGATCGCTTCGCGGTCGCGGGCCAGCCCGGCAATGGCCACCTGGAGGTCCACATAACTCGCGAACGTGGGGTCGGCCGTGATGCGGCGACCGTCGGGGCCTTGCGCCGGGCCCTCCGACGCGCGCACGGCGTTGCGCACCCGGAACTGCGTCAGGGCGACCTCCGCGCTGCGCAGGTTGGCCTTGGCGCGGTCGCGCTGTTCGCGCAGGATCGACGACAGCTCGGTGAGCCGCTCGCGCTTCAGGTCTGCGGCCACTGCCACGAGCCGGTCCGCGACCGCATTCACGGTCGTGGTGATAAGGACCGGATCGTGACCGCGCCGCTCCAGCCGAACGAAATAGCCGTCCGCCGTGGCCCGGATCCGCAACGCCTGCGAGAGCTCCATCGCCACGTCGCTCAACGCGGTCACCGAGAAGCGAATCATGGCCCCGCGTCGCAGCGTGCCCGCGGGCGGCACCCACGCGAGGCCCAGCAATCCGCCGACCGAGTCGCCGACGCTGCCTTGCTGCAGCACGGCGTCCTCCTCGACGTCCCGCAGCGTGAAGTGCTGCCCCATCTGATCCACCTCGAGCCGATAGGTGCCGGGCCGAACCTCCCCGGGCACGGTCAGCGTCGTCAGCGCCGCCGAGTCGGCCAGCGACTTCGGCGCGAGGTACAGGCGCGCCTGGCGGACGACGTCGTTCAGCACGACATGGGATCTGATCAGGTCGAGCCAGCCGCCAGAGGTGCCAAGGAGCTGGGCGCTTTGGATCGGCCCCTGATCACCACGACCCCGGTCGTGATCTTGGTCCGCTGCTTGGATCCAGACCGTGGCCTGCGCCTCGTAGACAGGCTTGAGGAACTTCCCAATGACCAGGCCGGTCAAGGCACCGACGACGGTGACGCTGGCGACCAACACCTTATAACGACGGGCAGCCGCGAAGACCCGAGCCCAGTCGCTCATCGGCGCCGGTGCCGCGGCCGGGAGCCCCGTTTGGAACGGCCCCAGGGCAGGTCGCTGGTCGCGGCGCAGCACTGGCTCCAGGGCTGGTTCGTTGGGAGGTGGGGTCGCGTCATTCGCCATGTAGTTGGGTCCGGCTCTTGAGGGTACGGTGGGCGCTCCCGAAGTGGTACGCGCCTTCAGCCGTCCCAACACTTGCAAGCCGGGTACCGCGGGGGCCCCAGCAGCTAGCGACGCAACGCGTGCCGCCACGGGCAGATACGTACATGGGCTTGCGTCGTGGGTACGACCCGTCTTCTGATCGTCGCAACCCTCACGCACATCTGTAACGTCGACGTGGCAGCAGGGGACGCGCGCACCCCGGCACTCAGAGCTAAGTGCTTCTGCCACAAGCCGTCAACCAACCGGAGCGTCCGCGCACGTGACCTGCGTTTGTAGCGCCCGCGCGGGCGACCCGCATGACATGTCCGACATCGGGCCCCGGGCCCAAGGAGCAGCACCATCACGGCCGGCTCGGCACCACCCAAGCGCAGCGACTTCCTCCCCTTTTCCCCGCCGACGATCGGCGAGGAGGAGATTCGGGAGGTTGTGGACACGCTCCGCTCGCACTGGATATCGACGGGACCGAAGACGAAGCGGTTCGAGGGTGAATTCGCGGCCTTTCTGCGGGCCCCGGGGGCGTTAGCGCTCAATTCCTGCACGGCCGCGTTGCACACCGCGCTGAAGACGCTAGGCATCGGCCCGGGGGACGAGGTCATCACGACGCCGATGACGTTCACGGCGTCCGTGAACGTGATCGAGCACGTGGGCGCGCGACCCGTACTGGTGGACGTCGAGCCGGACACGCTGAACATCGACCCGCGTAAGGTCGAGGCGGCGATCACCCCGCGCACCCGCGCGGTCTTACCCGTGCACTACGCCGGTCACCCGGCCGACCTCGACGCACTGCGCGCGTTGGCCGGGGCGCGTGGCTTTGGCATGGTCGAGGACGCCGCCCACGCGTTGCCCGCCTGCTACAAGGGGCGACCCATCGGCAGCGAGGGGAATCCCGTCGCCTTCAGTTTCTACGCCACCAAGAATCTCACGACTGGCGAAGGCGGAATGCTCACGGCCGATCCGGAGTTCCTGGCCCGGGCGCGGGTGATCAGTCTGCACGGCATGAGCCGCGACGCCTGGAAGCGCTACGACAAGGGCGGCAGCTGGTTCTACGAGGTCCTGGTCCCTGGCTTCAAGTACAACATGACCGACATCCAGGCATCGCTCGGGCTGTGGCAGCTGCGCAAGCTCGAGCAGTTTCAGGCGCGGCGCCGCGCGGTCGTCAGCGAGTACGACCGTGCCTTCGCGGACGAGCCAGCCCTCGAGCGTCCCGTGACGCGCCCGGACGTCGAGCACGCCTGGCACCTCTACGTGCTGCGCCTGCGCGACGACGCGCTGATGATCGGGCGTGACCGCTTCATTCAGGAGCTCGCCGAGCGGAACATCGGCACGTCAGTGCATTTCATCCCGATTCACATCCATCCGTACTACCGCGACAAGTACGGCTATACGCCAGACAGCTTTCCAGTCGCCTACGACAACTACCGGCGCATGTTGAGCCTGCCCCTCAACCCCGGGATGACCGACCGCGACGTGGGCGACGTGATCGAGGCGGTGTTCGACGTCGTGCGGAGCTACCGGGCGTGACCGCCAAGCGCGTCTTCGATGTGATCCTCGCAGGGATGGCGCTCGTCGCTGCCGCGCCCGTGCTCGGCGTTGCCGCCGTCGGGATCCGGCTCGCGGGGCCCGGCCCCATTCTCTACCGCGCGCAGCGCGTCGGTCTGCACAGCCGCGTGTTCACCATGTACAAACTCCGCACGATGCGGGCGGGGCAGGCCTATCCCAGCGCCATCACCGCGAAAAATGATCCCCGCGTCTACCCGTTCGGCGCCCTGCTGCGCCGCACGAAGGTCGACGAGCTGCCGCAGTTGTACAACGTCCTGCGCGGCGACATGGCGATCGTCGGCCCGCGGCCCGAGGACCCCCGGATGGTGGACCGGTTCTACCAGCCGCTCCACCATGAGACGCTCCGCGTATTGCCGGGGCTCACGAGTCCGGGCAGCATCTACGCGTACACGCACGGCGAGGCGGAGCTCGACGCGCGCGACTCGGAGGGTTGCTACGGCGAGCGGTTGTTGCCGCTGAAACTGGCGATGGACATCGTGTACGTGCGCCGGCCGTCGCTCGCGTACGATCTCGCGCTCATCGTTCGAACCGCTTGGATGCTCGGCACGGCGCTGCTCGGCCGCCGCGAGTTCCCGCTGCCGCCGGAGCTGGAGGGCGCGCGGCGCATCATGAACGAACGCGGCGCGCTCGGATGACGGCATGATGCTCCAGGTGCGGGATCCCCAGCCGGCTACGGCGGCGCCGTCGCTGCTCGATCGCCTCGGGGAGTCGCTCGACGCCGCCGGAGTCGTCTACTGCCAGTGGAAGGGGCACTGGAAGCGGACCCGCTGGGAAAGCGGCGCCGGAGACGTCGACCTGCTCGTCGATCCCGCTTGGGCGGAGCGACTCCACACCGTCCTGGCCCGCCTGGGCTTCAAGCTGGCAGCCCCGCCGCCGGAAGCCCAGTTCCCCGGCACCGCGAGCTGGATCGGCTACGACGCCCGCAATGGCTCTCTCGTGCACGTGCACCTCCACCGCCGCCTGATCGTCGGAGGGTACTGGACCACCGTCTACCGGCTCGCGATGGAGCGCGCCGTCCTCGAGACGGCCGTCCCCCGCCAGCCGTTCCCGGTTCCGGCGCCCGAGCTCGAGTTCATCATCTTCGTGCTGCGCACGGTGCAGCGCTACAGTCCCCGTGATCTGCTCGCGCGGCGCCACCCCAAATGGCTCGCGGATGTGGAGCCGGAGTTCGCATACCTGCTCCGCCAGGTCGATCGGGAGCTGCTCGTCGCACGGCTTGCCGATCTCCTGCCGACCGTGGACGTGGCGTTCTTCGACGCCTGCACGCGGTCGCTGCACCCGGGGGCCTCGCGCTGGGCGCGCCTCTGGTTACGTCGCGGCCTAGAGCGGCGTCTCCAGCCGCATGCGTCCCGCCCGCCCTTTGGGCTGCTCGTCCGTCGGATCGGGCGCAGCCTCGGGCTGCTGCCGCGGCGGCGCGGACTGCACCCCACCCGGGGCGGCCGGGTCGTGGCGCTGCTCGGCGGCGATGGCGCCGGCAAAT
>DASQAH010000074.1:0-2876 GCA_035635835.1 Gemmatimonadales bacterium
TGGGCCGTCGAGCTCGTCGGGGACGTGGTAGCGGTAACGACCGCCGGGGCGGTCGTCGTACGGGATGTAGCGCGTGGACTGCTCGAGGTAGGCCATGAGGCGTCCCCACTCGAGCACCTTGGTCAGGATGTTGGACGCGCCCTCGCACGCCAGGTGGACGCCGCCGAGCTGCGCGACGGAATCGTCGCCGTACTCGAAGAAGACGCGCTCGTAGAGCTGCTCGGCGCGCTTCGTCCCGGCGTCGCCGAGCTCGACGTCGTCGCGGTGCCCAGCAGCCTTCTCCCGCTGTTCCGGCGTGAGGAACTCGTCGAGGAAGAGCCGGCGCAGCGACTTCGGCGAGCGCGAGTAGCGTGCGAAGAGCGCGCCCTTCACGACCTCCGGCAGGTTGACGAGCGCGAAGACGGGACCGTCGAGGGTGGTGAAGTACGGGGCGAGGGCGGCACGCTCGTCCGGCGTGAACTCGTCGGCCATCTCGAGAGCGATCTTAGCATCAGACGGGAACGGACTCTCGCGCAATGGCCCTTGAATCCGACCGCGCTCAGTCATATAATCCCGCGACGTCGCCCGTGTCAGCCGTCTCTTTATCGGGAGTCGGAGTAGAGATTGATGATTGCTCATAACCCCCTCCACGGATCCCAGCGAGCGGGATTACCGCACTGGGCTCTTGCCTCAGGTGACAACGCCAAGTCGCCTCAGGGGATAGGGATGAGTAATGCGCGCGGGAGGCAGCCAGCGCCGAGTGAGCCGCCGCATCCGCTCCCAGGTGATGCGAGCGGTCTGGCTACGCCGCCGCAGCGTGCGACACCAGAGCCGCCCAACCTGAAAACGGAACGTGACCAACGCCGGGCCGTTCATCGGCACCCCGTAGTACTGCAGATGCCCGTGGACGACCGAGCGCAGCCATCTGCCCACCTCAGGGATGGGAGCATGCAGACGTCGCCGCAGCTCGGCTTTCACCTCGCTCAGCTTCGCCTGCAGCCTCTTCCGGATCGTTTGCCTCACCACCGTGAACCGTCCGTTCCGCTTCTTCCCGCTGATGTGCGTGAAGCCGAGGAAGTCGAACGTCTCCGGCTTCCCCTTGCCGGCGCGTCGCCGGTTTTCGGCCGCATAGGGCCCGAATTCCAGCAGTCGCGTCTTCTCGGGGTGCAGCTCCAGCCCGAACTTTGTGAACCGTTCACGCAGCTCAGTCAGGAACCGTTCAGCGTCCGCCCGGTGCTGAAACCCCACGATGAAGTCGTCCGCGTACCGCACGACGATCACGTCGCCGTGGGCGTGCGTCTTCCGCCATCGGTGAGCCCAAAGGTCGAACACGTAGTGCAAGTACACGTTGGCCAGAAGCGGCGAAATACTGCCCCCCTGGGGCGTGCCTTCTTCACGCCATGTCCGCGTCCCGTCCTCCAGCACGCCGGCGCTGAGCCACTTCTGGATCAGCCGCACGACGCGCCGATCCGCAATCCGGTGCTCGATGAACTTCACCAGCCACTCGTGGTGAATGGCCTCGAAAAACCCACGGATGTCGGCATCGAGCACCCAGTTCACCTTCCGCGTCAGAATGCCGGCGTAGAGCGCGTCCAACGCGTTGTGCGCGTCGCGCCCCGGCCGGAACCCGTAGGAGAAGCCGAGAAAGTCGGTCTCGTAGATCGCATTCACCACCTCGACCGTCGCGCGCTGGACGAGCTTGTCTTCCAGCGTGGGGATGCCCAGCGGTCGCTGCCGCCCGTCGGCCTTGGGGATGTACGCCCGCTTGACCGGCTTCGCTCGATACGCCCCGCGTTTCAGCCGTCCGGACAAGTCCACGAGGTTCGCCTCGAGGGCCTGCCCGTAGTGCCCCCACGTCTCGCCATCGATTCCCGGGGCGGCGTCTCGCTTCAGCGCGTGGTACGCCGCCCACAGGTGCTCGACGTTGTCGACGTGATGCAGGAGCGCTGTGAACCGCACCGTCTTGTCCCGCTCAGTCGCTTCACGCACCCGCTCCAGCGCACTGCGCGCGCCATCCCGACTCAGTGTTCGGGGCGCGTTTTGCTGGCTCGGGTTCCCTTTGGCCAGGCCCCTTCCCTCCGTCCCCTCCGCAGCCGCACGCGCGGCGTTGTTCGGAGACTTCGCCGGTACTACGGGCCTGTCCGACTGCCCTGGGCCGTTCATCGTCGGCGTGTGTCCGTAGACTTCCCGACGCGGCCCGCCGCGCCATCCGCGACGGGCACCCCAGGGCTCTCCCGGTTCTCGCGCAAGGTGTGTCCGGGCATGCTCGGGGTCTCTGACCGCGCGGAGCCCCGCCACGTCTTGCGCTGGCGACGTGTCGGATATCGCCTTCCGCTTCTCCTTACAGCGTCGGCGCTCCGGAGTGAATGCCTTTCGCGGCTGAATACCCGGCCTGCTCGTCCCCCTGTCAACGTTTCGCCGTCGCCCTTGCAGACGCCAACGCATGACTCGGGGCCGGTGTGGGTCGCTGGCCCTTCACCGTACGACTCTTTCATTCGCAACACCTCGCCGGTTTAACCCGGCACACAAGGAGTGGCGCCATGAGGATGAAAAACGCACTGTACGTGGGCGTGGCGGCGATCGCGATCGCCGCGATCTGGATTGGATCAGTGACCCAGCTCGGCGCTCAGCAAGCTCCGAGCGGCGCGGTGCCGATCGACAACGACGACATCGGCGGCGTGGTCACCGGAGTGCACGGGCCCGAGGCCGGCGTGTGGGTGATCGCGGAGACCACCGATCTCCCGACGAAGTTCGCAAAGATGGTCGTCACCGACGACCAGGGACGCTACGTCGTCCCCGATCTCCCGAAGGCCCAATACCGGGTGTGGGTGCGCGGCTACGGCCTCGTCGACTCGCCGAAGATCGACGCGCTGCCCGGCAAGCAGCTCAATCTCCGT
>DASQAH010000075.1:0-3179 GCA_035635835.1 Gemmatimonadales bacterium
GGGGGGGGGGGGGGGGGGGGGGGGGGGGAGCCCAAGCGGGATCCCACAGAGTTGTATGAGCTGCTGCCCACGGACCACCGCATGGGTTACGACGTGCGAGGAGTGCTCGATTGCCTGCTGGACGGCGGCCGGCTCGTCGAATTCCAGCCGGAGGTCGCCCCGGAGATGATCTGTGGCCACGGCGACATCGAGGGCCGCACGGTGGCGCTCATCGCGAACTCCCGTCAGCTGATCAAGGGCAAGAAGGGCGACCCGCCGAAGATTGGCGGAATCATTTACACCGAGAGTGCCGACAAGGTGGCGTATTTCATCGAAAACGCCGATCGCGAACGGCTGCCGCTGTTGTTCGTCCAGGATGTGTCGGGGTTCATGGTGGGGACTGCGGCGGAGCACTCGGGGATCATCCGTGCCGGGGCGCGCTTCGTGGAAGCGATGGCCACGGCGACCACGCCCAAACTGGTGCTCACCGTGAACCACGCGTCGGGCGCGGGCTACTATGCGATGGCGGGACAGGGGTTCGACCCCGACTTCCTCCTCAGTTGGCCCACCGGCCGCATGGGCGTGATGGAGGGGGAGTCCGCGGTCCAGGCCGTCTTCGGGAACGGCGTTGCCCAGCCCGAGAACGCCGCAGCCGTGGACGCGATGCGGGCCGATTACGAGCAGCAGCTCGACGCCCGTTACGCCGGCGCCCGCGGCTACGTGGATGCCATCGTGCTCCCGGAGGAGACACGCGACACGCTCGCCTTCCTGCTCGAAACCAGCGCGCAATTCGCCGGACCCCACATCGGGCCCTTCGTTCTTCCGAGTTACCCATGAGCTTGCGTCGTCGCATCCCGTCCCTCGCCATCGCCTTGCTCCTCGCCGCCTGCGCCGGCGGGCCCCGAGCCACGCAGCGGCCGTCTCCCTCGCCCCCGCCAACGATCAGGGCCGCGCCGGCCCCGGGGACCGGGCCTGGAACTCCCGCGCCAAGGGCCGAGCCTGAGCCGAGCACGCCTCCCGCGGCGGCATTCCTTGGGGGATTGATGCCGCTGGCGGCGGCGGGTGTGGACCGGTTCCAGACCGACCACCCGACCTACGACGGGCGTGGGGTGCTGATCGGCATCCTCGACTCCGGTGTCGACCCGGGGGTGCCCGGCCTCATCGTCACCAGCACGGGGGCGCCGAAGATCCTGGACGTACGCGATTTCTCCGGGGAAGGCAGGATCGCGCTCGCGCCCGTGACGCCGTCCGGAATCGCGGGCGACACGGTGTTGGTGGCCGGCAAGCCGCTCGCCGGGGCGCGGCGCATCGCGCGCCTGGCGACGGGGACGACTTGGTATGCGGGCGTGCTGCGAGAGCTCCCCCTCGGCAACCCACCCGGCGCCGACCTGAACGGGGACGGGAACAACACTGACGTCTTCCCCCTCGTCGTCGTTCGGGCTACGGACGGCTGGGTCGTGTTCCTCGACTCCAACCTCAACGGCTCCTTCGAAGACGAACAGCCGCTGCATGACTACCGTGAAGGGGGGGGACGCCAGACGATCGCGCTCGGCACCAAGCCCCTGACGCTGGCGGCCAACTTCTCCGAAGACCACGGCGTTCCCGTACTGGACCTCTACTTCGAGACCCTGGGCCACGGCACGCACGTGGCGGGCATCGCTGCGGGCCACAACCTCTACAACATCGCTGGCTTCGACGGCATCGCCCCGGGGGCGCAGATCCTCGGCCTCAAGATCGCCAACAATGGACGCGGCGGGATCTCGGTGCACGGCAGCATGCACCGCGCCATGGAGTACGCGGCACGCTTCGCCGCCGAGCGCAACCTGCCCCTGGTGCTGAATATGAGCTTTGGGGTGGGGAACGAGTTCGAGGGCCGGGCCGTGATCGACTCGATGGTGAATGCCTTCCTGCGTGCCCATCCCGACGTCGTCTTCACGCTGCCGGCCGGGAACGACGGACCTGGCCTGTCCACCGTCGGGTTCCCGGGCTCGGCCGATCTGGCCCTCACGGCGGGTGCACTCTGGCCCGGGGCCTTCATGCGCAGACCTGACCCGAGCCTCCCACGCGCGCCCGACATCGTGGCTTGGTTCAGCTCGCGCGGCGCGGAGACGGCGAAGCCGGACCTCGTGGTGCCGGGCTTCGCGTATTCGACCGTGCCGCGCTGGAACATCGGGGATGAAGTGAAGTTCGGAACCAGCATGGCTGCACCGTACGCCGCTGGTTTGGCGGCGCGCCTCATCTCGGCGCTGTCGCAGGAGAGCCGCCCGCTGGCCGCCGCAGACGTGATGCAGGCGCTCCGCGCCACAGCGATTCCGGTCCGCGGAACGAGCGTCCTCGACGCGGGTGCCGGCGTGCCGCGGATCGAGCGGGCCTACCGCTGGTTGCGTGCGGATCACCAGGGGTCCACATATATCGTGCGCGCGGGCGAGAGCGCCGCGGCGGCGTTTCGGCGCGACGGCCTCGCCGACCCGGGGGACACGATCCAGGTGTTCCACATTGCCCACGCTGGGGGCCTACGGGCCGCGCAGCTTCGGCTGTCGAGTGACGCTCCCTGGCTCTCCGCGCCGGCTGCCGTGACGCCCAGCCCCGTGAGCACCGCCATCACCGTCACCTACCGGGCCGCTGCGCTCGCACGTCCCGGCGTCTACACGGGCACCGTCGTTGCCCGCGACGCGAGCGACACGCTCGCCGGGCCCCTCTTCGACCTCGTCAATACTGTCGTCGTCCCTTACGACCTCGCCGCCAAGCCGCTCGTGGACGAAGGGCGGACCCTCGCTCCTGGCCAGGTCCAGCGCTACTTCCTCCGCGCGCCGACCGTCGGCACGACCCTCGGCATCACTGTCATGCTCCCGGACTCCGGAAAGGAGAGCGCCCTGGTCCGGCTCTGCGAACCCAGCGGCCAGCCCGCTCGCTCCCTCGGGGACCACGACGTTGCGGTTGGCGGCGATGCCGGTGGCACCGTTTCGCTACTCGTGCCCGCGGAGGATTTCGTGCCCGGCGTGTATGAGCTAGACATCGTGGCCCCGCCGCTCTCCAGTGTGAGTGCCACCGTGCACGCGGCTGTGGCACCGGTTGCCTTGACCACCGCGGCGACTGGGCTCGAAGCCTTGAACCCGGGCAACGCGAGCGCCCAGCTCCGGACCGCCGCGGCGCTCATCGGCGTGGAGCGCCGCGTGGAGGTGACCGGCCGCGGGCTGCCC
>DASQAH010000076.1:0-4069 GCA_035635835.1 Gemmatimonadales bacterium
GGGGGGGGGGCGGAGAAGCCGCGCGTTGGACCCCCGCCGAAGCCGAAACCCGAAGAACGCAAACCGGAGGCCACGGGAGAGCCGCGGTTCGAGAAGAAGGCGCCCGTGGATGAGCTGGCGTTCCTCAAATCGGTGACCGAGGACGAAAAGGGGACGGCGCCCTCGCCGCGCCGCGCCAGCGGCTCCCAGTACCAGCCCACGATCCCCGGCGACCCGCCGCGCGGAGCGCCGATGTCTGTACCCACAGCGCCGGCCGCTCAGACGAATGACGAGCCGGACGCCGAGCAGGAGCGTACGCTCAAGTGCAGGGAGTGCGGCCGGATGAATCTGCCGACCGAGTGGTACTGCGAAGGTTGTGGAGCCGAGCTCGCCGCGCTGTGAGGCGTTCGACGCTCGGACTGACTGACTGACAATCAAAACGAGGTCCCTGAGTCGGGACCTCGTTTCTCGTTATTCCGTCCGATGTCGGACAGTCCGACGCTCTATTACGGCAGCTTCTTCACGAATTGGGCGAGTCGCGACTTGTGCCGCGCCGCGTTGTTCTTGTGAATGAGGCCCTTGCGGGCGGCGCGGTCGAGCAGCCGCGCGGCGGCGAGGTAGGCTTGCGCGGCGTCCTGGGCACCGGTGGAGCTGCGGACCCGCTTCAACGCCGTCCGCAGGGCGGAACGCTGAGCCTTGTTGACGATGGTGCGCGCGCGCGCCTGGCGCATCGCTTTCTTGGCGGACTTGATCTTGGGCACTGGCCGGGACTCCTCCGAGAAGGGGCGGAAGATAGAGGGTAAGTCGTGGGGGGTCAAGGCACTACGGCGTTGACCCGGCACCCGCTTGGTCATTATCTTTGGGCGCCACCGACGCCGAGCTGCGCTATCTCGTTCGAATTCCTGCTGGTCGCTCCGGTCCTGCTCTTCTCCATGGTGGCGCACGAGTTTGCGCACGCCGAGGCGGCCTATCGGCAGGGTGACAACACCGCGTACATGCTCGGTCGCCTGACGTTGAACCCCCTCAAGCACATCGACCCCTTCATGACCGTGCTCGTGCCGGCCATGCTGTGGTGGGCTTCGAACGGTGCCTTTACGTTCGGCGCTGCGAAGCCCGTTCCGGTCAACCCGCGCAATTACCGGCGCTACGTGCGCGGCGACATCATCGTCTCGTTAGCCGGGATCGCGACGAATCTGGCCCTGTTTGTTTCATGTGTCGTGCTCTTCGCCGCGGCAGGTCTCATCGGCCGACTGGTACCCGCCCTGACGGACGAGCTGGCACTGTTTCAGCGCATGCTCTCCTGGGGAATGTGGATAAACCTGCTGCTCGGGTTCTTCAATCTGCTGCCCATTCCCCCGCTGGACGGCAGCCATGTCTTCAAGCATCTCCTGCCGCTCCAGGCAGGGCTGCGGTATCGCCAGTTATACCGTCTGGGGTTCATCCCCGTGCTGCTGCTGGTGTATCTCGTGCCTAGCGCGCGCAGCGTATACCTCTGGCCAACGGTCAAGCTCATGATGGCCGCGCGGTCGCTGCTCGGTGGCCTCGCTGTCTCACCAGGCGCCTTCCCCTTGTGATCACCCCGACCAACCCGGTGTTGCCCGAGCAAGCGGGTTTTGTCGTCGAGTTGGAGCAGTTTTCCGGCCCGCTGGACTTGCTGCTGCACTTGATCCGCGAGGACGAGCTCGACATCACGGATCTGCCGATCGCGAAGATCGCCGACCAGTTCCTCGCGGTGATCAGCGAGCTGGGCCTGAACCAAGCGGCCGACTACCTCGAGATGGCCGCCCGGCTGCTGCGCATCAAGGCCCAGCTGTTGCTGCCGCGCCGCCTCGGCGACGACGAGTGGGAGGACCCGCGTTCGGAGCTGGTGCGGCGGCTGCTCGAGTACCAGCAGATCCGGGAGCTCGTCGACTGGCTGCAGCGGGCGGCGACGCGGCGCAGCGAGCAGCTCGCGCGCGGCTACGCACCGCCGGCGCCGGAGCTGCCGCCCGCGCCGCTCGAGATCGAGCTGAACGACCTCCTGGCAGCCGCGGAGCGGGTCATCGCGCTCATCCCCGAGCCGATGCTGCACCGCGTCGTGCCCCGGCCGCTCGACGTGGAAAGCGCGACGGCGCGGATCCAGGCCCTGCTGGCCGCGCGGGAAGAGTTCGGCTGGAGCGACCTCGTCGGCACGCGGCCCTCGGTCGTGGAGGTACTGTCCGCGTTCATTTCCCTGCTCGAGCTGGCCAAGCGCGGCGCGCTGCGGCTGACGCAGCCTGAGCCCTTCGCCCCTATGGTGATCCGGCGTGAGTCCCCTCGCGAAGCTGTTTGAAGCAGCCCTGTTCGCCGCGAGCCGTCCGCTCACGCTCGAGGACCTTGCCACGCTCGATCCCGAGGTCGGCG
This sequence comes from Gemmatimonadales bacterium, assembly GCA_035635835.1. Lineage (GTDB taxonomy): Bacteria > Gemmatimonadota > Gemmatimonadetes > Gemmatimonadales > GWC2-71-9 > 13-1-40CM-70-15. The sequence goes on from DASQAH010000076.1 coordinate 2,362, forward strand.
AGGCTGAAACACGGGCCGCGCTGGCGGAGCTGCGGGACGCCTGGGGCGAGGGAAGCGAAGACCACGGCGTAGAGTTGGTGGACATCGCCGGCGGCTGGCAGTTCCTGACGCGTCGCGAATACGCTGAGCCGATCGAGCGGGCGCAGTTTGCGCTGCGGCCGCGGCACCTCAGTCCGGCGGCGTTGGAGACGCTGGCGATCATCGCGTACCGGCAGCCGGTTGGCCGGCTCGAGGTGGACGAGATCCGCGGCGTCGATTCCCAGGCCGTACTCGACAGGCTGGTTGAGCGGGGCCTCATCGAAATCGTGAGCCGCGGGGAAGGGCTGGGCCGCCCGCTGCTCTACGGCACCACACCGCAGTTCCTGGAGATCCTGGGGCTGAAGGGGCTGGATCAGCTACCGCGGCTCGATGAGCTGTCGGTGGCGCTCCGGCCACCCGCGCCGGCCCAGCCCGAATGACCTTGATGCGCCTGCAACGCGCCCTGGCGCGGGCAGGTGTGACCTCCCGTCGCAAAGCCGAAGATCTGATCCGCGCTGGTCGGGTGCGTGTGGACGGCGTGGTCGCCTCGGTGGGCGAGAGCGTCGATCCGGACCGCCAGCGGCTCGTGGTGGATGGTCGGGCCGTACAGCCCCCAGTCGGTGCGGCGACATGGCTCGCCCTCAACAAGCCGATCGGCGTTGTGGTGAGCCGGGGCGACCCCGGCGGGCGACGCACCGTCTTCGACCTCCTCCCCAATGTGCCTGGCCTCACGTACGTTGGACGGCTGGACGTCATGACCTCCGGGTTGCTGCTGCTCACCACCGACGGCGGGGGGGCGCACCGCCTCATGCACCCGCGCTACGCGGTGCCCCGCACCTACTGGCTTGGCGTACACGGGCGGACCGCCGCCGAGACGAGTGCTGCTCTTGGGCGCCGCGTGGTAATCGACGGCCGGCCGGTCCGGATCGTGGAGTCGCGCGTGCGCGAAATGCGCGGCGGCGGCCGTGGCCGAGCGGGGCGCGGCATCGAAGTGGCGCTGACCCTCGCGGAGGGCCGGCAGCGGATCGTGCGCCGCCTGGCCGAGCAGCTGGGCTTGAAGGTGGAATGGCTGCACCGCGTCGCGTATGGGCCCGTGCGCCTCGGCAGCCTCCGAGAGGGCGCCTACCGCGCGCTCACCGCGCGCGAGATCCAGGGGATCGAGCGACTGCATGGACCTGCGTGACGGCACGGTCGTGATCCTGGGCGGCAGCGGCCTCGTGGGCCACGCCGTAGCGCGGCGCCTGCTCGAAGCCCCTGCCTCCGCTTCCACCCCCCTACGCCCCCCTCCCCCCCCCTCCCTGAAGCGCCTCGTCCTCGTGGCCCTGTACGAGAACGAAGTGCGGGAAACCGCGGCCGCGCTCGCTCCCGTCCGCGGCCGTACCACGATCGACGTCGAGTGGGGCAACGTCTTCTTTCCCTCACCAGTCGCCCGGCTCGATCGCGGCGAGCTCCTCGCCAACCCAGCACACCGAGCGCTGCTGATCGGCGACCTCTTGGGGGATCTCACCGACGAGGTGCTGGAGCGCAGCCTGCTGCACCAGCTGCTCCGCAAGTACGCCCCGGACGTCGTCGTCGACAGCATCAACACCGCGACTGCGTTCGCCTATCAGGACGTCTTCCAGAGCGCGCGCGACCTGCTCAGCGCCGCGGCGACCGGTACGCTTACGCCCGCCGGGGTGGAGCAGCACGT
>DASQAH010000077.1:0-3566 GCA_035635835.1 Gemmatimonadales bacterium
CGGAAATAGAACTGCGGCCGGTAGTTGGTGAAAAACGGCGTGTGCCGGCCCCCCTCCTCCTTGGTCAGGATGTAGGCCTCCGCCTTGAACTTGGTGTGCGGCTTCACCGAGCCCGGCTTGCACAGCACCTGGCCGCGCTCCACCTCCTCGCGCTTGGTGCCGCGCAGCAGGCAGCCCACGTTGTCCCCCGCCTCGCCCTGGTCCAACAGCTTGCGGAACATCTCCACCCCGGTCACCGTGGTCTTCTGCGTGGCTTTGAGCCCCACGATCTCCACTTCCTCGCCCACCTTGATCACCCCGCGCTCGATCCGGCCCGTCACCACCGTGCCGCGACCCGAGATCGAGAACACGTCCTCAACCGGCATCAGGAACGGCTGGTCCTTCGGACGGTCCGGCTGCGGGATGTAGCTGTCCACCGCATTCATCAGCTCGGCGATCGAGTTCTTGCCCAGCTCCGGGTTCTTGCCCTCCAGCGCCGCGAGCGCCGAGCCCTTCACCACCGGAATGTCGTCGCCGGGAAAATCGTATTTCGACAGCAGCTCCCGAACCTCGAGCTCGACGAGCTCCAGCAGCTCCGGGTCGTCCACCATGTCCACCTTGTTCATGTACACCACCAGCGCCGGCACCCCGACCTGCCGCGCCAGCAGAATGTGCTCCCGCGTCTGCGGCATCGGTCCGTCCGCCGCCGACACCACCAGGATCGCGCCGTCCATCTGCGCCGCGCCCGTGATCATGTTCTTCACGTAGTCCGCGTGCCCGGGGCAATCCACGTGCGCGTAGTGCCGCTTGTCGGTCTCGTATTCCACGTGCGCCGTCGCAATCGTGATGCCGCGCGCCTTCTCCTCCGGCGCCTTGTCGATCTGGTCGTACGCCGTGAACTGCGCCTTGCCCTGCTCCGCCAATACCTTGGTGATCGCCGCCGTCAGCGTCGTCTTGCCATGGTCCACGTGACCAATCGTCCCGATGTTGCAATGCGGCTTCGTCCGCGCGAATCTCTCTTTGGCCATGAGCCTTGCTCTCTCTTCATCGACACCAGTGCCGTTTCCGGCAACTCCGCCGTTGCAGCCCTGGAGCCGCGGGGCGGAAAGTCTCTATCAACCGACGGCACACCTTCCTCAGGGCCCGGCCCCCGCCGCGCCGCCGAAATCGCGCAGGCATGGAGCGGGTGAGGGGAATCGAACCCCCGTCGTCAGCTTGGAAGGCTGCTGCTCTACCATTGAGCTACACCCGCAAGCCTCGGGGTGGCTGGTGGAGGGGGTTGGATTCGAACCAACGTAGGCTGAGCCAACGGATTTACAGTCCGTCCCCTTTAGCCACTCGGGCACCCCTCCGGATCGATCGGCGCGTTGCTGAGGATGATGGCGCACGAAAAGGCCCCGCCGACATGCAGGGATTCCCGTGGGCGGTGTTTATGGGGAGCCGTCCACGCGCTGTCAACCGGAAAAACTCAACCTTCGCCCGTCCTTGCGTGGCGAGCGGGTCACATGCCGAGCCTGACGGCCCAGATTGCCAAAGCCGAACCCTTATGACAAGAACCTCAATGCCCCGCACGACATGGGACCCGCGACGGGCGGGAGCGCGATCCCGCACCTCGGATCGCCACGCTCGGGCCAAACGGCGGCAAGCGGGGCCTCCTCCGAAATCCCGACGGTACTTCGCAACCAATGTCGAGCGCGCGCTGCTTTACGGCTGGCATTCGGTCAAAGCCGCCCTCGAGAACCCGAACCGCCGCATCCGCAGGATCGTCGTAACCGAAAATGCCCTGCGGCGGCTCCGGGAGAGCGGAGCTGACTTGCCGGTCGAACCGGAGGTCGTGCGGCCCGAGGAATTCTTGGCTTACGTGCCCGTCGATGCCGTGCACCAGGGGGTGCTCGCGGAAACCGACCCCTTGCCGGCACCCTCGATCGAGGAGTTGAACCCCGAGGGCATCGTCCTGGTGCTCGACCAGATCACGGATCCTCATAACGTGGGAGCGATCCTGCGCTCGGCCGCGGCCTTCGCCGTGGCCGCGCTGGTCACCACTTCGCGGCACAGTCCCGAGGCAACCGGAGTTCTTGCCAAATCCGCCTCGGGCGCGCTCGAGCATGTGCCGATCGTCGTCATCCCCAATCTGGCGCGGGGGCTGGAGGCGCTCAAGGCGCGCGGCTTCCTGATCGTGGGTCTCGATAGCGACGCCGAACTCGACCTTTCCGCGGCGCCGCTCCGGCTTCCGCTGGCCCTGGTGCTGGGCGCCGAAGGCAAGGGCCTGCGACAATTGACGCGAGCGACCTGCGATGCTCTCGCGAAGCTCGCCCTGCCGGGCCGGATCAAGAGCCTCAATGTCTCGAATGCCGCCGCACTCGCGCTGCATATCGCCAGCGCGCGGCTGTCGCCCGGCCCGCGCGGCTAAGGCCCGGTGCGGCGCCTGCCTCAGCGATAGCAACCGCAGTCGGTATAGAACCGAGGCGGCCCATAGGCGAACCGCAGGCGCGGTGGGTCGTAGGGCACGACCACGACATTGTAGATCGGCCCCTGCTCCACCCGATAAACGGGCTGCAGCGGGTAGATCCGGACCACGCAGGGGACGGCCGGTCCATAGACCACCGACGGCCCGAACCGCGCAGGCGCTTCACAGGCCGGTCGGCAGCCCCAGCCTCCGCATCCGGCCGTAGCCGGGGACACCAGCGCGAAGGCTGAAAGGCCAGTGGCAGCGGTCACGATCGGCAACCATCGGCGGCGGGACATCTGGTGCGGCTCCTCGGGGACGTTTCGATCCCCAACGAATCTAGAGCAACGAGCCGGATCAAGCCGTTAAAGCCATCCTGAAATTTGTCGGTAATGCTAATGGGCGCCCCCGCCCGTCATCAAAAGTATCCAGGCCGCAGCCTCCCCGTCTTCGCATCGCCCTGCGACTTTCGGCCTAAGACCTGTGGCACACAGACATGGCCGCAGGTTACCGCTAACGGTCTGCCCGGGGCGGCAATGGGCAACTCGGATCCGAGCACCGGACGCGCGCCCCGGCGAGTCATACTCATCGAGGGACCGACGCCCATGACCACGATGACCCACGCCTCGCCGCGCGGCGCCGGAATGACGAGTGAGGAGAAGTTCGTTATCTTCGCCTCGTCGCTCGGCACCGTGTTCGAATGGTACGACTTCTATCTCTACGCAACGCTCGCGCCGTTCTTCGCCGCCGTGTTCTTCCCGCCGGGCAACGCCACTGCGGCGCTGCTGTCGGCATTCGCGACCTATGCCGCGGGATTCCTCGTGCGCCCGTTCGGCGCGCTGGTGTTCGGCCGTATCGGCGACCTCGTCGGGCGCAAGTACACCTTCCTCGTCACCATCATGGTCATGGGCACGATCATGGTCATGGGCACGGCAACGTTCCTGGTCGGCTTGCTGCCGACGTTCAACAGCGTCGGCTGGCTCGCACCGATCCTGCTCGTGACCCTGCGGCTGTGTCAGGGCCTCGCGCTCGGCGGCGAGTACGGCGGCGCTGCGACCTATGTGGCCGAGCACTCGCGACCCAACGAACGCGGGTACACCACGAGCTTCATCCAGACGACCGCCACGCTGGGCTTCTTTCT
>DASQAH010000078.1:0-2684 GCA_035635835.1 Gemmatimonadales bacterium
ACTTCGCCGGGTTTCCCGGCCGACCGTTGCGGGAAGGAGCTGCGACCGCCGCCGGCTCGGATGACGCCACCCGATCGTCGTCCGGAACACCGCTGCGTCCCTCGTCGGATCCCTTGGCAGCGCAGAGCGTGGAACTATCCGCGTCAGAGTTCGCGCAGTTCAAGGTCGAGGCCGTCGCCGAACGGCTCTTCACGATCCGGCGGGAAACCGTGGGCACGATCGACTTCAACCAGGAGATGTCGGTCCCGGTCTTCCCCCAGGTGCCGGGCAAGATCGTTACCCTCTTTGCGCGCGCCGGCGATGACGTGAAGAAGGGCACACCGCTCTACACGATTGACAGCCCCGATCTCGTGCAGGCGGGGCAAACCTTGATTGCCACGGCAGGTGTCCTGGACCTGACGACGCGCATGCTGGAGCGCGCCAAACAGTCGTCTGTCGTGCAGGGGAGATGTCCCGGTCTCTGTTGAATTTGAGAACTGAGTAGCGACGGCTCCCTGGTCGGCGTGAGAATCGCGTCGACCAAGACTAACGGTCCCCACCACCGGGGCCAAGGAGCCGCCAATGACGAAGAGAACAGAGAGAGGGCAGCGAAGGCAAGCGGAGAATGGCGCGGGCCCGGTGCTGGCACACCTCGTGGAGCCGATGCTGGCCGGGATGACGACCACGCGCCAGCACTTGCTCGCGTGGGTCCATGCGCACGGGCTGGCGGCGCTGGACGAGCTGTTTCGCGGGGAGGCCGTGGCCCTGGCGGGCCCCAAAGGCCGGCATCACCCGCAGCGCACCCATCATCACTGGGGCACGGCGGCGACGGAGCTCACCTTCGGCGGGCGGCGGGTGCAGGTGCAGCGCCCCCGCGTGCGGCAGACGGCCGGCGGGGAAGCGACGTTGCCCTCGGTGGCGGCGTTTCGCGACCGGGACCCGCTGACCGCGCGGATGATGCAGCAACTGCTCGCCGGGGTGTCGACGCGCCACTACGAGGGCAGTCTCGAAGCGCGGCCGAGCGGGCGGCCGACCCGGGGCAGTAGCAAGAGCGCCGTCAGTCGGACCGTGGTGCGGCGGACCCGGCAGCGGCTGCACGAGCATCTCGCGCGGCGCCTGGACGGGCTCGACGTGGTGGCGCTGTTCATGGACGGCGTCGTGGTGGCCCAGCAGACGGTGATCGTCGTGCTGGGGATCACGCGCGAGGGCGGCAAGGTCCCGCTGGGCTTGCGGCTGGGCTCGACGGAAAACGCCGTGCTCTGCACCGAGCTGCTGCAGGACCTGCTCGCGCGCGGGCTCATGCTCGAGGGGCGTGTGCTGTGGGTGATCGACGGCGGCAAGGGGCTGCGCAAGGCGCTCGGCGATGTCTTCGGCGACGCCGCGGTCATTCAACGCTGCCAGCTCCACAAGGCGCGCAACCTCGACGCCCTCGTCCCGAAGGCGCGGCAGGTCTACGTCCGGGCGAGCCTGCGGCGGGCGTATCGGGCGGCCAGCGCGGCGGCGGCCCGGCGGCAGCTGACCGCGCTGGCGACGTGGCTGGAGCGGAACGGTCATGCCGAGGCCGCCGCCAGTGTGCGCGAGGGGCTGGAGGACACGCTCACGGTGCTAAAGCTGGGGCTGCCGCCTACGCTGCGGCGCTTCTTTGCGACGACGAACTGCATCGAGAATCTGATCGGCACGCTGCGGCACGTCACGCGGAACATCAAGCGCTGGCGCGATGGCGACATGCGCCGGCGGTGGATCGGGCTCGGCCTGTTGCGCGCTGCCGAGCGCTTCCGGCGCATCAAGCGGCATGGAGAGCTGGGCGTGCTCGTGACCGCGCTCGGCGCCGCGAAACCCGCGGAGCACGCCGCGTGAGGCATCGCGGCCACCGTCGGCGGAAAAGCGAGGGCCACAATTGGCTCAAGATCGATCTTCCCGAGGGGGGCCGCTATATCGGTATCCCCCTCCGCGCTGTGAACTGAGGGTATGATGCCCTGCCGTCGCGCTCAGCCAAGTTCAACAGCGAGCGGGACAACTCCTCGAGGCCCTTGCCGACCCACTTGTCCCAAACGTTTCCGCGATTCTCGTAGAACTCGATCAAGGGTAGCGGCATTTGCAGGACGGCGAGTCGCTCCGTTCCGGTTCGTGCATATGGTGGGTAAAGTCGAACCGCGTCGGCCCCCTGCAGGGTGACTCGAATGATGGCTTCCGGGCGATTGGCGCCGATGGGCCGGATGACCCAGATGCTGCGCTGGCCGGGCGAGCCCTGCCAGCGGACCTCGTCCCAGCGGCCCACGCCGATGCCCCCACGGGCGATGTCGGCACGGATCGCGACGCCGTCCCAGGCGCGCGCGGTGCTCTCCGGCACGCTCGTGAACGACCGTCCCGCGGGCATCGCGCCCCAGTCGATCACGCCCGTGTCGAGGCTCGTCTCGAGTCGCACGAGTCCCGGCCCGGTGGCGCCGTAGCCCAGCTCTTTCGCTGTGACGAACGAGGTCAGGGCGGTGTCGAAGACACTGGCCACGAGCAGTCGGTATTCCACGGCCTGAGATGGGCTTGCCGTGAGGAACAGTCCCGCCAGTACAATCGAGATCCATACCGCAGGGCGTCGAGATTTCATGCCATCCCTCCCGATTGGACTATAGCTCCTAAGTAGGCCACTCGAACCACGGTGATACCGGATCCCGGTGTTCTGAGGGCCTACGCTTCACGCCGGTGGCAGG
>DASQAH010000079.1:0-2256 GCA_035635835.1 Gemmatimonadales bacterium
GGGGGGGGGGGGGGGGGGGGGGAGACACGGTCTCTATGGCCGACCTCGAGTTTGAGCCGAGCAGCCCGACTGTGCGGGTGATAGGCGCCGGCACGCCTCTGGTATTTACCGCTGAGCGGGGCGGCGCCCGGGTCACTCTGACGTACCGCTTTTCCCCCAGCGAGTACCGGTTCCAGGTCCAGGGACAGGTAAGCGGGCTCGGGTCCTCGGGCGCGGTCCTGCTGGTCGGGTTGGGGGACGGGTTGCGATGCGTGGAGGCGGACTCGGTCGACGACTACCGGCATTACTCGGTAGTGACGAAGGCATCGAAGACCGAGCGCAAGGACTTCAGCTCGATCGACGCCGGGGTGACATCGGTGCTCGAGGGACCATTTGAATGGGTCGGCATCAAGTCGAAGTATTTCTTCGCGGCCGCGCTCGCCCTGGAAGAGAACCAGCCGCAGTTCGCCGGCGCGCTGGCGGTGGGCGAGCCGCGCAGCGGCAAGTTCGCCACGCGCACCGCCGTCACGCTGACGCTCCCAGTCCCGCCGTCGGGGGGCTTCCGCTACGAAGTGTACGCAGGGCCGCTCGAATACCGCCGCCTTGCCGCACTGGGGCACGACCTGACCGACGCGAATCCGTACGGCTGGGTGTTCCGGCCGATCGTGAAGCCCGTGTCGGTGTTGGTGGTGAACATCCTGTTGTGGATGCACGAGCGGCTGCACATGCCGTACGGGTGGGTCCTGGTCTTGTTCGGCGTGCTCGTGCGGCTGTTACTCTGGCCATTGAATCAGAAGGCGATGGCCTCCCAGCTGCGGATGCAGGCGGTGCAGCCGCTGCTCAAGGAGACGCAGGACCGCTACAAGAACGAGCCGGAGAAGCTCCAGAAGGAGATGATGCGGATCTACAAGGAGCACAAGGTGAATCCACTCGGCGGGTGCCTGCCGATGCTCCTGCCGTGGCCGGTGCTGATCGCGCTGTTCTTTGTGTTTGCGAACACGATTGAGTTCCGCGGCGAGCCCTTCCTATGGCTGCCGGACCTGTCGCGCCAGGATCCCTACTACATCATCCCGATCGTGATGGGGCTGTCGATGTACGCGCTCTCCAAGGTGGGGCAGATGGGGATGCCGCCCAATCCCCAGACCAAGACGATGCTCTACGTGATGCCGGGGTTCATGACGTTCCTGTTCCTGCGCTTCGCTTCCGGGGTGAACCTCTACTACTTCGTCTCCAATCTGGTCAGCATTCCGCAGCAGTATCTGCTCGCCCGGCGGCGGCTACGGGAGCAGGGGAAGCTGTGACGGAGGTCTGGGGAGGGAGGGGGAGCGGGACTCGGGCCCTGTGCTGACTGATCCGATCGTCGCGCTGGCCACCCCCCCAGGTCGCTCGGCGGTAGCATTGATCCGCATCTCGGGCCGCGGAGTGTTCGCTCTGGCGGCCTCTTGTCTTTCCCCCTTCCACGTCGAGCCCGCGCGCACCGTGTTCCGGGCCCAGCTGCGGCATCCGGCGAGCGGCGAGGCGATCGACGACTCCCTCGCCTGCTGCTTCCCAGGGCCGCACTCCTACACTGGCGAGGACGTGGTCGAGATCTCGACGCACGGTGGGCTCGTCGTCCCCGGCGCGGCGGTGGCCGCGTTGGTCGCCGGCGGAGCCCGGCCGGCCGAGCCGGGCGAGTTCACACGTCGCGCCGTGCTCAACGGTAAGATGGACCTACTACAGGCCGAGGCGACCGCCGACCTGATCGATGCGGGGGCGCCGGCGCAGCGGCGTCGCGCGCTGCAGCAGCTCGAGCGCGGACTGTCGGCCCGCCTCGAGGCGCTGCGCGGAGAGATCCTCGACCTTGAGGCGCTGATTGCTTACGAGATCGACTTCCCAGAAGAGGATGAGGGTCCGGTCGCTCCCGACCGCGTGCGTCGTGCGTGGTCCGTGGCGCGTGAGCGGGTCGCGGGGCTCCTCGCCACGGCGCCCGAGGGGGAGCGGTTGCGCGAAGGCGCGCTGTGCGTGATCGCTGGGCGACCCAACGCCGGAAAGAGCTCGCTCTTCAACGCGTTGCTCGGCACCGAGCGCGCGATCGTGACAGAGATTCCCGGCACCACGCGCGATGCCATCGAGGCGCCAGCGGTGATCGCGGGCTTCCCCTTCCGCCTCGTGGACACCGCCGGGCTGCGCCACAGCCAAGACCGTGTGGAGCGGCTCGGGATCGAGGTGAGCCAGCGATATCTCGCGGCCTCGGATCTCGTACTGCTCTGTGAAGAAGCCGTGGGGGGAGGGGAGGGG
>DASQAH010000080.1:0-2754 GCA_035635835.1 Gemmatimonadales bacterium
GGCACTTGATGGCCGCGCAGGCTATTTGGGGGCAGATTGAGGCATGCCGAAGCCAGACCCCGAGCGCCGGCTGACGATGGAGCGCCGCGAGGTTCCCGACCGTCGTGGGGGGGGGACGCGGGGAGAAGCGGGTGGAGGCGAGCGCCGATCGGAGACCGAAGTCGACGTGCCGGTCGATCGACGCAGCGGCGCCGAGCGCCGCAAGATCGGCGAGCGTCGCTCGGCAGTCGAACGGCGACTCTCGTTGCAATCGGCGATGGATCAGATCCACGGAGCCCTCAAGCTGCTGACGCTCGTGGCTGAGTCGGAGCCGGGGCGGCTCAACGAGGAGCAGCGGCGCGAGCTGGAGGGTGCGATGCTGCGGCTGCGGTTCGCGCTGGAGCGGCTGGACGAGGAATGACACATCCCTGTTGACGACGCGCCGCCGGGTTCCTAGCTATGGAGAGGGGGGTCTGGCTCTCGAACGCCGGAGGGAGAGGGGGGCACCATGCCGGAAGCCCCACAATGGGCTCGCGTACGCGGCGACCGGAATTTCGGCACCCGCCGGGGGGCTTGGCACGAATTGCTTCGGCTCACCCCCGATGAGGCGATCATCGCCGTCGGCCAACGATCGGTCAGCATCCCCAGGGCGTCCGTCCAAATCGTCCCCGTGCGGCCCCACAGCTGGTCCGTGGTGCCGCGTCCCAGCGACGCGGTCAACATGCCGCTCAGCTGGGGCTCGAAGTACGCCGTCTGCCCGAGCTGCGGCGAGCGCGCACCGCTCCGGGGGCAGCCTACCGAGATGCCGTGTCCGCGCTGCAAAGGGGTCTTCGCCATCGCCTGGGATGACCCATATTAGGGCGGGACCCCCCCCACTGTCGTATCCGTTCCACGTTTCGTAGCACCTCGGCAACCCGAATTAGGCAGGCGAGCCCCGACCCGCGAGTGACTCGTACCGGGCATGGAAGTTGCCCTTTTGGTGCGTCAGCAGCGGGGAGTGCGCCGCCGAGCGGACCATCTGTGGATGGAGTCCGCCGCGTTCCCAGAGAACCTGCAGTCGCGGACCCTCCCGAGTGGTGGCGGGTCTCCCCGCTGCACCAGCGCGGTATGTTCAGTTGGAGGTAATCAGGTGAAGCGCAGCCAACTCCGGTGGTGGGAAGACGTGAGCATCGCAATCGGGCTCTGGCTGGTCGCGCTGCTCGCCCTGTGGCCACATCGTGGCGGGGGACACGACGTGGAGCGCTTGATCAAAAACTAGGGCTGGTGTGATCAGGGGGTGCTGGGCGCCGCCGCCCCGGCGCGTGCCGCGCCCGCAGAGCTCGTCAACCCGTCCACCGTCTGCTCGAACGCGGCGTACACCGCCTCGGACCACCAGCCGCGACACTTCTCGATCTCGACGAGCGCCGCCTCACGCGACAGTGCGGGACGGTAGGGCCGCGCGGTTGTGAGCGCGTCGTACATATCAACGATCCCCACGATCTGGGCCGCGAGCGGGATCTCGTCGCCGCGCAGCCGGTCGGGGTAGCCCGTGCCGTTGTAGCGCTCGTGGTGCCAGCGGATGATCGGCTTCAGGTCCCACGGGAATTCGACCGCCGCCAGCAGCTCGAGGCCCCAGATCGGGTGCATCTGCACCACTTCGAACTCATCGCGCGTCAGCGGGCCGGGCTTGTTCAGGATCTCGTGCGGAACCCGCACCTTGCCGAGGTCGTGGAGGTAAGCGCCGAGCCGAATCGTGGTCTGGCTGGTCTCGTCGAGTCCAAGGGCGCGCGCGACGGCCATCGCGTGCTGTGCCACGCGCTCGCAGTGGCCGAAGGTGTAGCTGTCGGTCGACTCGATCGACTGCCCCCATTCGCGGACCACGGCGAAGTAGGTGGTTTCGAGCTCCGACACTCTGCCGCCGACGTACACCAGATCGACGCGCGCGTCGAGCCGGCCGAACAGGCGGTGGGCGGCGTTCAGCAGGGTGAGCGCATCCTGATTGCGCCCCATCGTCTGCAACAGCAAGGCGAGCTCGCGCGACGCCTCGGCCTGTCCCAGCACCGAGCCGGCGCTTACGGCCAGGTCGATCGCCGAGCGCAGCCGAGATTCCGCGAGCGCGGCGCGGCCGATTTCCCGGTATACCATACCGATCATGCAGTAGGCTTCGGATTTGTTGCTTCGGGCGTCGAGCTGGTCGAAGATGGCGAGCGCAGCCTCGGCGTTCCGCCGCGCCTCCTCGTAGAGCCCCCGAACGAAGTGCACCTCGGCATGATTCACCAGACACATCCCCTGCAGGTGCGCGTCGCCCGCGCGCTCGGCGATTTCGTAGCACCGCCGGAAATAATCGTCCGCCTTGTCGTATTGCCGCAGGTCCGTGTTCGCGATGCCGAGGTTGGCGTAGGCGATCGCGCAACCGTGCTCGTCGTTCGAGGCCCGATACGCCTCGAGGGAGCGCTCGTAGTGCGCGACCGCCCCGCCCAAGTCGCCTTGAATGTTCGCCAGGATCCCGAGGTTCTGCTCAGCCCGCGCGCGCAGCTCGCGGCTCTCGCCTCCCCGCTCTAGCGCCTGGAGAAAATTCTTCCGCGCGTCCTCGATCGCCCCCGTCCTCAGATCGAGGCCGCCGAGTGTGTTGAGCGCTTCGGCGGCGAGCACGTCGTTCCCGGCGTCGCACGCGACGCTGTAGCTGCGGCGACACAGCTCGCGCGCCTCGGCGGACTCGTTGCGGTGATGGCGCACCACCGCAAGACGCCGCAACGCCTCGGCCAACACCGCCCGCTCGTCGGTGCGGTCGGCCGC
>DASQAH010000081.1:0-5615 GCA_035635835.1 Gemmatimonadales bacterium
AACTCGACTAGCAGTTCGTCGCGCCGTTCCGGGTTGACCCGGGAGCGCACCGTGAGCACGCCCCGCGAATTCATCGCATCCATGGCGTTGAGCAGGAGCGCCATGAACGCCTGAATCAGGCGCTCAGGGTCGGCCGGCAGACGCGGCAGGCCCTCGCTGAGCTCACGGGCCACCGACATCCGCCGGAAGCGCTCGTGGTGCTTCAGCAGGAACAGCGTCTGCTCGATCACGGCGTTGACATCCACTTCCCGCTTGTGGCCGCTTTTGGGGCGCGAGAACTCGAGCAGCTCGTCCACGATGCGACGGCAGCGCTGCACCTCGGTGTCGATGATCTTGAGGTATTCCTCTGTCGCGCGGCGGTCTCCGGGTGCCAGGGCGTCGAGGCGCAAGGCCAGCGCCTCGCCGCAGGCCGAGATGGTGGCGAGCGGGTTGTTGATCTCGTGCATCACGCCGGCCGCCAGCTGGCCGACCGCTGCCAGCTTCTCGGTCTGGGCCAAGCGATGCTGCGCCTGCCGCCACTCGGTGACGTCCTCCCCGATGGTGATGACGTGGGAGATCTGGTCATCGCCCAGGTGCATCGGGATCTTCGTGATCCGGTAGTAGCGCGGCTCGCCGCTTGTCTGCGACTCCATTTCGACCTGCTGGATTTCGCCACTGTCGAACACGCGGTCGAACTCGCGCTTGAGCAGCTCGCGCGGTTGGCGGTCCAGCACCTCGAAGATATCCCGTCCCACGGCGTCGTCCCGTGCCACACCCTGGGTCCCGCTCTCCCGCTTGCGGTTCCAGGCGCGGATCAGATAGGAGCGGTCGATCACGTACAGACCGACCGGCAGCGAATCGACGATTCGCGCCGCGAAGTTGCGCTGCGCTTCCACCTCCCGGGTGCGCAACGCCACCTCGGATGCCAGGTCCTGCGACAGCTCGGCCGCGGCGATTACGGGCGCCAGGATCTGCGCGACCACCAGCGTGACGTCGTGCGCCACGCCCTCGGGCCGGCCGGCGGGCACCACGATTTCCACCAGACCGAACGCTTCGTCGTCGTGGACGAGGGGGAACCGCAGCAGCATGCCGCCTGGAATGGGCTCGCGGTGGGGGCCGCCGCGGAGCCACTCGGGCCGGGGGGACGGGAAGTCGCGCGGCGGCGGCTCATCCCCCGCCGCAACGATGGGATGGTAGGCCACACCGTCAGGGTTGCGCAGCCACACCCGAGCGCGGCGCAGCCCGAGGCCGCGGCGCAACGCACCCGCGGCAGCCGCGAGCGCGTCCTCCGAAGCGAGGCCGACCGCCAGAATCCCGGCCACCTCGGCCAGGACACGCAGCCCCGGATGATCGGAATCGAGTGTGGGGGCGGCCATTGGCCGCTAACCTAGTGCCGTTGCAACCCGAGAGGTAGGTCTGACAACTCGGGGTGGAACGGTTCTAGGAACGCTGCCGATGCGCCAGTGGCGCCTCGAAGCGGATGCCCAGGAATCCGTGCCAGTCGGTCGGGTGCCCCAGGAACGCCGTCGGCCCGACGACCAGGCTCCATTGACCGCCGTCGGGGCTGCCGAAGCGCAGTCCCGGCAACACAGCGAGCGACGTCCAGCGGCCCCGTTGCGGGAGTGGCGAGCTCGAACCCAAATAGCCAGCCAGCTCGACCGTGAGATCCAGGCCGAAGGTGGTCGGATTGTTGTCGGGCCCCATCTGCGCGAGGTCAACGCGCCCGCTGCGGGCCGAGAGCGCGAGGGCAGCGATGAAACCCTGCGCACCGCCGATAATCGCGCCCTCGTTGATGAACGATCCGAAGCGGCCAGCGACGCCGAGCGCGCGCACGGGACCGGCGCCGATGCGCCGAGCGAGCCCCAGGTCCGCCCCTTCGATCTGCCATCCGGCGCCGAGGGTCGCGGCGATCCCGAAAAACCAGGAGCCACCGCCGCGGGCCTGCGCCGACAGCGACGTAGACAAGACGACCACCGTGACCAACATTCCCACCATGGATCGACGCACGTTTCTGCTCCTCACTGGTGCCGCTTCGAGTGGCCTGGTCCGTCCGTCCGTCCGAGGATCCGAGCGTCGGACGTCGCTCGGACGGCTGCGGTTCGAGTTCGACGACCGACACCGCTGGTCGTTGTGGTACCGTGGGGACGGGCCGGCCGTTCCGCTGATCGAGGGGGCGACAATCACCGCGTGGGTTGGCGACCAGCCCGTCACACTCGCCGGCCTGCAAGATATCACGATCGGGAGCCGCCGGCCGCCCGGCGGCGACTCGATCGTGATCCGCGGCCGCGCCGCTGTCGGAGGCGTCGTCCTCGAGGCCGAGTTCTTCGCCGGGGAAGAGGCTGCGGCGCCCACCGGCGAGGTGACGGTCACCCTCTACCCCGACCGCGCACTCCCGACCGTCCGCGGGGTGCGCTTCTTCCACGTCGCCGACACGCTCCCCGGCGAGGGCCCGCTCGTAGCGCTCGTCAACGGCTACCACTCCTGGAGTCCCGCCACGATCGAGACGGTGCGCGCCAACATGCCCGAGACCACGAGCCATGGCGCCATCGGCCTGACACGCAGTGGCCGAGGCCTAGCCGTGGCGTTCGACGCCGGCGAGCCCGGGGAGGCGAAAGTGACGCTCTCACCGGGAGGCGCGGGCGGCCTTGAGGCGGTGAGCGACTGGCTACCAGCGCGCCCGCTGCGCTCCGAGGGCGACGCCACCACGATGCGTCTCTGCTTCACGGACACCGGCGACGGCCTCGATGCACTAACGGCACTGTTTCAACCACGTTCCCCAGTGGACCGCGAGCGTCTCGCCGCTACGACCGTCCCCGCCGGCTGGTGCTCGTGGTACGAGCTGTTCGGCAAGGTGACCGAAGACGACGTCGTGGCCAATCTCGACCTCTGCGCCGCCACATTCGACCGCCGCTTCTTCCGCCTCATCCAGCTCGACGACGGGTACCAGCGCGCGACCGGGGATTGGGAGACGAACGACAAGTTCCCCCACGGCCACCGCTGGCTCACTGACCGTATCCACGCCAAGGGGTTCACGGCGGGGTTGTGGATTGCGCCGTTCGCCGTCAGCGAGCGCTCCGGCATCCCGGCCGCGCACCCGGACTGGCTCCTGAAGAACGCCACCGGCCCGATCCTCCGGGATACGCGAGGCGATTGGGGGGGGAAGATCTACTCGATCGATGGGGCCCACCCCGAAGTGCAGCAATGGCTGCACGACCTGGCGCGCCAAGTCGTGCAGGCGTGGGGCTACGACTACCTGAAGATTGATTTCCTCCTCTGGGCAACGGGGGGCGACTCTCACTACGGCGGGATGACCCACGCCGAGGCCTACCGCCGCGGGCTCGCGGCGATTCGCGAGGGCCTGGGCCCCGAGGTGTTCCTGCTCGGTTGTGGCGCCCCTCTGCAGCACGCGGTCGGCTATGTGAACGGCATGCGGATCGGCGCGGACGTGGATGCGAGCTGGGGCGGTCTGCAAGCACCGGCCCGCGCGGCGGCGTTGCGGCGGTTCTACCATCGCGGCGCGTGGCTCAACGACCCCGACTGCCTCCTCGCGCGGCCACCGCTCTCGCTCGCTGAAACGCAGGCGTGGGCCTCCGTCGTCGCGCTGTCGGGCGGGCTGACGGTGTTCTCCGATAACCTCCCCAAGCTGCCGCGCGAGCGGCTGGTGCTCCTACAGCGCACCCTGCCAGTCACGCCAGTCGCCGGCCGGGTGGTGGACGCGTTCACGGGCGAGCCGGAAGTCGCCCCAGCGCTGCTCGCCGGCACGGACGTCTACCGGATCGGCGGACCGTGGCGGTTCCGTACCGGCGACGATCCGAGCTACAGCCGGCGTGAGTACGACGAGGAGGCGTGGGAGACGATTCCGGTGCCCGGCAACTGGGAGGCCGCAGGACATCCGGGCTATGACGGGTTCGCCTGGTACCGGACTCGCTTCACCCTCCCCGCCGCTCGAACAGTCGGACAGCCGGGCGCTCCGACGGTGCACCTGGAGCTGGGCAAGATCGATGACGCCGACGAGACCTTCATCAACGGAGTGAGAGTCGGGCAGACAGGCGAGTTCCCGCCCAGTTATCGCAGCGAGTGGCAGGCGTATCGGCGCTACCCAGTGAGCCAGGACGCACTCAACTGGGGTGGAGAGAACGTGCTCGCCGTGCGGGTCTACGACGGCGGAGGGCCCGGAGGGTGGTGGAGCGTGCGACGCGAGCGCCCTCCGGGAACGTGGGTGGTCGAGGGCGCGCCCCGCTGGTGGACGGCCGCGCTCGTCAACTGGGACGAGGACGCGCGGGATGTCGCCGTGCCCCTCGCGACGCTCGGCATCACCGGCCGCAAGTTCGCCGCCTACGACGTGTGGCGGGACACGCCGCTCCCCGATCTCACCACGAGCCTCGCGCTGCACCTCGACCCCCGCAGTGCGACGACCGTGGCGATCCGCGCGGCACTGGCACGCCCGCAGGTGATCGGCACCACCCGGCACGTCGTCCAAGGCGCCGTGGACATCGCGGAGGAGAACTGGGAGGCAACCACGCGTACCCTCCATGGGAAATCCGCCAACCTCGACGGCCGGGCCTACCACGTGACGATCGCCGTGCCGCGCGGAATGCGGCCGGGCGTCTGTAAGGCCGAGCTGCCATGCACAGTCAGCAGGCTACCCAGCGGACATGCGGTCCTGAAATGGGAGCCGAGTGACGGCCGGGATATCCAATGGGAGATTGCATTTCGACAGGGGACCGCGAGGGGGGCGAGGAAGAGCAACACCTAGAGACCCTGCACCCCACCGCGCGTCCGCGGGGCTGGTCGTTGCTCTCCGGTTCACTGGATCCCTGTGAACTGCGCCCCACGTATGAAGTAGCGCTGCGCCACACCGAACACGAGGAGTAGCGGCACGACGGCCGTCACCGCAGCCGCCATCTGGTAGGGCCAATTCGTCGAGTACAGCCCGTGGAATGTCGCGAGGCCGACCTCGACGACTGCCATATCCGTCGATCGAGTCGCGATCAGCGGCCAGAGGAAGCTCTTCCACTGGTCCACGAACGCGAACACGGCGAGCGTCGCGAGGGCCGGCCGCGAGAGCGGGAGCACCACGCGCCAGAGGATCGCCCACTCCCCCGCCCCATCGAGTCGCGCCGCGTCTTCCAGCTCGCGCGGGATCGTCTGGAAAACCTGACGCAACAAAAAGATCCCCCACACCGACACGAGCTCAGTGGAAATCAGTCCGACGTAGCTGTCGACCCAGCCGAGCCTGCTGATGAAGAGAAACCGCGGGATGAGCAGCACGACCGCCGGGACCATGAGTACCGACAGGTACACGAGGAACAAGCGATCCCGACCGGGGAAGCGCAGCCGCGCAAACGCATAGGCGGCCGTCGCGCTGGTCACCACCTGTCCCACGACCACGCACCCGGCGAAGATTGCGGTATTGAGGAAGAAGCGGCCGAACGGCAGCATCGAGAGGGCAGCGGGATAATTGCCCCAATGCGGCTGGGCCGGTACCAGCGCGGGCGGGGAGCCGAGCGCCTCGCGCTCGTCCATCAGGGAGGTCGAGACCATATAGAAGAAGGGGACGACCATGGGGATGGTGAGTAACAGCACCGTTCCACCGGCGACCCACGCGCCCACTGCCTTCCACCACCGCCTCCACC
>DASQAH010000082.1:0-7216 GCA_035635835.1 Gemmatimonadales bacterium
GGGGGGCTGAGCGCTGCTGCCTTCTCGCCGGACGATCGCTGGGTCGTGACAGCAAGTCTAGATGACACCGCCCGGGTGTGGGACGTGACGAATGGCCGCGTGATCGCGGTCTTCGGTGGGCACACCGCTGCTGTGAACTCGGCCGCCTTTTCGCCCGATGGGCACATGGTCGTAACGGCCAGCAACGACAGTACGGCCCGCGTGTGGGATGCGGCGACGGGTCGTGAAGTGGGGGCCCTCCGGGGACACAGGGGCTGGGTGAATGCCGCAGCCTTCTCACCCGACGGGCGCCGTGTGGTTACGGCCGCCAACGACAGCACGGCGCGCGTGTGGGACGTGGGGGGGGTGGGGGGGGTGGGGACGGGACGCCTCGGTGCGGTCCTTCGCGAGCGCGACCCGGTGACTTCCGCTGTCTTCTCACCGAGCGGGCGGTGGGTCACGACGGCAAGCGGGAAGATCGCCGAGGTGTGGAATGTCGCGACGCGGCGACCGGTGGCCGTGTTTCGACGGCACGCGGCTTCGGTCACCTCGACCGCTTTCTCGCCCGACGGGCGCTGGGTGGTGACGGCCAGCTACGATAGCACGGCTCGGGTGTGGGTCGCGGCCACGGGGCAGCAAGTCGCGGCGTTGCGCGGTCTTGGCTCCGCCGTGCTCTCGGCTGCCTTCTCGCCAAATGGACAAAAGGTCGTCACGGCAAGCGGGGACCTAGCCCGCGTCTGGGAGGTCGCGACGGGGGCGAAGCTCGCTCTCTTTGGCGGTCACACCAATCCGGTAACTGCTGCCGCCTTGTCTCCCGACGGGCGATGGGGCCTGACGTCCAACGGCGACAGGACCGTCCGGCTGTGGGACTCTGCGGGTCAAGAGGTGGTGGTCTTGCCAGGGCACACTACCTGCGCGCTGTCTGGGGCCTTCTCCCCCGACGGGGAGCGGGTGGTGACGGTCGGTCAGGACAACACAGCCCGCGTGTGGCGGGTGCCCGCGGCCAGAGAGGTGGCGGTGTTGCGGGGGCACACAGCGTGGGTGAATTCGGCGGCCTTCTCGCGCGATGGGGGGCTGGTGGTCACGGCGAGCGGGGACCGGACCGCTCGCGTGTGGGAGGCCGCGACGGGGCGGGAGGTGCAGGTGCTGCGGGGCCCTGGGGGGGGGAATGGAGTCGTGATGTGTGCCGCCTTCTCCCCCGACGGCCAATGGGTGGCGACGGCAAGCCTGGATGGCACTGCACGGGTGTGGGAGGTGATGAAGGGGCGGGTGGTGGCGGTGCTCGCCGGGCACACCGCGGTCGTGAACGCCATCGCTTTCTCGCCGGATGGCCGGTGGGTGGTGACGGCGAGCGGCGACAACACGGCCCGCGTGTGGGACGTGGGGACAGGAAGCACGGTGGCGGTGTTTCGCGGACACACCGCGGAGGTGAGGTCGGCCGCCTTCTCGCCCGACGGGCATCGGGTCGTGACGGCCAGTCTGGACGAGACCGCCCGCGTGTGGGAGGCGGCGACGGGGCGGGAGGTGTTGGTCCTGGGAGGGGGGGGCTTTGCTACCGGGGTACGGTCCGCCGACTTCTCCCACGATGGGCGTCTGATCATTACCGGGAGCGAGGATGCTGCCCGCTTGTGGGACGGGCGCACGGGGACCGAGCTGCTCCGCCGGTTCACCGTCGATGCCCGCGACTGGGCGGTTGTGGCGCCTGACGGCCGCTACGATGGATCCCCGGCGGGGTTCGGGCGGTTGCATTACGCCTTGGGTCTCCAGACGATCGCTCTCACCGCGTTCGCCGAAAGATTCTACATCCCGGAGCTCACCGGTGTGATCCTGTCGGACGCTCCCTACACGGGACCGGATCTGCGCCGCGGCTTCGGCCTCCCGCCGGCGGTGCGCATCGTTTCCCCCCGCTCTGGCGACACTGTTTCGGCCGCGGCGAGGGTGACCGTCGAGGTGACCGACCAGGGTGGGGGGATTGGGGCAGGAGGACCACGGCTTTTTGACAACGGCGCTCTGGTGAGCGGCGGGGCGCGCGGCATGGACACGCGGGAGAAGTGTGCGGAGGAAAAGGGCGCAGACTCAACTATGGCGTACTGCTTTACGGTCGAGCTCCTCCCCGGTGTCGATACCCTCGAAGCGACCGCGTTCTCCGCAGGACGCGTGGAGGCAGAGCCGGCACGAGTGATCGTGGACGTGCGAGGAGGGTCGGGGTCGGACTCTCCCAAACCGACGAGCGTCCTCTACCTCCTCGCGGTGGGGATCAACCGTTACCAGAACTCGCGCTACGACCTCAATTACGCCCGGGCCGATGCCGCGGCATTTGCGGAGGCTCTGCGCCTTGGCGGCAAGGACCTCTTCGCAGCGGTCGTCGAGGACACGCTCTTCGACCAGGCAGCGACCGGTCTGGCGATCAAGACGGCCTTCCGGCGCATCATCAAGAATTCCAGGCGTGAAGACGTCTTCGTGTTCTACTATGCGGGGCACGGCACGGTGCCCGTCCAGGACACCACGTACTACCTAGTGCCGAGCGACGTGACGCAGATGGATGATGTGAGCCAGCTGGCGCAACAAGCGCTGTCGAATACGCAATTGCGTGCGCAGTTCGACGCCGTGCAAGCGGGCAAGCGGCTCATGCTTGTGGACGCCTGCCACGCGGGTGCGATCGTCGAAGCCTTCGGGGCACGCGGCCCGGTGGAGGCACGGGCGTTGACGGAGCTCGCGAGTGCCAGCGGGTTTCTCATCGTGACCGCAACGGAAAAGAATCAGCTCGCGACCGAGGTCGAGAAGCTCGGGCATGGTGTATTCACCTACGCCCTGCTCCAGGCCATGTCCCAACCCCCACGGCGTAAGCGCATGGTCGTCGAGATCGTGAACGACACCGAGCAGTTCATGCGGGCGTTGACGGCGAAATACCGCGGAACAGAGGAGCGACCGGAGATTCATCTCAACGGCGCGAATTGGCCGCTGCTCGTGCGCTGAACGAGACGCTCTATGCTTCGGCGGTGATGCTCAGTTTGAACCCCTTGGCTTTGAGCGACGCCGCCATCCCCGCCTTTTCGACCGATCGCACGTAGGCCTCGTCCGGGTCGATCAGCTTCTTCTCCACCAACTCGAGCAGGGAGTCGTTCAACGTCACCATCCCCAGCTTCTTGCTGGTCTGGATGATCGAGGGAATCTGGAATGTCTTGCCCTCGCGGATCAGGTTCGCGATAGCGGGGGTCGCCAACAGGATCTCGCGCGCCGCCACGCGCCCGCCGCCGCTCCGCTTGCACAGCGTCTGGGCGATGACGCCCTTGAGCGACTCTGACAGCATGATCCGGATCTGAGCCTGCCGGTCGGCCGGGAATTGGTCGATGATCCGGTCCACCGTGGAGGCGGCGGTCGTCGTGTGCAGCGTGCCGAACACTAGGTGGCCCGTTTCGGCGGTCTCAATGGCGATGGCGATGGTCTCTAGGTCCCGCATCTCCCCCACTAGCACGATATCCGGATCCTCACGCAACGCCGCACGCAGCGCGGTCCGGAAGCTCTCGGTGTGCATGTGGACCTGGCGTTGGGTAATGAGGCACTTCTTGTTGTCGTGAACGAACTCGATCGGATCTTCGATGGTGATGATGTGGTCGGCGCGCTGGTTGTTGATCAGATCGATCAGCGCGCACAGCGTGGTGGACTTGCCCGAGCCGGTCGGCCCCGTCACGAGCACCAGCCCTTTTTTCAAGTAGCAGAGCTGCTGTACTTCCTTGCTGATCCCCAGCTCGTCGACTGTCACCACCTTGGCGGGAATGACCCGGAACACTGCCACGGGGCCTTTGCGATCCCGCGCCGCGTTCACGCGGTAGCGGGCCACCCCGGGAATCTCGTAGGCGAAGTCGGTATCGCCGGTCTCCTTCCATTCACCGCGGTTCCGTTCGGGCATGATCGAAAGCAGCAGCAAGGCGAGGGCGTCCGCCGAAATCGGGCCCCCCATCTGGCGCGCGATCTCGCCGTGGGTGCGGAACAGTGGTGGCTCGCCGACCCGCAGATGCAGGTCTGAGGAGCCGGCCTTGACGAGGGCCCGCAGCAGGTCGCCCAGGCGCTGTTCGGCAGCCTTGTACTGGGCGTCGGCGAACTCGGCCGGCAGAGCGCCGGGTGCGACGGTTGCGGCAGAGGGCTGCTCGATCATCGGCGCGGCGGCGATGGCCGACGGCCGTGGCGGTCGCGGGGGCGGACCGGGGGTGGTGACTGCGGGAGCCGGAGCGGCAGTGGCGGTAGATGCCTGCGCTTGTCGTACGACTGGGCGCGCGGCCGTGTCGGCCCGTACCTTGGGTGAAATGACCGCCGTGAGGCGCCCGGTTTCTGGAACCACCCGCACCCGCACCAGGCCGCGGTCGGCTGCGTAGTCGAATTCGGTCTCAGTCTTCTGGTCGATGTGGTCGGCGACGTCGCTGGGCGCCACTTCCGTCAACAGCGCATAGATGTGCGCGTCGGTGAGCGGCTGACGGCTCACCTTGCGTGGCTTGCCGTCCTTGACCAAGGTGACGGGCTCGTCGGGCAGCAGATAGAGCTGATCGGCCTG
The DNA here is from genome assembly GCA_035635835.1 of Gemmatimonadales bacterium. Taxonomy (GTDB): domain Bacteria; phylum Gemmatimonadota; class Gemmatimonadetes; order Gemmatimonadales; family GWC2-71-9; genus 13-1-40CM-70-15. The sequence goes on from DASQAH010000082.1 coordinate 4,529, forward strand.
CTCGCGCAGGAGGACGTCGACGAACGGATCGAGGCGTGGCATCGGTTATTCCTGGGGACGAGCGAACAGCACGTGCGCGCGGTTCACGTAATGCGTGGCATCATGAGTGGAGAGCGCGAAGAACGGCTCGGGCGACTGGTTCAAATAGTCGAGCAGCCGGGCGTGGTGCTCGGGGGCCTCGAACGGAGCGACGCCCTTTAAGGTGTGGCCGGCCGCAAGCGTGACTTCGAGGCTGATCACTCGGGCTGCCGACAGCCGGTCGGGATCGCTGATCGACTCGGCGTGGGGGACGGCAACCATGACGGTGTGCGCTTTGGTGACGAGCAGGACCGCGCCCTTGCCGTCCGAGCGGAAGGGGAAAAACCCCTCCGGCCGGTTCAGCATCTCGAGGGGGGTCTCGGGGCCGGTGTGGTGCGGGACGCGCTCGAACAGGAAGATCTCGCCTGAGCGCACCGCGCCGTGGGTGAGGTGCAGGCGGGCACCGACGGTCGTACGCGGGAGCGCGAAACTCGTCATGGGAGGAAGCTAAAGGCGTCGAGGAACTACGTCTAGGAAAGTCGGCGAGGAGAACCGTTGCTGGGTTTCGTACCCTACGCCGCTCCTCGACGACTCCCGTCGACGGTGTTCCTCGACGCCTTCCTCCGGCTCACCGGGTGCGACACTGAACCCTGATCGGGGGAGTGCGCTGACAGGCAATCGTCTCGTTCATCCCGCTGACGAGCGGTCCGCAGGCCGTCGTGTGGGCGCCGTCGGTCGCCTGGTCCACTGTGCGGCCCGCGGCCTTCGCGCAGTTCTGCCGCCCGTTGTACTGCATGCAGACCTCGCACCGCTCGGTGGCGTGTGCTGTGGACAAATAGAAGAACAACGCCCCGACGGCGAGCACGACGGCGATGACGAGCAGCGTCCTTTTCACGTGCGCCTCATCTGGAAGCTTAAGGTTTGAGCGCCTCTTCCAGCGCCCCCAGCAGCAGGTCCACCCGTTCGGGCGTTGCGTTGTAACCCATCAGCCCGACACGCCAGATCATCCCCTTGAGCTGGCCGAACCCGCCGGCGATCTCGATGCCGCGTTCCAGCAGCCGCCGACGCACGCTCGCGTCGTCGACACCCTTGGGGACACGGATGACGTTGAGCTGCGGCAGGCGATGGGTGGGCGGGGTGAACAGCTCCAGGCCCAGTCGCTCCAGCCCTTCCACGAAGCGCTCGTGCGCCGCGCGATGGCGCGCCCACCGCGCCTCCAGCCCTTCCTCCAGAACGAGCCGCAGCGCTTCCCGCAGAGCGTAGATGCTTGCCACCGGGGCGGTGTGATGGAAGGCGCGTTCCTTAGAGCCGTCTGCTTCGCCCCAATACTGAAACAGCAGATCGAGATCGAAGTACCAGGTGGCTGGCTTGCCGCGCCGCCGCTGCCGCGCTGCCAGCGCCCGCGGGCCGAACGTCACGGGGCTGAGCCCAGGCGGGGAGCCGATGCACTTTTGCGAGCACGAGCCGGCGGCGTCGATCCCGCCTCCCCACGAGTCGATCTCCACCGGCACGCCGCCCAGCGACGTCACGCAATCGATGGCGATGAGCGCTCCGTAGCGATGGGCGATCTCGGCGACCTCGGGCACTGGCTGCCAGGCGCCGGTCGAGGTTTCGGCGTGGACCAACGCGAGCAGCTTGGCGGGCTTCTTCCGGAGCTCCGCCTCGAAGCGCTCCGGAGCGATCACGTCCCCCGGCGCGGCCTCGAGGACGCGGACCGTCGCGCCGGCGCGCGACGCCATCTGGGCCAGGCGTTGGCCGAAATAGCCGATCACACCGACGATGCACTCGTCCCCCGGCTCGAGCAGGTTGTCCAGGATCGTCTCGAGCCCACCAGTGCCAGTGGCCGACATCGGGATGGTGTGGTGGTTCGTCGTCCGGAACACCTGCCGCAACATCCCCATCGTCTCGTCCATCACCTGCAGGAAGTAGGGGTCGAGGTGGCCGACCAGCGGCGCGGCGAGGGCTCGGGTGACGCGTGGGTCCACATTGGCGGGGCCGGCGCCGAACAGCCCCCGAGGGGGAGGGGGAGGGGGAGGGGGGAGCGGGGGGGTGGGGGGGGACGCCGGCGCCTCGCCCGTCAATTCTCGGTGCAGTACTTTAGCGGCCATGACCAAGAGTAACCCGTGACACCTGTCCTGCCACCCCCACCCCCACCCCCACCCCCTCCCCAGTAGTGATCGCTCCAACCAACCGCTTGCTGTCGGCATCCTACGTACAAGCCGGCACCACGCGACCCGGAGCCTCTTCGATCTGAAGGACCATCGCTCGCTTCCCTACTCCGAGGCCGGCCCGTTGCCGCGGCCTGATTCCGCTCCCGCCCAACTGGGGGGGGGGCTGACGGAGGTTGTACGCCGGGCGCAGGATGGGGATGAGGCCGCGTTCGAGGGGATCTACCGGGAGTGCGCGGGACGGGTGTACGTGTTGTGCCTGCGCCTCACCGGAAACGGGGCCGAGGCCGAGGAGCGGACACAAGATGTCTTCGTTCGAGCGTGGCAGCGCCTGGGCACGTTTCGGGGGGAGAGCGCCTTCACCTCGTGGCTGCATCGTTTGGCGGTGAACGTGGTGCTGGCCGAGCGGCGGGCGACCCAGCGGCGTGAACGGCGGGTGCAGCCCGTGGAGGACCCCGGAGCATTGGAACGGCCGGGCCGGTCTGCGGCTGGGTGGGAGGGA
>DASQAH010000083.1:0-2974 GCA_035635835.1 Gemmatimonadales bacterium
TGGCACCTCTGTCCGGCATTTGTCCCAGGCGTAGGGGCAACGGGGGTGGAAGCGGCACCCGCTCGGCCAATCGGTCGCGGCCGGGACGCTGCCTGGGATGGTGTGCAGCCGCGCCATGGCGGGGCGTTCGAGCCGCGGCACCGAGGCCATCAGTCCCTCGGTGTAGGGGTGCTGCGGCCGCGCGAACAGCTCCGGCGTCGAGGCGGACTCCACGACCTGGCCCGCATACATCACCACGACGCGGTCGGCGCTCCCAGCGACGATGCCCAAGTCGTGTGTGATCAGCAGGACTGCCATCCCGAGCTCGGCCTGGAGGCGCTCCAGCAGCTCGAGGATCTGGGCCTGGATGGTCACGTCGAGCGCGGTCGTCGGCTCGTCGGCGATCAGGACTTGGGGATGGCAGATGAGCGCCATGGCGATCATCACACGCTGGCGCATCCCGCCCGAGAGCTGGTGCGGGTAGTCGTCGAGGCGCGCTTCGGGGTCCGGAATCCCTACGAGCCGCAGCATCTCCAGCGCGCGCGCGCGGGCCGCGCGGCGCGACAGCCGCTGGTGCACGATGGCCGCTTCGGCGACCTGGTCGCCTACGGTGAAGACGGGGTTGAGCGAGGTCATCGGCTCCTGGAAGATCATGGCGATGCGGTTGCCACGGATGACCCGCAGCTCGGGCGGGGAAAGCGTCAGCAGGTTGCGGCCCTCGAACTCGATGAAGCTGCCGGGACGGATGTGGCCGGGCGGCTCGGGGATGAGGCGGAGGATGGACAGCGACGTGACGGTCTTGCCGCACCCCGATTCCCCGACGAGGCCCAGCGTCTCGCCGGGATAGAGCTCGAAGGAGACGCCGTCCACGGCGCGCGCTGTGCCGCGACCCCGTTCCGTCACGAAGTAGGTCTTCAGATCGCGGACCCGGAGCAACGGCTCTTTCACGTTGCCTCCCGACGCGGATCGAGCGCGTCGCGGAGCGCGTCCCCGACGGCATTCAGAGCCATTACGACGAGCGCGATAGCGAGGCCGGGGGACAGAGTGGTCCACGGCGCGGTCGCGATCTGCTCCTTGCCGTCGGCGATCATGTTGCCCCAGCTGGACGTCGGCGGCGCCACTCCGATGCCGAGGAACGAGAGGGACGCCTCGAGGAGCATCACGTTCCCGATCCCCAGCGCCGCCGAGACGATGAGCGGCGCCAGGGCGTTGGGCAGGACGTGGCGAAAGATAACGCGAGCCGGCGGCGCTCCCAGCGCCCGTGCGGCGTCCACGTACGCGAGCTCCCGCAGCGACAACACTTCAGCGCGCACCAGCCGGCTCGTCGCGAACCAGCCCGTCAGCCCGATCGTCAGCACAAGGATCGCCAGCGGCAGTTGACTCCACAGCGCCACCGCCATCAGCAGGAGGAAGATCCGCGGGACCGCGAGACCGACGTCGACTAGCCGCATCAGTACGCCGTCCACCCATCGGCGGAAATAGCCCGCCAAGAGGCCGACGGCCGTGCCCAGGGAGACGGCAACGAGCATCGCCAGCGCACCGACCGCCAACGAGACTCTGGCGCCGAACACCAGACGGCTCAGCAGATCGCGGCTGTAGAGGTCCGTACCGAGGGGATGTGTCCACGACGGCGGCCGGTTCTGCAGTCGCACGATCTCCAGCTGCGCGGAGGGGTCGTAGGGCGCGACGAGCGGCGCACACACGGCGACGAGGACGAAGAAGAGTAGCGCGCCCACGGCGAACGCGGCGGTCGGATGCCGGAAGAAACGCCGCGCCGCGTCGCTGCCCACCGTGGCGGCGCGCAAGCCGAACGCGCCGGTCGCGGCGGCGGCGATCAGGGCGAGCACGACCGCCCAATGACGGGGCGTCACGCGCTGGCCGTCCGCTCACCCGCCCGGCCGCCAAGGCGGATGCGCGGATCGGCGACGGAATACAGCACGTCGGCGACCAGACTGCCGAGCACGACCATGACGGACGCGAGCAGCGCGGCGGCGGTCACGACGGGGTAGTCCCGCGTGAAGATCGCGTCCGCGGCAAGCTTGCCCATGCCGGGCCAGGAGAACACCGTCTCGATCAGCACCGCACCGGTCAGCAGGAACGGGAGGGCCAGGCCGACGAGGGTGATCATCGGGAGCAGCGCGTTCCGTAGCATGTGGACCAGCCAGACGCGCCGCTCGCGCAGCCCCTTGGCGCGCGCCGTGCGGATGAAGTCCCGGCCCGCGACCTCCAGCAGCGCGGCGCGCTGGAATCGGGCCGTGCCACCCGCGCCCACCAAGCCGAGCGTCAAAGCGGGCAGCGCGAGGTGCCAGACCCGGTCACCGAGTTGCCCGAGCAACGAGAGCGACGGATACAGCACGGGGTTCCGGTCACCGCCGACCGGGAACCAACCGAGGTGCTGGCCGAAGACGAGCACGAGGACTAGGCCGAGCCAGAACGTGGGGACGGAATAAAGGAACAGCGTCGCATTGCCCAGGATGACGTCGGCGCGGTGCCGGGCGCGGGCCGCCTGATACAACCCGACGGCGGAGCCGAGCAGAAAGTCGATCACGAGTGCGGCGCCGGACAGCAGCAAGGTGTTGGGAACCGTGGTGGCGAGCATCTCGCCGATCGGCCGCCGCAGACTGAAAGAATAGCCGGGATCCCCGTGCAGCAGGGCGACCAGGTACTTGACGTACTGGACGCCGAGCGGCCGGTCGAGCCCGAACTGCCGGCGCAGCCCGTCGACGACGGCGGGATCGAGGACACGCTCGTCGCTCGGCACGAACGGTGTGCCGGGGGCGAGATGGATGAGAACGAAGGTGAGGGTGACGACCGCGAAGACGATGGCGATCGCGGCGGCGAGGCGCCGCACCAGCCACGCCGTCACTTAACGCTCCACGCGGTCTCGATCGATCTGCTGGTCGGCGGGGATGCGCCAGGTCCGGACCAGCGCCCACCAGGAATCGGGACGGATCTGGACGTCGGCCACGCGCCGGTGGACCGCGGCGACGAGGTT
>DASQAH010000084.1:0-2445 GCA_035635835.1 Gemmatimonadales bacterium
TGCCCACGACTTCCGGCGCCTCCACGATCTCGAGCCGGCTGCGATCGACATCCCCCTGAGCCTTGAGCGCCGCCTCGATGTCGGCGGTCCGCCCCACCAGCTGGATCCGGAAGCCCGGCGGGAGCTCGCGCAGCGCCAGCATCGCTCCTTCGACTTCTACGCGGGGCGCGTTGTCGCCGCCCATCGCATCCAGCGCGATCCGAATCACCGTCAGGCATCCTCGACCGGCACGCGCTGCTCGTCCCGGTAGTAGCCGCAGGTCGGGCACACCCGGTGCGGGCGCTTCAGGTCGCCGCAGCGCGGACAGGGCTGGAGCGCGATCGGAGCCGCCTTGTAGTGCGTGCGGCGCGCGCGCTTCTTCCGCTTGGAAGTCCTTCGTTTCGGTACGGCCATAAGATGGTCCTTTTCAGTCGCGGAGCTTGTCTTTGAGAGCGGCCAGCCCCTTCCAGCGCTGGTCCTCGGCCGGTGGGCAGCCACAGGGGCCTGCGTTCAGATCTTTTCCGCAGCGCGGGCACAGCCCACGGCAGTCGTCCCGGCACACCACCCACCGGGGTACGGCGAGCATCAGCTCTTCCCGCACCGCGGGCCGCAGATCGATCTCGGTCGCCTCGGGCTCCAGCGGGTACGAGCTCGGGTCCTCCAAGGCGTCCGGATCCGCGGAGAACAGCGCGTCGATGGTCGCCACGACCGGCACCGGGACAGGCACGAGACAGCGCCGGCACTGCCCGGCCAAGCGGGTGGTGAGCGAACCGCGCCAGTAGAATCGCCCTTCCCCGGCGGCATGCAAACGGCCTGCCACGCGTACCGGTTCCGCCAGCACGACGTCCAGGCCCTCGAACAGGGGATCATTCCCTGCGAACTGGCCCTGCGTTTCGACCGGACCACGGGCGAGCTCCCGCAGGTCTACTTGTAACATGAGCAACCGAAGCTAAACCCTTGTGGGACTTGCGTCAAGCGAACTGCTACCGACTGCCCCAAAGGTCCCGCAGCTCGCCATCCGGGAAGAAAAACGCCACCTCCCGGGCGGCCGTGTCGGGGGCATCCGACGCGTGGATCGCGTTTCGCTCCTTTGACTCGGCATAGAGCTTTCGGACTGTGCCGGGCTTCGCCTCCGCAGGGTCGGTCGCTCCGATCACCTCCCGCAATCGCGTGACGGCGTCGTCGCGCTCGAGCGCGAGCGCCAAGGCGGGCCCCGACGTCATGAAGGTCACCAGTGAGCGGTAAAAGGGACGCTCCCGATGGACTTCGTAGAAGGCCTCGGCCTGCGCGGTGCTGAGCTTGATGAGTCGGGCGGCACGAACGGCGAACCCCGCGCCTTCCAGGTGCGCGACGATCTTTCCCGCGAGGGCTCGCTTGACGGCGTCGGGCTTGATGATGGCCAGTGTGAGCATGTGAAGGGGCTAGGGTCTAAGGGGCTAAGGGGCTAAGGGGCTAAGGGGCGATGAGGCGGCGGACCACGTCGGCGCGGGTTAGGAACCCGACGACTAAGCCCTCCCGTACGACCGGGAAGCGGTCGACGTCTTTCGAGCTCATGAGGTTGGCCACATCCGCGAGCGTTTGGTCCTCTGCGAGACAGAGGACGGACCGCGCCATCGCCTCCCTCGCCAGGATGAGCTGCGGATCGGCCGAGCCGCGCTGCAGCTGGGAGCGCGTGGGTGCGTGAAATTCTCCCGTCTTGGTGCGCTGCACGAAGTGGGGGATCAGGAAGCGCAATAACTCGCGATGGGTGATCATCCCGATGAGCGAGCCGCCGTCGTCCACCACGGGCAAGGCACGGATGTCGTGCTCCACCATGAGGCGGGCGACATCGCCCAACGTGCGCTCCGGCCCGACGGTAATCGCCTGGGCGGTCATAACGTCCCGCACCGTGAGCTGACTCGGCAGCTCCACCGCGTCGAGCGCCGCGAGCGCCACGACCTGCTCCGGCGTGCGCGCCGCGAGCAGCGCGAGCACGGTATCGGGATGCGCCAGCGTACGGGCGAATGCCCCCACGACCTGGAGGTAGAGGGCGGCGTCGCGGATCGGCGCCAAGATGAAGATCACGACCCGCGCGGTGCGGTGGGGATCCTTTTCCCAGCGGATCGGGGTGGCGGAGATGCCGACGGCGGTCACGAGGCCCCGCACTGCCTCGGTGCGGAAGTGGGGCAGAAACGCGTGCTCCCCGACGCTCACCATGTCCTCGGGCCAGGTGTGCCGGATCACCGCGTTGAGGCGCTGCGGGTCGGCCACCGCGCCCGATTCGATGAGACGCTCGGCCAGCCGCTCCGTGGCTTCTTTGACGGTGGCGGCGCGGAGTGGCACGATGATGTGCTCGGCCTTGAGCACGTCGCGCAGCTTCATAGCCGCTCTTTCAGGAGCGGCACGACATCGGCCGGGCGCTTCATGACCGCGATGCCCGCCCGCGCGAACGCGGCCATTTTCTCGGCGGCGGTGCCGCTCGATCCC
>DASQAH010000085.1:0-16499 GCA_035635835.1 Gemmatimonadales bacterium
GGGGGGCCGACAAGCGGCGCTGGTCGCCGCCGGCATCCTGCTCAGCCGCGTGTTCGGCTACGTGCGCCAGCGGGTCATGGCGCATTACATCGGCAATTCGGGCGCCGCCGCTGACGCCATCGGCGCCGCGCTCAAGATCCCCAACGTCATCCGCAACCTGCTGGGCGAAGGCACCTTGCTCGCCTCGTTCATCCCTGTGTACGCGGCGCTGAACGAGCGTGAGGACAAGGGCCCCGCGCGCGCCCTTGCCGGGACGGTCCTCGGCCTGCTGCTGCTCGCGAGCGGCGTGCTGGCCGTCCTCGGCGTCCTCTTCGCGCCGGCGATCACGACCGCCGTCGCGGCCGGGTTCGACGAGCCCAGGCGCCGGCTCACCATCGCCTTGGTCCGCATCCTGTTTCCCATGACAGGCCTCATGGTCGTCTCGGCCTGGTGCCTCGGCGTGCTCAATACTCACCGCAGGTTCTTCCTGCCCTACGCCGCGCCTGTGGTGTGGAACGTCTGCGGCATCGCGGCGCTCGTGGCGGCGGGGACGTGGCTGATCAGCCCCCAGCTTCCCGTGGACGAACAGTTGAACCGGCTCGCCTTCGCCCTCGCCTGGGGCCTCGTGGCGGGAAGCGTTGTCCAGGTCGCCGTTCAGCTGCCGGCTTGTTGGCGGGCGCTCCACGGCATCCCGCTCGGGGCCAACCCGGCTGTCTTCGGTGTGCGGGATGTGCTCACAGCCTGGCTGCCCGTCGTCTTGGGGATGGGGGTGTCCCAGATCTCGGCGTTCGTCGACACGCAGCTTGGCTCGCTCGCTGGGCCGAGCGGCGTATCGAGCCTGACCTACGCTCAGCTGATCCAGTTCGTGGCGATCGGCATGTTCGGCACGTCGGTGGCCGCGGTGTCGTTGCCGGATCTGTCGCGGGACGCGGCGGGCGCCACCCCCAACGACCAGCTGCGCGCGCGCATCGCCCTTGCCTTCCGGCGGATTACGTTCTTCGTGGTCCCCGCGTCCTTCCTGTTCGCTGCCTTCGGGCCGCTGCTCATCGCGGGGCTGTACCAGACCGGGCGTTTCTCCAGCGCCGACTCGCTCGAGGTGGGGGGCGTCCTGGCCGCCTACGGGATCGGCCTGCTCGGCCAGGCGTGCGTGAAGCTCTTCGCCTCGGGGTTCTATGCGCTGCGCGACACCCGGACACCGGTCAAGATCGCCGCGTTCTCGACGGTGCTGTCGAGCGTGCTCGCCTACCTGTTGATGCGGCGGTTCGGCGTCGCTGGGATCGCGCTGGGGTCCTCAATCGGCGGCTGGGTCAACGTCGTGCTCCACCTCCGGCATCTGGACAAGCGTATCGGCACGGTGATGCGCGGGGTGGACTGGCTGGGCTTTGGGACCTCGCTCGCGGCAGCCGCGGGGGCGAGCGGCGCGGGGGCGCTGGCCACGCTGGCGGTGGCCGAGTGGCCTCCAATCCCGCTGGCAGTTGTGACCGTGGCTATCTTTGCCGTGGTGTATGGAAGCCTGACCCTCGTGCTCCGCCACCCTGACGCCCGTCGCCTGTGGAAGTTCCTGGGCTGATCGCCCGCAAACTGGCGGCGCTGCCGGACCAGTCGGGGGTGTATCTCTGGAAGAGCTCGGCAGGCGAGGTGCTCTACGTCGGCAAGGCCAAGAGCCTGCGCAATCGCGTACCGAGCTACTTCGGGCCGGACGCCGCCGACAACCCCATGCATGCCGCGTTAGTCCGCCAGATCGCCGACCTCGAGACCATCATCGTGCCGAACGAGGCCCAGGCGCTGCTGCTCGAGAACAACCTCATCAAGGAACACAGCCCCCGCTTCAACGTCCTGCTGCGGGACGACAAGAGCTACCCGCGCATCGCGGTGACCGTGGGCGAGCCATTCCCCCGTGTGCTAGTCGTGCGGCGGGTGAACCTCGAGGGCGCACGCTACTTTGGGCCCTATACCGACGTCTACACTCTCCGCAATACCCTCAAGATCATCCGCCGCATTTTTACCGTTCGATCCTGTCACTACGCCTTGCCGGAGGACCACCCCGACCGGCCGTGCCTCGACTACCACATCGAGCGCTGCCGGGCGCCGTGCGTGGGCTACCAGTCGCGGGAGGACTACGGCCGGATGATCGACGACGTGCTGCTGTTCCTGGAGGGCAAGACCGTTGATGTGCGGCAACGCCTGCGGGAGCGGATGCAGCACGCGAGCACCGGGCTCGACTTCGAACGGGCCGCGCAGCTGCGGGACGCCATCCGCTGGCTGGAACAGTTGGAGCAACCCCAGACCGTCGAGCTGGTCGGGGGCGGCGACGCGGACGCGATCGGCTTCGCCCGCGACGGTGACGACGCCTGCGGAGTCATTCTGCGGGTGCGCGGCGGCCGGGTGATTGCACGGGAGCACCGCTTCCTCGAGCACGCTGAGCACGAGCCTGAGGGGGCGATTCTCAGTGCCTTTCTGGTGCGGTATTACTTGCCGCTCGAGGCCCGAGCGGCGAGCGTCCTGCTGCCGTTCGTTCCCACCGATCTCGAGGCGGTCCAGCAGCTCGCGCTGGGAGTCGCGTGGCACGTTCCGCAACGGGGCACGAACGCCAAGCTGGTCGAGCTGGCGGACCAGAACGCCCGGCACCTGCTCGAGAGCCTGCTCATCGAATCTTTCGACATCGAGGAGCGCGCCGCCGACCCCGTCTACGCTCTGGGGCGCGACCTTGGTCTCGCGGAGGTGCCGCGGTCGTTCGTGTGCATCGACATCTCGACCAACCAGGGCCGCGACACGGTCGGCGCGCTGGTGTGGTTCGAGGCCGGCCGGCCACGCAAGGCGGACTATCGTCGCTTCAAGATCCGCGGACCAGGCCAGCAGGACGACTTCGCGGCGGTGCACGAAGTGGTGACGCGATTCCTCCAGCGACGGCTGCAGGAAGACAAACCGCTTCCCGATCTCGTCGTGATCGACGGTGGCAAAGGCCAGCTTGGGGCCGCGCTCGACGCGGCCCGAGCCCTCGGGCAGGAGGCGCTTCCCATCGTGAGCCTGGCCAAGAGAGAAGAGGAGATCTTCCTCCCCGGCCGCCCCGAGAGCCTGCGGCTATCGCGGCGCAGCTCTTCCCTTAGGCTGCTGCAGCGCGCGCGCGACGAGGCGCACCGCTTCGCGGTCAGCTATAGTCGACGCCGGCGCACGCAGCGCACCATCGCCTCGGAGCTCCTGACGATTCCGGGCATCGGCCCGCGACGGCGCCGCTCGCTTCTCGAACGGTTCGGATCCCTTGCGGGTGTGAAGACGGCGAGCAGCGCCGAGATCGCGGCGCTCCCCGGCTTCTCGACCACTCTCGCCGAGCGCATCCTCGAAACCCTGAACTACCGCCGATGAGCCTGCCCTGGACGCTCGAATGCTCCGGCTGCGGGCGCACGCGCGGCGCCGACGGTCTCCCTGGAGTGTGTGAAGCCTGTGCCCAGCCTTACCTGGTGCGCTATCGGGCCACGCCGTCGCCCGACGTCAAGGGCCTGCTGCGTGAACGGTGCGGCACCATGTGGCGCTTCCGGGAGTGGCTGCCGCTCGCCGAGGGCGAGGAGCCTGTCACGCTGGGAGAAGGGGGGACTCCGCTGCTGCGGATCGACCGCATCGCGACGCGGTATGGGTTCCAGGAGCTGTACGTCAAAGAGGAAGGCGCGAACCCCACTGGCTCCTTCAAGGCGCGTGGGCTCGCCGCCGCGGTGACTCGCGCGGTGGGGGCGGGAGCGACCCGCTTTGTCGTGCCTACCGCCGGGAACGCCGGGATCGCGCTCGCCGCCTACGCCGCGCGGGCGGGGGCGAGCGCCCGGGTGTACGCGCCCGCAAGCACGCCGCCCACAATCCTCGCCCAGATCCGCGCCTTCGGGGCGGATCTGGTATTGGTCGACGGCCACATCGGCGATTGCGGGACGGCGGCGCGGGCATACGCCTTAGACTCGGGCGCAATCGACGTGTCGACCCTGCGGGAACCCTACCGCATCGAAGGCAAGAAGACGCTTGGCCTGGAACTCGCGGAACAGAGGAACTGGACCCTGCCAGATGCGATCGTGTATCCCACCGGTGGAGGCACCGGACTGATCGGGATGTGGAAAGCGTTCCAAGAGCTGCGCGCCGCCGGGTGGGTCGGCGGCGGCAGGAACGGCCGCGGCGCCCTGCCGCGGATGTATAGCGTGCAATCAAGCGGCTGCGCGCCCGTCGTCAAAGCGTTCGACGAGCGCGCCGACCGCTGCACGCCCTGGCCTGACCCGCGGACCGTCGCGGCGGGGCTACGCGTGCCGGCGCCACTCGGCGATCGGCTTATGCTGCGCGCCTTGCGGGAGAGCGGTGGAGCAGCCGTGGCGGTGAGCGACGCGGCCCTGGCCGCCGGGGCGCGAGAGCTCCAGACCGTGGAGGGAATCGATGCGGCCCCGGAGGGGGGCGCTGCGCTGGCGGCCGCGGTGGAGCTGAAGCGGCGCGGGTCCCTGCGGCCCTCGGACCACGTGGTGTTGTTCAACACCGGGGCCGGGTGGCTCTACCGGGGCTAACCCATTTATATTTGGCCACTTGCCAATGCGCATCGCGATCCTGGACCCCGCCGCGGGCATCAGCGGGGATATGACTTTGGGCGCTCTTCTCGCTCTGGGAGTGCCGCCCGCCTGGCTCGAGGAGTTGCCGCGGCGGTTGCAGCTCGAGGGCGTCGCCGTGACGATCCGGGACGTGCAGCGCGCCGGTGTCTGCTGCAAGCAAGTCGAGTTCTCGATCCCCGAGCAGCCGCACGGGCGACATGTCGGCGAGCTGCTGCGCCTGGTGGAACGCGCGCCGGTCTCCGGGTGGGTCAAAGAGCGCGCATTGCGAGCGTTCCGGCTCGTCGGGGAGGCCGAGGGGAAAGTGCACGACGTACCCCCAGAGCAGGTGCACCTCCACGAGGTCGGAGCGGTGGACGCTGTGCTCGACATCGTCGGGGCGATCGAAGGGTTCGAGCGCTTGGGCGTGGACGCGATCTATTCCTGGGCGCCGGCGCTCGGCACCGGCTGGGTCGAGGCGGCCCACGGCCGGTTGCCAGTCCCGTCCCCCGCGACCCTGATCCTGTTGGAGGGGTTCGATGTCGCGTCGGGTGGTCCGGTGGAAGGGGAAGGGACGACGCCGACCGGTGCCGTGCTGCTACGCGTGCTGTCGCAGGGTAGCCCGCCCGCGCGGTGGCGGGTGACGGGGAGCGGGTGGGGAGCCGGTGGGCGCAATCCCAAGCATTATCCCAATGCGCTGCGGATCGTGGTCGCGGACGCGGCGGAGGAAGCGGGACGGGTTGCACTGCTCGCGACGGATGTGGACGACATGACGCCGGAATACGTGGAGCCGTTGCGCCAGGCGCTGCTCGTGGCGGGCGCGCTCGACGTGCAGACCTGGCCGGTCCAGATGAAGAAGGGGCGATCGGGCTTCCGCATAGAGGTCGTGGCGCCGGAGGACCGGGTGGATGGGGTGACGGCCGCGCTGTTCCGGCACAGCACCACAGCGGGCGTGAGGCGCTGGGTGGCGGAGCGGGCGACACTGCCGCGACGTCAGGTGACGGTACAGCTGGGCCCGGACATTCACGTTCGGGTGAAGGTGTTAGACCAGCCGGACGGCGGCGCCGTGCGGCTGAAGCCGGAGTACGACGATGTGCTCGCGGCCGCCGCAGCGCTCGGCCGGCCGCCGCTCGAGGTGGCGCGCGCGGTGCAGCGCGACGCCGAGGCCCTGATGGCCAAAACCAAGGAGTGACGAGATGACCATGCGGCCGCTGTGCACTTGGGGACCCAGGCTGGGCTTGGCGCTGGCGCTGGCGGCGACGCCGGCAGCAGCGCAGCACGGCATCTGGATTCCGGTGAGGTGTGACCTCAAGCCGAGCCATTACCTGGTTAATGCCGGTCTCCTCTATCTGAAGAGTGCGGCGGAGGGCCGGTTCCAGGAGCAGATCCAAAAGGATCTGAAGGACGCCAACCGGAATCTGGTCCAGGCCCTCACGGCCAACGGCCAAGACCAAAACCCAGCGGCTTGGTACTACCTGGGCCGTTACTACGGCCTGGTGAAGGACGCGGCCGGGGCGGATTCTGCGTTTCGTCGGGCCGAACAGCTGAAACCGGCCTGCAAGGAAGACATCGCCTACTGGCGCCGCGATCTCTGGGTACCGCTCTTCAACGCCGCGGTGCAGGCGTACAACGCCGGCCAGACCGACTCGGCGATCCACGCGCTGCAGCAGGCCAATGCGATCTACGCGGGCGAGCCGACCGGTTTCAAGCTCCTCGGCGCCCTGTTCTTCAACGCTAACAGCGCCGACTCTGCAGTCCGGTACTTCCGCCTCGCTATCGCCGCTTCCAGCGATCCGAAGTACGCTGCGGACAAGAAGGAGGCGTTATTCAATGTGGCGGCCACCTATTTGCGGGCTCAGCGCTGGTCCGAGGCCGAGACCGCCTATAGGGAGTACTTGGCCGTGGCGCCGAACGACGCCCAGGCCCTCGCTGGGCTCGCGGCTGTGTTCAGCTCGCTCGGGAAGGCCGACTCCGCCGCGGCGATCTACTCGAAGATCGTGAACAACGCCGATTCGGTGGACGCCATGGGCTTGTTCTACGCGGGGACGTCGATCTTCACCTCAGCACCCCAGCTGCCCGACACGGCCGCGATAGGGACCTCCTGTCGCACGGAGGCCCGGCGCACCGGCCGGACGCTGACCCCTCGCGCTATCAGCGCCCGCTGTGATTCGGTGACCGCCCGTCGGGTCCGCGAGAGCGACGCTGAGGCCGCGGTGTCCTACCGGCTGGCGGCGAAGGCGTTCGAGGCCGGCCTCGCGAAGAACCCGTTTTACCGAGACGGGCTCTACAACCTCACGAACACCTACCTGGCCCTCCACGATTCGGTGAAGATGCTCCCCGTGGCCAAACGCCTGTACGGCGTCGATCCGCTGAGCCGCAACACGCTCCGGCTGCTCGCCCAGGGCTTCCAGTTCCGGAAGCAGCCCGACTCGACGCTCATTTATCTCACCGTGGCGGATTCAGCCATGCCGATCGAGGTCACCATCGGCAGCTTCCAGCCGGGAGACTCGAGCGCGTCGCTCTCCGGCCTGCTCACCAACTATCGCTCGCTGGCGGATTCGGCAACGCTCGTTCGCCAGTGCCGGGTGGCAGGGCCGGCCGCAACAGCTGCCGCGCGGTGCGGCTATCAGAAGCTCGTCGCGGACACGAAGACCAAGTTGGCGAACGCCCCGCTGAAGCTCACCTTCGAGTTCCTCAGCGCCACGGGTGACGTCGTAGGCACCCAGTCCCTGGACGTTCCGGTGATCGAGCCGGGCGGCAATCACCCCTTCCAGCTGCAGGCGAAAGGCGTGAGGATCACCGCTTGGAGGTACAAGCAGAGCTAGGGTCGTGGCAGGGGACCGGATTGTGGCCGTCCTGTGCGGCATGGGCTGGTAACATCATTAACTGCATCGCCTTGCAATGCATTGGCTCGGATTCGTGCTCACAACCATCGCAGTAAATGACCGCATAATGCTGCTAGTAATGCTAATTGCAATGCAACATGGCACACTCTAATGTCCGTTGAGATTGCACCAGCGTAAGTTAGCGTCTGGCACCCCCTTTGCGATTACCCACCCCCAGAGAGCTCGGGTGATGGTCACCGAGCGCTGAGGAGCGCCCTCCTCGGTTGCGGTTTCTCCGACCTACTTGGAGAGAGCTATGCGCGTCCTCAGAGTCCTTCTAGCGCTGGTCATCCCGGCCCTGTTCGCGAGCGTTTCGCAGGCGCAAGCCCCGAACTCGCAGGGCGCGATCAATGGTCAGGGCCATAACGCGGCACATTGCGCCGCGCGTGCTGCTCTGCACCCGGGCGAGCCCATAAACAAGTGTGATCCGCCACCCACGCCCACCCCGCCCCCGCCGGCATCGTCATGCGCCAGCACTGGGGCGCTGGCCCTCGGACCCGCCTCGATTACCGGGAAGGTCACGAATTCCTTGACGTTTGCACCGCTCGCGAACTGGTGCGTCGAAGTCTTTGGCACGCTCTCGGCAACGATGCCGACTGACGCTTTGGGGAACTACTCCTTCAGTGGCTTGCCGCCCGGGATGTACTCGGTGTGTATCGAGGTGCAGAGCGGTTGGACGCTGGATTTCCCCGGAGCTGGTGCGGCGTGCCCAGGGGGGACCGTCTATACGTTCAGCCTCGACGCCGTTAACGGGTATTCCGCTGGGTTCGTCAACTTCCGGTTGCATTAGATGAGTTGAGGCGCGCCCTCCTCGGGTTGTGCTTCGACCTACGGGAGAGAGCTAAGAGAGAGACGGCCGGCGTCGATTGACGCCGGCCGTCGTGCGTTCCCCGTGTTCTGTGGCGCTCCCCGCGGGCGTATTCAGGGACAGAATGCCAGCTTCCGAATCGGGCTGACGCGGTGGAGTACCCCCTCGAGCAGCACGTTGCTAAGTTGGGAGGTCGCCTGGAGGCGCTGCGCAGTGTAGGATTTGTTACCACCTGTGTGACCACGGGCCTAAACAGCCAGCCCGATCGTGTAAGTGCTGTAGCGGTAACCCCGCGGGCGTAATTCAGGGGTAGAATGCCAGCTTCCCAAGAGGAGACGGCCGTCGCGCACCAGCGACGGCCGTTGATTTTTCAACGAGTTACGCGACGCGAGCGCCAGCCAGCACCGGCCAGAAACGCCCGCGTTGGCACCACCATTGGCACCACGGCGCGCTAGGCCTTGGGAGCCGTTCCGGCCAGCCCCAGGAACACTAGCATGGCCCGATTCAATCGGAGAATCTCTTCGTCATCGAGTCGACCAAGACGAGACCCGAGCTTCGTCTTCGGTACTGTGGTGATCTTGTCCGCCATCAGGTGGCACGGCGAGCGCAGCCCATTCCGTTCGTTGGGCTCGACGGGCAGCCGAAACAGCGGAGCGTCGGTCGGGTCCGTCGTGAAGGCACAGACGGTTATGGAGTCTGTTGCGTCGAACCGATCATCCTGCACGATCACGACGGGTCGAGGCTTCCCTGCGTAATCTTTGCCGCCGGCTGCGGTCCAGATCTCGCCGCGTCTCATTCCGAGACCGCGTTAATGAAAGCCTGATCCTCCATGGCGTGCGGGCCTCTCGCGACGGCCAGCGACTGCCGATGCGCCTCGGCGGCGAAGGTTGGTGAGCGAACATCGGGTACCCAGATTTGGATGGGCCGCAGTCCTTGTCGGCGCAAGCGCGCTCGATGTGCTCGGACCTTGTCGCGTGACGGCTTGGAGTTCTTCGACCCTCCCATGGTTCCCTCGCTCCATCGGTTACATGTAACCTAGCGATGAGGTAATCGCATAGCCAGAGCTGACAGATGGCCTAGACGGTGAACCCCCTGGCGCGGCTCGGCGGGCGACGGCTAGCAACTCCCGCGGCGACTCTGTCTCTGATTCTGTTTTTCGGCGCTTATCCCGTCCTCGGGGCCGCGACCTTGCCCCGGGCGGCGGCTGCTTCGGGAGGTATCCCGGCTCGCTCGACTCGAGGGAACATACCGCGTCATCGAGGCTCGCTGGAAGCTCAACCACCGGCCGCGGAAGCGACTCGGTTATGGAACTCCGGGGGAATGCGATGCGCCATGACGCTCAGTGTTGCACTTCAAAGTTGATATCAAGCAGCCCCGATCAGCGCGTCGTGCCCGGCATGACGATGGTCTTGAACCCTCTCAGAGGGCGGCCACTTCGCTCGGCGTCGAACAGTTGGACCCCTGCCGCATGAGCTTTTCTACTCAGATACTCGACGTCGGACCAAGGCCGCTTGGGGTTATCGATCACGAAGGCCGCACGAAGGTACGGCAAGCGTTGATCGAAGACGTCGTGAAGGATGTGAAGCAGGCGAGTGGTGTCGAGAGGCGTAGAGTTCACAAGGTAGCCGCCACTGTCCGGCAGCTCGAAGTTGAGAGTGTTATCTACACGAAGGTAATCCCCAGTGGCTGCCGGAAGGTGAGGCCGAGGCACGCACGCGACGAGGAGGACGGCAAGGAGAGAACAGCAACGATTCATGGGAGCCTGTTGGGGCTGCTACTTGATGCGCAGCATCCGAAAGCGCCCAGTGGTTGGATACCCAACGTACGCGTCCTCGTACCACTTACCCACGACCGAATCACCACGCAGCCACCCGCCTGCGGTGAACCCACAATCGGCGGCACCGGGCGTGAGACGCAACGTGACGTCATTCGCCAGCAGCTCGACTCCCACAACCCCTTGACCAGGTCTAAAACACGAAACCTGACGCCCGAGAACTGGCGTGAAGTCTACGTCCACCGTCGCCCGCAGCCCTGTGGCGTAATCCTCGACCAAGGTGTCTTTCAATTGAAGCGTCCCGCTTACCCAGGCACCAGAAGCAGCGCGCATGACAGCTCTATCATCTACGAACGCTGCGTGAACGCTATCAATGGCGAACTCAATGCGCCACGTACCCACTAGGGAACGAAGCCTGTCATCTGGCTCTAGGGTGGTCACTCGTTCCATACGCTGTGGCAGAGGCAGACGAGCGTGTGAAGCGCATGCACCGAGAATCACGAGAGCCGAGACGAGGCATAAACAAGGCCGCATAGCAGGTTCGGGCTGCCTAACGAACCGCGCATAGGCTGCGGCGCAATGCTCGAACGGTCACAAATGGAAGACTACCACAGCAAGCAGGCGCCGGCAGCCTCATGCGCTTGTTAGGCCGCGCCGTCATTGGGGATCCTCACGGTTGCCCGAACGACCCGCCGTCCCTTGTGACAGGCTCCTCGCCCTTCTTGTGCTTCCGCGGGAGTCGTGAGAGCGCCCAGATCGCACCGCCGACGATGCCAAATAGGAGAGCACCCCAGAGTACTTGATGCATGAGGTCCTTGCTGGCTGAATTCCGCGCGTCGGCCTAACTAGGATTAGGCAGCGCCATAGGCAATCCAGGTCCACAGACGGCGCAGGTGCCTCCGAAAGCGCTGCCGGCGAGTCGGGGGAGGTGGGGGCCATGGGAGGGGCGCGGGAACGATGAGGCCATCTTCATTGATAAGGTAGTCGCAGAACTCGGGCGTGTTTCCCAAACGGCGAATTATGGCGGGCTCTCGGCCGGCGTACCGTAGCGAGCTCACGCAACACACCTGCGCTGCCCGACATGCAGCTTCAACTTCCTCCGCAGTCTTCGGTTGGCGTACAAAAAACGTCTCTAGTTGATCGTCTGTTAGCTCGGCGAGCAGGGCCGGCGCCTCCGCTTCGGGAGCTCCACACGCGAGACAGTCCCCGGTTGTGTAGAACGGGCCGTCGACGTTCCGTGCATGGCGTGGCATCGAACTAGGCTGCATTAGTTAATCGTGGCGCTGCGTAGCGGTCCGCGCCTAAGCTGCGGCGCGCTGAAGAAGAATTCATTCCTTAATCTATGCGCGCCGTCAGCTTCAAGCGCTTGTTGGGCTGCGCCCTCTACCTCGTGGCAAGGAGCCTCACGATAGCAATCAGCACCGCCACGACCACGAGAAGAACTGGGCCCGACACTTGGCGGTACTTCCGCCACCGCACCTGCCACAGAGCGCTACGCGCCTGTTGACTGAGCTGGCCGTCTGCCCTTGCCGCCAATTCCTTCAGTCGCGCAACATCCTCATCCCTGGCGACGACCGCAAGGGCACGAAGCGCGCGACTCGCATCGTCGGCGTCAGCAGAGTCGAGGAACTCAAGGGCAATCTTTCGGAGGCACTCGGTAAAGCCTGGGTGGTCCCTTTCCTCACGTGTGACCCAAGCAGCGTTTGCTCGCCAGTAGTTAGGCGCTCCTACCGAGAAGAAGGCGTGGCTGCGGAGCCAGGCGGCGGTGTATGCGGTCAGAGAATCCAAAGACGACACGCGCAGCCTAACGGATCGCGCTTAAGCTGCGGCGCGCTGAAGAAGAATTCATTCCCTAATTTACGCGCGCCGCCAGCTTCAAGCGCTGGTTAGGCAGCACGCTTGGCAGACCAGGGTTAGCGAGCAGGCCGCGCTGCAATCGCGTCCGCATGCCAAGTGCAGAATGGCGGGTCAACGTCGCCGCAGCCCTCCAAGACCATTGGGAATTCGGCAGAATCTGGTTGGCCACGTAGTACCAGTCCTGTATACCCATTCGAAACAATCACGAACAGCGAATCATTTCGGGACTCCCACCACCAGTGACCAAACCATGCTTCGTTGGGTTCACCGACAGGCGGACCCAGTGCTAACATGCGATTGGAGGAGCCACCGAGAGGCTGTGGGTCCACCAGCCTGGCAATGAGGCAAAGAGTGTCGGGATAGGATCCGTGTTCGCCCCGAGTCCATCTAAGAGCGTAACAGCCGGCGAGCGGCTGAGCTGCGGGCACTACACTACCGAGGTAGCCTCGACAGGCTGCCACGATCACAAGCGCTAGAGGCAGAAACCGGAATCGCTTGGTCAATTTCGTGGCCCACATGTGCTGCCTAACGGACTGCGCTTAAGCTGCGGCGCGACACCGAAGATTCCACAAATGGAAGGCGTCTACAGAAAGACGGCGCCGGCAGCTTCAAGCGCTTGTTAGGCAGCGCCCTCATTGGGAGTGCTTAACGAAGAGAATGCGCCCGTCGCCCTTGGCAATCTTTGCAATCGCGACGCCGCCACGAGTGTATGGCCGAGGGAGACTGCCCGTCACGGTCCAGACTCGGTCCTTGAGCGTTGCGATGAACGGTTGCTCGGCCATTATCAGGCTGTCCCCGTAGATCGGAATCCACACCGCAACCGCGACCCGCACCGCGGTAGCCGAGTCTGGTACGAATCCTTTTGGTGGCCGGTAGGACTGCGGGTCTGGTTGCTGGGCTGCCAAGGGGGCCGATACAAGGCTCAGCGCTAACAGAACGTGCGTTGATCGCATACTCTCCCCGGCGCTGCCTAACGGTGCGCGCATAAGCTGCGGCGCAACGCATGAACGTTCAGAAATGGAAGACTACCACAGAAAGCAGGCGCCGTCAGCTTCATGCGCTTGTTAGGCAGCGGGGCGGTACAGACCGGGTACATAGGTGACACTCTAGACCGGGAACATGGGTGACACTAGACCATGGCAGACCTTTGCCTCGAGGGCAAGCATGCCGTGGCTGGAGACTGCACCCGTGAACGAACGCGAACGCTTCATCGCCGACTACCACCTGGACCTGTACCCGATGGTCGAGCTGTGTGCGCGCTACAACGTGAGCCGGAAGTCGCGAGGGAGATGGGCCACGGCGGCGAATCGATGGTGCGCCGGGTGTACGGGCACCTAGGCCAGGTCCGACACCGCGCCAATGTGGTGGAGTACCGCGTCGAGCAGCATGCGGCTAAGTTGGGGGAACGGCTGGGTGCCTTGCGCGCAGTAGAGTTTGGCACCACCATTGGCACCACGGGCCTAGACAGCCAGCCCGACCGTGTAAGTGATGGAGCTGTAACCCCGCGGGCGTAATTCAGGGGTAGAATGCCAGCTTCCCAAGCTGGACGTCGCCGGTTCGAATCCGGTCGCCCGCTCTCCCCCCAGCCGTCTCATCGAGGAACCCATGCGCTCGCCTGCCGTCGCCACCGTCTGCTGCCTCCTCGCCGCCCCCCTTGCCGCCCAGAACCAGTGGGTGCCACCTCAGCCACCGTGCGACATCACGCCTGGCTTCTTCCGGCTCAACAGCGCGGTGGTCGACCTCAAAGGGGCGACCGAGCAGCCGCGGCAACGGGAGCACCTGCTCTCCCAAGCCGTCGATGTCCTCACTCGCTCCATTCGCGACGACCATCAGGACAAGAACCCCGCCGCCTGGTACTACCTCGGCCGCTATTACTTCGATACCGGGAATGCGGCAGGCGCCGACACCGCTTTCGGGAAGGCCCAAACGCTCGCCCCGCAATGCGCCAAGGACATCGCCGGCTATCGCGCCCGACTCTACAGTGACCTGCTCGCGGGGGGCCAGCGCACCTGGGGGGAGAACAAGCTGGATTCGGCGATCGGGCTGCTGCGCCTCGCCGAGCACCTATCTCCCGACAACCCTCGGGCCTATTTCGTACTCGGCGCCGTCTTTACAGCCCGCGATCAACTCGACTCCGCGACCACCTACCTCAGCAAGGGAGTGCAGGCCGCCGGGACGGATACCGCCTTCAATGTGGCAAAACAGGAAGCGCTGAGCACCGTCGCCCGAGCTGCCGTGCGGCGCGTCCAGACCGATCCCTCCGCCCAGCAATGGCAGCGGACCCGCTATAGCCGGGACTCCCTGAGCCGCGCCATCACCTACGATTCGACCGTCCTGGCGCGCACGCAGGGCTCCGCGGCATCGCGGCGAGCCCGCGGCGCCCGGCTCTCGCCGACCGACCAGCGCTCGTTCGCGGCGGACTCGACCACCAGGGCCCAAGCCCTGGAGCGGGGACTGGCCGCCCGGCGCGACATGGCCCAGCGCGTGGCTCACGACAGTGCCGCAGTGGCAACCGTCTTCGCTCCGGCGATCGCCGCCTACCAGACGTACGTAGCGGCCTACCCGACGGACGCCGATGCCGTCATGACCCTGGCCGCCCTGTACTCCCAGAGCGCCCGGCCAGGTGAGGCCAGCGGCGTCTTCGATGCGTTCTTTGGCCACGCCGCGGCCGTGGACGTTGGCGTGCTGTTTGATGTGGGCCAACGCCTGGTGAATGGGGGAGTGCTGACCACCGGGGCCAAGGCGTATGCCCTGGGGCTCCAGCGGAATCCCTGGAACCGTAACGCCCTCTTCGATCTGGGAACCGCGTACGTGACCCTCAAGGACACGGTCAGCGCGGTGGCGACTGCCCAGCGCCTCGTGGCCCTCGACCCCCTCAACCGGGCCTCGCTAAGGCTCGCTGCCTCAGCCTGGGACCTGCGCGGCCGCCGCGATTCCGCCCAACGATACACCGCCCTCGTCGACTCCACGCTCGCCGTAGATGTGAGCGTCGGGAGCTTCGTGGCTGACAGCGGCGGCTACATCCTCACCGCCATCGCCACGAACATCCGCACAGCCGCGTCCAAGCCGTTCCGGGTCACCTTCGAGTTTCTCGACATGACTGGAGGCGTCCAGGCGACCCAATCGGCCGACATCCCCAGCATCCCGAGCGGGACGAGTCACCAGTTCCAGCTGCGTGTGCCGGGTAAGGGCTTGCTCGGCTGGCGCTACCGGGCCTCCTAAGCGATATTACACGTCGTCCAAGTTTCTGCTGGTGTTGAGGTTGCAATGCCAGGCCTCAGAAACTCCTTTAAGCCTCGAGAATGGCACGGTGATTCGCGTTCAATCCGTGGCGCCGCACTCGCTCGGCGCCGAACTCGGCTTGGTAGCCGGGACCCAACTCCTCGCCGTCAACGGCCGCCCGCTCGAGGACTTCCTGGACTGGGAGTTCCTGACCGCCGAGGACGCCTTCCTGCTACGCGCCACACTCCCCACGGGCGAGGAGATCGAATATGACATCGAGCGCCCCGAGGGGCTGCCGCTGGGCGTGACGCTGGAGCCCCCGCGGATCCGGCGCTGCGCGAACCACTGCGATTTCTGCTTCGTGGACGGCAATCCCCAGGGGCTGCGCGAGGTGCTCTACATCCGGGACGACGACTATCGGCTCTCCTTCCGGTACGGCAACTTCGCCACCCTGACGAACCTGAAGCCGTGGGACGAGGCGCGCATCGTGGAGTACCGGCTTTCACCGTTGTACGTGTCGGTGCACGCGAGCGACCCGGTGATCCGCCGCTGGCTGCTACGCAACCCGGAGGCGCCGGCGATCATCCCCCAACTGCGCGCCTTTGGTGCGCAGGGGATCGAGTTTCACGCCCAGGTGGTGTTAGTCCCCGGCGTGAACGACGGTACCACGCTGGGGCGCACGCTGGCCGACCTTTGGGGCCTGGGCCAAGCGATCCTGTCCGTGGCCATCGTGCCGGTCGCGCTGACCGAGTACAGCAAGCATCAGTCGGTGCGGCAGCCCACGCGAGAGGAGTGTCGCGCGGCGCTGGCGCTGGTGTCCGACTGCGCCACCCGCGCGGTAGCCGAGCGGGGCCACCCGTGGTGTTTCGGCGCGGACGAGCTCTACCTGCGGGCAGAAGAGCCGCTGCCGCAAGCCGAGTGGTACGGCGACTTCGAGCAGCGCGAGAATGGGGTGGGGGCGGTGCGCTACCTCCAGACCCGGATCACGGCGGCGGTGGACGGACTGGCCGATCTGCGTGGCCGGCGGATCGCCATCGCCACGGGAACGGCGATGGGCCCGCTCATGCCGCAGGTAGTGGTGGACCTCGAACGGGCGACCGGCGCAACGTTCGAAGTCCTGGCGCTCGAGAACCCTCTGTATGGATCCGCCGTGACGTCGGCCGGGCTGCTCCCCGGCGCTGCGTTCCTCGCCGCGCTCCGGGGCCGAAGCGACGTCGACCTCGCGCTGTTGCCCGCTGAGGCAGTGAACGACGACCTGCGGTTCCTGGATGATCTCGAGGCGGAGGCCCTCGCCACGCGTCTCCCGATGCCGATCCGATTCTCCTACGATTTTGCGGATGCGCTGGCGGAGACCGGCCAGTCGGAGGCTCAGACGGTCGGCCGGACAGGCGGATTTCGATCCGACCGTTCGAGCGCTCGACCGTCCA
>DASQAH010000086.1:0-3179 GCA_035635835.1 Gemmatimonadales bacterium
AGGTCGGGCAGGTGGCAGTGGGGGCGGGTGTGGGAGGCGGCGGGGGCGGTTTGTTGCAACTCACCGCACCGCCCGGCGTCTACCGGCTGGGGCTCGACGTGGATTCGGCCGGGACCCTGGGACGGCTGCGTGCGGCCGTCCGTCTTCCGGCTTTTTCCTGGGATGTGCTCGGCATCTCCAGTCTCGCGCTTGCCGCGGCCGACTCGGGTCTCGGCCGCGAGGCGACGTTGCACGGCATGCCCGCCGACCTCGTCTATCCCGCCGGTCGTCCCCTCGCCACCTATGCCGAGGTTTACGGGCTCTCGCCCGACGCGGAGGGCCACGCCCGCTATGAGGTGCGCTACACCTTCGCGCCGGTCCGCTCGCTGCCGCGGCGCCTGCTCGGCGGCTCGGCCCCCGTCGTGTTTGAGTTCACGCGGGAAGCGCCGGCGCGCGGCACCGTGCCCGAGCGCATCGTCATCGAGCCCGGGCGCGTGCCGGCCGGACGCTATCGCTTGACGCTGGCGGTGACCGACCTCGCCGCAAATGTCAAGTCGCAGACCGTCGCCCTCGAGATCACCATCCGCTGAGCGAGGCTTGTCTCGCGCCTAGCGGCTTCCCAAATTGGGGCCGGCCACCGGCTCCATGCTCGTCGATCTCGTCCCGGAGTTCCTCGCCTGCGTGTCTGCGCCCGACCCCGTCGCGGCGTACCGTGCGTATCTCGACCGCCACCAAGTCGTCCTCAAGAGCTACTGGCACAACTATGTGCTTGATCCCGACTCGCCGCACGCGGAGCGCATCATCGTGGATGCGCTCCGGGCCGACCGCGCCGACCTGCGGCGACTGCTCGAGGACGTGGACGTCGCGCAGATTAGCGACGATGCCTTGCGCCGCGCCCTGGACCTGCTCGAAACCGATTGCCCCGTCGACCTCTACCTCATGGTGGGCGTGGGGGCGGCAAACGCCGGCGAGCTCGTCGTGGCCGGTCGGGGGATCGCGTTCGTGTGCCTGGAGCACTTCACCGGCCGCAGCAACCCGCAGACCAACGGGCTCGGGCTGGCCCCGCACCTCTTGCCGCTGTGGATTGCCCACGAGGTCGCCCACGCGGTGCGCTACACGTCCCCGACGAGCCGGGCGACGCTCAAGCGGCTCGTGGCCGAGGGGGGCGGACACTACGACTATTGGGAGACCGGGAGCCGGGCGACGCTGCGGGAGCTCCTCGTCAACGAGGGCGCCGCTGTGGCCGCCGCCCGGGCGGTGGCGCCGGGGTTCGAGCCGTGGGAGTACCTCGGCTACACGCGCCGCCAATACCGCCGCATCCGCGAGCTCGACGCGTTCCTGCGGCGGGCGGCCGCGCCCGACCTCGATCTCAGCGGTCTGGGACTGCGGCTGCGGTTTCTCTCCGGCGGGATGAGCCCGGCCGCACGGCTGGTGGGTGGCAAAGTGCTCCCGGAGCGCTCGGGGTATTACCTCGGCCTGCGGCTGGTCGAGGAGTACCTGAGCGAGCGCGGCCCCGCATCCACCGTACGGGCGGCAGCCGCGGAATTCCAGCAGGCTGATGGGCGCGCCCTCGGGATCCAGACCGCGTGAGCCCTCGCAAGAAGGAAGTGCCCGAGCGGCGCAGTAACCGTCCGCTGCGCGAAGTGCTGGAGGAGTTCCTGGGCCACGCCCGGGACCTGGCGCGTCGGGCGCGGGACATGAACCCCGCGGAGCTGGACTACGCCCAGCAGCGCCTGGAGTGGCTGGCGGACGAGGTGTGGCGGGTGGCCACGGGACAGGAGCCCCAGCCGCCGCAGTAGCCCGCGGGACCCGGTGTTATCTTCTCCTGCCTATGAGCGCGCGCGGTGAGTTTCGCATCTCCATCACCAAGGAAGACCTCGTGTTCGCGGCCGCGCACTTCATCACGTTCGCCGGTCACCGCTGCGAGACCCTGCACGGACACAACTACCGGGCCAGGGTGACACTGCAGGGCGCGCTCGAGGCCGACACATGGTACGTGGCGGACTTCGCCGTCGTGAAGCAGATCATGCGGCGGCTCACCGACGAGCTCGACCACAAGGTGCTGTTACCCACGCAGAGCCCGATCGTGGCCGTGGAGCGCGACGGCGCCCGCGTGACCGTCGCCGTCAGTGGTGAGCCGCGCTACCTGTTTCCGGACCGCGACTGCATCCTCCTCCCGATCCCCAATACCACAGTCGAGATGCTCGCCCGGCACTTGACGGGGCGGTTGCACCAAGAGCTGACGGCTGCCGGTGTGAAGCACCTGCAGCTCATCGAGATGGAGGTCGAGGAGAACTTCGGACAGTCGGCCACCTACCGGGAGACCCTGTGAGCCCCAAGGAGATTCCCTACACCGACGCCCAGATCGCCGACCAACTGAAGGGGCTGCGGGGCTGGCGCCACGAGGGCGGCGCCATCCGCCGCACCTACAAGACCGACGGCTGGCCCACGACCCTGATGCTGGTGAATGCAATCGGCTTCTACGCCGAAGCGGCCGACCACCACCCGGACCTGCAGGTGAGCTGGGGGAGCGTCACGGTTGCGCTCAACACGCACAGCGCCGGCGGGATCACCACCAAGGACATCGAACTCGCACGCCAGATCGAACAGGTGGCGCTGTTCGAGGCCGGGGCACCGTTCCGACCGAGCGGTAAGTTCAAGCGTACAGGCTCGTGAGACGCTCTCCGTTATCCATGCGAACGACGGAACACGGATAACGGAGTCGTTTCTACTTCCCCACGCAGAAGCTCGCGAACACACGGTCCAGCACGTCGTCGGGCGTCACCACCCCGATCAGGTCGTCGAGCGCAGTGACCGCGGCGCGTAGGTGCGTGGCCGTGGCGGCCGCGTCCACGCCGGCCGAGCGCGCCGCCTCGAAGCCGTCGAGCTCGGCTAACGCCCGCTCCAGCGCTGCGCGGTGGCGGGCTCGGGTAACCACCGGCTCCACGTCGCCCAACTGCAGCAGCCGCCCGAATGCCTCCGCCGCCAGACGACGCTTCAGCTCGTCGAGCCCCTCTCCGGTGACCGCCGACACGCACACGTCGGAGGGGCGGACGCTTGGACGCCGGATTGGATCCAAGTCGACCTTCGTCCGGACGCGCAGCACCGGTGAGCGGACCTGCGAGAGGAATGCATCACTCGCCGGATCGGTCCACTCCCCACTCCCTACTCCCCACTTCCCCCCCCCCCCCCCCCCCCCC
>DASQAH010000087.1:0-13703 GCA_035635835.1 Gemmatimonadales bacterium
CGATCTGGGGGACCTGGTGGACGTGGGACGCGCGGCTTACTTCCATGCTGCTCCTCTTCTTCCTCTATCTCGGGTACCTGCTCATGCGAGGGGCGGTGCGAGATCCCGCGCTAGCTGCCCGCTACGGGGCGGTGCTCGGCATCTGCGGAGCATGCTTGGTCCCGTTCATTCATTTCAGCGTGTACTTCTTTCCTACGCTGCACCCTCAGCCCATCGTCCTGAAGCCTAGCACACCATCGCTGCCGGGCAGCATGCTGACTACGTTCCTGTCTTCGTTTGCTGTGTTCACACTGCTTTATGTGGGCTTCGTGACGCAGCGTTACGCCATCGGTAGAGAGAAGGAGTTGGGAGAGGCGGGAAGCCATGCCTGAGGTGCCCCAAAACGCGGCCTACATGGTGGCGGCCTACGTCGTTGCCGCCGTCATCCTGCTGCTCTATACGGTCACCCTCTGGCTCCGGGGTCAGAAGCCTCCTCGCTTCCCTCCTCCCCCTCCCGCCCCCCGGCCTCCCCGCTCCTGAGGCGCGCCCGCGCTTCTGCCAGCTTCTCCATCCCGTCCGGCACCTGAGTTGCCCATAGGGCGAGGGCATCGTCGGCGGCGTGATGGTCGCCGGCCTGGGACAGTGCTTGCGCGTTCTCCCACAGGGCGCTGGCGCCGCCGCCCGCGGCGTAAGCGCGCGCGAACCGCGCCGCCGCTTCGGCCGGCTGGCCGGCGCGCCGATACAGCTGGCCGGCGGCCATCGCCGCGTCGGCGCGCTCTTCCAGCGCCAGCACCTGCTCGTAGGCGTGCAGCGCCTCTTTCTGCTTGAACACCATCAAGTACGCGTCGCCGAGCAGCATCCAGGCATCGGGGTTACCGGGGAATCGCACCGCCGCCTCCTGACCCGCGGCCAGCGCCCCGAATCGGTCTTCGAGCGTTCGGCACAGCGCCACGAGGGCGGGATACGGCTCGGCGAAAGTAGGGGAAAGGCCGCAGGCGAGGCGCAGCCACCGCACGGCGCGCCGCGGGGCGTGTCCCTGGCAGGCGGCCGCGCGCCGCACGGCAAACCGAGCGAGCGCGGCGCGAAAGGATCGCCACATTGCTTGATTATGGTTTTGCGGCCGGTGAGATTGCAACCTCGTCATGGCCAACGCAGGGGGAGTGAGGGCCAAACCGCTTGGGGCGCCGCTTGCCGGTCGGCGCATCGTGGTCACCCGCCCGCGCGAGCAGGGAGGTGACCTGGTGCATGCGCTGCAGGCCCTCGGAGCAGACGTCGTGCACGTGCCCACGATCCGCATCGAGCCCCTTGCCGACCTAGAGCCGCTGCGCCGCGCGCTGTCCCACCTGGGCGAGTACCGCTGGACCGTGTTCACGAGCCAGAACAGCGTCCAGACCGTCTTCGCGCAACTGCCAGTTTGGGGCATCTCCGTGCGTGACTTCGACAAGACGCGTATCGCTGCCATCGGCCCGGCGACGGCGGATTCCCTGACCACCCGGGGGGTGCGTGTGGAGCTGCTCCCCGACGGTTTCATTGCGGAATCGCTGGTCGCCGTGATCGCGTCCCAGGGTGATCTGCGGGGGGCACGAATCCTGCTGCCCCGTGCCGAAACCGCGCGCGACTCCCTGCCGGAAGGGCTGCGCGCCTGCGGTGCCGAAGTCGACGTCATCCCAGTGTATCGCACGGTCGCCGCACTCGCGGGGCCGGAACGCGCGACGCTCGCGGCCGAGCTTCGGGCCGGCCGGATCGACTTCGTCACTTTCACCTCCTCGTCCACCGTCCACCACTTCGTGCAGGCCGTCGGCGCGGAGACGGCCCGCTCTGGTCAGTTCGGGGCAGCGGTCATCGGCCCGGTCACGGCCGCGACGGCGCGACAGTACGGGTTGCCGGTGAAGATCGAGGCGGCTGAATTCACCGCCGCCGGGCTGGTGGACGCGCTGGTCGGCTATTTCGCGCGGGGACCGAGCGGGAAGCAGGGAGCGTGAAGCGCCTGCGATTGGGAACGCGGGGCAGCCGGCTAGCGCGTTGGCAGGCGGAATGGGTTCAAGGCCGGCTCGCGGCCCAGGGCGCCCCGAGCGACATCGTGATCATCGAGACCCGCGGCGACGCCGAGGTGGACCGGCCGCTGCAACAACTTGAAGGAAAGGGGTTCTTTACTAAAGAGATCGAGGAGGCGCTGCTCGAGGACCGCATCGACGTCGCGGTGCACTCGATGAAGGACCTTCCCACCACGTTGCCGGACGGGCTAGAGCTCGGACCCGTGCCTGAGCGTGCCGATCCTGTCGATGTGCTTGTGGTGCGCGCGGCTGGCGTCACGAGCTTGGCGCAGCTGCCCGCGCGTGCGCGGCTCGGCACGTCCAGTTTGCGACGGCTCGCTCAGGTGGCATTCCTACGCCCGGATCTCGAGATCGTCCCATTGCGAGGGAACGTGCCGACCCGAGTGGAGAGAGTGAAAACGGGCGGAGCCCTCGATGCCGCTCTGCTCGCCTCCGCCGGGCTCAGTCGGCTGGGGCTCGAGCAGGCGGTCGCGAGCCGGCTCGATCCCCTCGAGGTGATGCCGGCGCCGGGACAGGGGGCGCTGGGGCTGGAGCTGCGTCGGGGAGACCGGATCGTGTGGAAGGCACTGCGGCCGCTGGAAGACGCTCCGAGCGCCCAAGCGGTGGCGGCAGAGCGAGCCATGCTCGCGGCGTTGGGCGGCGGCTGTCAGGCGGCGGTAGCCGCCTACACGGGGAATCGAGAAACGGGAAATGGGAGACGACTGTTTGGAAGGGTATTGGCGCCCGATGGAGCGGTCCAGCTCACCGCCTCGGTGGATGTCGATCCCGATCGGCCCGCGGCGGCTGGCGAGGCGCTCGCCCGCTTGCTGGAGGCTCACGGGGCGCTAGAGTTACTCGCGAGATGAGCCAGTTCCCTATCCTCCGGATGCGTCGGCTACGACGCACCCCGGCGCTTCGCCGGCTGGTGCAGGAGACGCACCTCGTTCCCTCGCAGCTCGTGTGGCCGCTGTTCGTCCGCCACGGCGAAAGCGTCCGCACGGAGGTCGCAGCGTTGCCGGGCGTCTTCCAGACCTCGGTGGACGCGCTCGTGACGGACGCCGCGCGGGCGGCGCAGCTCGGCCTGGGCGGGGTCATACTGTTCGGGTTGCCCGAGACGAAGGACGCCACCGGCTCGGAGGCCTACGACGACCAGGGAATCGTGCAGCAGGCGATCCGCGCCGTGAAGCGTGCGGTGCCCACGCTGCTCGTGATCGGAGACGTCTGTCTGTGCGAGTACACCGACCACGGCCACTGCGGCGTGATCCAGGACGGCGACGTGGACAACGACGCCTCGGTCTACCTCCTCGGCAAGGTCGCGGTCGCCCAGGCCCGGGCCGGCGTGGACATCGTCGCGCCCAGCGACATGATGGACGGCCGAGTGGCGGGGATTCGCAAAGCGCTGGACGCGGCAGGCTTCGCTCGGGTGCCGATCATGTCGTACGCCGTGAAGCTGGCGTCCGCGTTCTACGGGCCGTTCCGTGATGCGGCCGGGTCAGCGCCGCAGTTCGGGGACCGGCAGAGCTACCAGATGCCGGGCACGAACGCCGACGAAGCGATGAAGGAGATCCGGCTCGACGTCGCCGAGGGAGCGGACATCATCCTGGTAAAGCCAGCGTTGCCCTGTCTCGATCTCATCCGCCGCGCGAAGGACGAGTTCGGCTCGCCGCTCGCGGCTTACCAGGTAAGCGGGGAGTACGCCATGATCAAGGCTGCGGGGCAACGCGGTATGGTGGACGAGACACGCGCGATGTGGGAGACGCTATATGCCATCCGCCGCGCCGGGGCGGATATCATCCTTTCCTATTTCGCACCCACCGCTGCGGAGCAATTGTAACGGCGTAACGGAGAACGGCGTAGCGGCGTAGGGAGAAGAGGGTGCGGCTCTTCCCCCCGCCGTTCACTCCCACGCTCGCTTCTGACGCCGTCAGATGTTGGTCGGATCCTTCGGCAGCAAAACCATCTTCCAGAGCAACCCCGCGAGTCCTGCTCCGATCAGCGGGCCGATCCAGTACACCGCCTGCCCGTTCCACTGCCAGGCGATCAGCGCTGGGCCAAACGCGCGACCGGGATTCATCACCCCGCCGGTGAACGGCCCGCCGACCACCATGCAGACGAAGATCGCCATGCCGATGCCGAAGCCGCCGATCTTGGGCGCCTCGGGGGAGATCGCCGTCCCGAACACCGCACTCACCAGGAAGAAGGTAAGCATGGCCTCAATTAAGATCCCTTGGAGGAACGTGATGGTGGACGACAACATCGGCGTCCCGGCAGAGGTTGCGTGCACCGCCCCCCAGGGCAGCACCCCCTTCAGCAGCGCCGCGCCCAGGACCGCCCCGAGCAGCTGCGCACCCCAGTACCGGCCGAGTGTGCCTGCGTCCACCTTGCCCGCTACGAACAGCCCGAATGTCACCGCCGGATTGATGTGGGCACCGGAGATGTTCATTGTCGCTGAAGCGATGACCGCCATGCCGACGCCGTGCGCAAGCGCGATCATCAGCGAGTTCGGTGCCCCCGTTTGGGCGGCCGCCATGCCCGCGGCGACGCTGCCCGCGCCGAGGAAGACGAACAGCGCCATGCCGAGCAACTCGGCCGCGAGCGGCCGCAGGGTCTTGGGATTCACGAGCGCATCCTCGAAGGAAGTGAAGGCGGCGCCAATCTACGCGCTCGCCTGCGCGCGCCGCAACACCAGGGTGGCGTTGATCCCACCGAACCCGAATGAATTGGTCACAATGACCTCTGGGTGTGCCGGTCGACCTGCCTGCGGCAAGCAATCGAGGTCGCAGGCGGGGTCAGGCTGTTGCAGGTTGATCGTGGGGGGCAACCAGCCGCGCGCTAGCGCCAGCGCGCAGATCGCCGCTTCGATCGCGCCGCTGGCACCCAGGGCGTGGCCGTAGTAGCCCTTCGTGCCGCTCACCGCGAGACGGTAGGCGTGCTCGCCGAAGACCTGCTTGATCGCCGCCGTCTCGGTGCTGTCGTTGAGCGGCGTGGAGGAGCCGTGGGCGTTCACATAGCCCACCTCGTGCGGCGCGACGCCGGCGTCCTCCAGGGCGAGCCGCATGGCGCGAGCGGCCTGGCGCCCGTCGGGCCGCGGGGCGGTCATGTGGTAGGCGTCGTTGGTGTAGGCATGGCCCGCGATTTCAGCATAGAGCCTCGCCCCACGAGCCAGCGCCCGCCCCCGCTCCTCCAGCACGAGCACCGCCGCTCCCTCTCCCATCACGAACCCATCGCGGCCCACGTCGAAGGGGCGGGAGGCGGTCGCCGGATCGTCGTTGCGGGTGCTCATCGCCCGGATGTTGCTGAACGCGGCGAAGGTGAGCGGGGCGAGCGGAGCCTCCGCACCGCCGGCCAGCATCACGTCTGCGCGGCCGTCACGTATTGTGTGGAACGCCTCACCGACCGCGATCGTCCCCGAGGCGCAACTCATCGCATTGGTCGCGTTCGGTCCCGTGAAGCCGAACTCGATCGCGATGTTGCAGCTCGCCGCCCCGGGGAACACGGCGAGGGCGAGTGACGCGTCGAGCCCACGCGGCCCCTCCGCGAGGAACTTGGGGACCTGCTGCTCCGCGAACGCTACGCCACCCAGCGCCGAGCCCATCATCACCCCGATGCGGTCGGGGTCCTCCCTCTCGGCTGCGAGCTCGGCGTCCGTGACCGCCAGGCGGGCGCTGGTGACGGCGAGCTGGGAAAAGCGGTCGAGCCGCTTCGCCCGCTTAGCGTCCAGATGATCCTGCGGCCGGAAGTCGGGGATCTCCGCCGCGATGTGACTCCGGAACGGCGACGGGTCGAACCGCGTCAGCGTTCGCACTGCCGAGCGGCACGCCTGCAGGCCGCGCCACAGCCCGTCGGCCGCCGTGCCGATGGGCGTGACGACGCCCACGCCTGTAATGACCACCCGCCGTCGTCCGTTGATCACTGGCCACCCTCTGCGAATCGTTTGAGGCCCGCGAGCGTCCGGGCCGCGATCCCGTGGACGAAGACGGGGCCGATGACGAGTGCGGCGGTGGCGCGCCCGATCAGGGGCCAGGCTGGGCCGACCCAGTCATGCTCCACCTCCACGTCGGTACCCTCCGTGCGGTCTGTGCCTCTGAGTCTCCAGATCACGTCCATGCCGCACGTGATACCCCGCAGGTGGCGATAGCGGATCTCTCCGCGGCCGGGGTCGATCGCCATCTCTGACACCCACCACGCGGGCCACCGCAGTGCCGCACTCCTCCAACCGAAGGGGCGCCAAGCGGCCATTTCGACGACCCCCCCCCCGTTCGCGTGACGCTCGAGAAACCGCACCCAGCGGTAGTGCGGCAGGATCGCGGGCCAGTGTTCCACCTCGCGGGCGGCGGTGAACACTCGATCGATCGGCGCGCTGATGGAGATACGGTCGACGGTCAGCATGACGGCTCCCAGACCGCTACAACGCGGGCGATTGGAGCGTAATGCACATCCGCGACCACGCCGGCGTCCTGGACCATCGCGGCCAACTCCGCGCGTGTGAACCCGCGTCGCAACGACTGCATGGCATCACGCCTCGTGTGGCGGCAGAGGCCCAGTGGGAATGACACGGCCCACATCCCTGCCATGGCAAGTCGCGAGCGCCGTAGGTCCGCCAGCACAACGGCGCGTCGGGCGATCCCATCGAGCGCCGCGATCCACCGCACGCCAACCTCGCGCGAGACGTGATGCAGCACTTGGCTCGCCAACACGACATCCACCGAACGCGGGGCCAGGGGCAGGGCGGCGCCGTCGGCGATAATTGTCGTGAGGCCGCCCGCGCGGGCGATCTGCGCAGCGGCAGGATTGCGTTCCACGCCCAGCAGCTCGAGCGCGACCCCATACCGCCGAGCCGCTCGCCGTACGGCCCGGGGGATGTCGCCGGACCCCGTGCCCACATCGAGTAACGTCCAGCGGGCCGCACCACTCCCCGCTCTCCTGTGCCCATTACCCACCTGCTCGAAGATCGGCTGGAGAGCGTCAAGCACGGCCCTTGTGCCACCGAACATGGTGTTCAGGCGCTCGATGTCCCTCAGCTCCGCCCGTACCAGCGCCGGATCGGCGTGCGGGTCGTCGAGCAGCTCGGTCCCGAGCATCAGCCGCCCGCCAGGTTGGCGTAGCCGCCGCGGTAATAAAGGAGAGGCCGCCGGTCGGTTACCGCTCCGCCGGTGACGAGCCCCACAAACACGGTATGGTCCCCGGCCGCCAGCGCCGTTTGTTTGGTGCACTCGATATGGGCCAGCACCCCGTCCAGGACCGGCAGCCGTTGTTTGTTCTCGTGGTAGCCGAGGCCCTCGAAGCGGTCCTCCTCTTCTTCTGCGAAGCGGCGGGAGATTGCCTCCTGGTCTGCGGCGAGGACGTTGACGACAAAGCCCGTCGCGGCATGGAGGGCTTCGTGCATGTCGTGGCCGTGATCGACGCACACTAACAAGAGCGGGGGGTCGAGGGACACCGAAGCGACAGAGCTTGCCGTCATGCCGAGTGGGCGCCCGTCGGGCGCCCGGGTGGTCACGACGGTCACGCCGGTCGCGAAGCGCCCAAGCAGCTGGCGAAATCGGGCGGGGTCGACGCCGGGTGCACTCACCAGAGGAGCCGGGCGAGGGTTCGGGGTGCGAGCACCGCGCGGGTCGGCACGAAGTTGCCGGTCGCCCCCACCACAAGATCCCCGAGATCCGGACGCCGCGCCAGGCGCCCGATGACCCGGTTGGCCAACGCCGGCCACCCGACGCCCAATCCGATGAGCCGTTCGAGGACCCACTTGCCGCCGAATACGCGGCGCCGCGCCCGCGCGTAGGGGGCGAGCGTCGACTGGGGCAGGGCACCGCCGCCGCCACCGGCCAGCGCCGCGAGCAGCACACCGGCGGCGAGCTCGGCGCCACGCACGGCGCTGTAGATCCCCTGGCCGGTGAACGGATCGAAGAAGTCTGCTGCGTCGCCCACGAGGCAAGCGCCCCCCCCTCCCCCTCCTCCCTTGCCGTCGGGCACTGGATTGCGTGACCACTGTGCGAACGGCCCGGTCACAAGGACCTCACGCACCAGCCGCGCCACCGCAAACCGGCCCTGCAGTCCGGGGAAACGCTCCAGCTCGGCGAGGAATCGCGCTTCGAGCCCGAGCCCGCCCCTCTTGCCCCAGCGCCGTGCGGCCGCGAGCGGCAACACCAGAGCAACGGTCGTCTCGCCGTGCCCGATCGGGCCGAGGCCGACGTAGCCCAGGCGGCTCACGTGCAGCTCCCCTTGCTCCTCGACCCCAGCGACGTCGGTCAGGTGCGCCGCGAACGCGAGGCGTCGGGGCACCCCTGCGCGTCGCAGCCCGAGTCGCCGGGCCACGACGGAGTGCAGTCCGTCCGCCCCAACGACCACGCGCGCGTGATACGATTCCCGCCTCCCGCTGTCCGAGCGGGCAACGACCCCGTCCACCGCGCCACGATCGTACTCGAGCTCTTCGACCGCGGTCTCCTCGCGTACGA
This sequence comes from Gemmatimonadales bacterium, assembly GCA_035635835.1. Lineage (GTDB taxonomy): Bacteria > Gemmatimonadota > Gemmatimonadetes > Gemmatimonadales > GWC2-71-9 > 13-1-40CM-70-15. The sequence goes on from DASQAH010000087.1 coordinate 8,465, forward strand.
CCGCGCCGGCCCGCTCGGCCGCGCGGAGCAGGATCGTATCCAGCGCGGTGCGGGGCAGCGCGAGCCCGAAGGGCCTCGGGCTGGGCCAGCGGTGGCGGGCGGCGAACCGCCCAACCATCGCCGTGCCGTCGGGTGCGACGACCTTCATGCCGTAGAGTTTCGCCGGCGCGGCCCGTTCAACCGCAGTGAGCACGTTCGGCTCGATCCGCCCCAGGATGCGAATGGTCTCGGGGCTTAGGTACTCCGAGCACGGTTTGTCGCGCGGGAACCGGGCGCGATCGAGCAGCAGTACATCGGCGCCCGCTCGAGCAAGCAGCAGCGCAGTCGCTGACCCGGCCGGGCCAGCGCCGACGACGACAGCGTCGAGTCGTCTCACAGGCCCGTCAGTGGAGCAGTCGCCAGCCGACCGCGACTCCTGCTCCGGTGAGCGTCGCGGCCAGATTCACGCCGTCGTTGTCCAGCCATCGCCAGCCCTTGATGAGCACGACCGGCTCGTGACACACGGCTCCCGCCCGCTCTGTCCGCGCCGCGCATGCTGGGCACTCGAACAGGCCCTGGGCGGTCGCACCGAGGAGCGAATCGACGGCCATTCCTGCCAGGCCTGCGACTACCACGATGGCGGCCGACACGGGAGCACCGCCCCCCCCTCCCCCCCGGGGTTGCAGTAGGGCCGCAAGCTCGGCCATCCCCGCCGCCCCCGCCACCCCCCCCGCAGTCCCCAACAGCGTGACGCCCCCCGACGTACCCGCCGGCACGGAGGCCCACATTGTGACCATTCGTGGCGTCCATGGAGAGAAGGAGCCGATCTCCGTCGCCCACGTATCCGCTGTGGCGGCGGCCAGCGCAGCCACTGCCACGGACCAGGCTTCAGCTCCTCCGAGGAGGGCGGCACCAGCCGCCACGCCGCCGTTGGCCAGCACCTGACGTGCCGTGCGCTGGGCCCCCCCCCCAGGCCCGACGGCCAGCTGCGTGAGCAGGCTCCCGGAAATGAAAAAGGCGAGCAGCACCAGCAGCCCTCGCCATCCCAGCCCCCAACCGATCGCCGCGCCGACGCAGAGGGCGGCCAGAAGGCCACCCCGGGTCAGCCATTTCACTCGCCGAACAGGTCGTGTAGCAGCCGGCGCTTGAGCTCCTGCGGCGCGCCCTGGGCGCGGCACCGGGCGCGCAGAAACCGCAGAAACATGCCTTCGAAGTCGAAGTGCTCCCCGCACGGCTCGCAATCGGCCAGGTGTCCCCGGATTTGCCGCTCCGTCTCCGGGGTCAGCTCCTTATCGAGGAACTCGTACAGATGCTCTTCGCACTCGCGGCAGTTCATGCGGGGCTTCCTTTGATGTAGCCCATGCTCACGGCGTACCCGTAGAGCTTCCCCTGCAGCGCCTGCCGGGCGCGGAACAGCCGCGACTTCACGGTGCCCACCGGCACACCCAGAATCTTGCCGATCTCCTGGTAGCTCATCCCTTCGACGTCGCTCAGCACGAGGGTTTCCCGGAAGGCTACCGGCAGCTCATCGATGGCCTTGAGTACTTCGTCATCGACGATCTGGTCGAAAAAGGCCCCTTGGGGATCGTCTTCCTGTACCTCTCCAAACACCGCGAACGGCTCGATGGTGTCCACGTCTACGGTTTCGGGGTGGCGGGTGCGGCGCCGGTATTCATTAATAAAGGAGTTGCGCAGGATGGTGAGGAGCCACCCCTTCGCATTGGTCCCCTTCTCGTACTGGTCCCACGCGCGGTAGGCCTTGAGCATGGTCTCCTGAACCAGGTCGTCGGCATCCGCGGCGTTGCCGGTGAGTCGCAAGGCGACGCGGTACAGGGCGTCGAGGTGGACCAGCGCTTCCTGCTCGAAGCTGGCCCGTTTCTTCTGGTCGACCGGGGTGGGCGTCGGAGTGGCCATAGCTGCATAAAGGCTGATGCGGGTTCCCGGGTTCCGCAATGGGGTGTCGGGGTGCTACGTTTCGCGCGCCGTGGTTCACAGCATCCTCCCCCTCGCCGTGCTCGAAGCGGTTCGCAACCTCGACACCCCCGTCGAGGACGGCTTAGCCGAGTTCGCCGACGAGCTGCTGGTCAAGCGGCTCGGTCTCTCCAGCACCGTGGCGATGCAGCTCGCCCAATACGAGACCCTGGTCCGTCGGGACGCTCGCGTCGACCCGGCCCACGTCGAGGCGCTGTTGCGTCTGGTGGGCCGGCGGCCGGATGCGGACCTCGTGTTCTCTGACGCGGGGCGGCGCGCCGCGCGGCGCGCGGTGCGACGACTGTCCGGGCTCTCCCGCCTGGCGGCGCACCTGGCCCCGAGCGCCCTCGGCTACACGATGGCGCGTCGGGCCGCGCGCGCCGTGCTCGGTGGCGACCTGCACCGCGAACAGCAGGTGCCGGTGGCACTCGTACGGGACACCTTGGCCGTGAGCGCGACGCCCGACGGCGCCGCCTGCGGTGTGTACGGCGCCGCCTTCGCGGAGTTGCTCCGGCTGCTCGTCGGCTTCGAGGGCGCGATGCTGCATACCTCCTGTCGAGCAACCGGCGGCGCGCAGTGCGAGTGGCGCGCGGCGCCCCCGGATCCCCGACACCACTGATGAGCGCTCTGCCCTTCCCCCCGCCTCCTCCCCTCGAGGGGTTCGACTTTGCCGCCCTGCGCCAAGCGCTCACCGACCTGGGCGCCGACGGGTGGCTGCTCTACGACTTCCGCGGCGTGAATCCTGTCGCGCCGCACGTGCTCGGCCTGCACGGGATGTCGACCCGCAGGTTTTTCGTCCTATTGCCGCGCGACGGCGCCCCCGTCGCGTTGGCGCACAGGATCGAGCTCGGGCCGTTCGCGAACTTCCCGGGCGAGGTGCGCCCGTACGCGGCATGGCGCGAGTTGCACGCCGGCCTGCGCGCGCTCGTCGCGGGCAAGACGTTGGCGCTGGAAGTGTCGACCAACGACAACGTGCCCTATGTGGACCGCGTACCGCATGGCGTGGTGCAGCTGCTCGAGTCGCTCGGCGCCCACATCGTGTCGTCGGCGGCGCTCGTCACGCGGTTCGCGGCGCGCTGGACCCATGCCGAGCTCGAGGGGCACCGTCGCGCCGCGGAGGCGCTCGCCAGCATCGCGCAGGAAGCGATGCGCTGGGCGGGCGCCGAGACCACGCGGGGTGTCGAAGTGCGGGAAACGGTGGTACAGCGCCGCGTGCTGGAGGGGTTCGAGCGCGCCGGCCTGGTAACCGACCATCCGCCGATCGTCGGCTTCCAGGAGAACACGGCCAATCCGCACTACGAGCCGCGCGAAGGCAGCGACCGGCGACTCGCTGCGGGGCAGGTGATCCTGATGGACCTCTGGGCCGGTCCGGCGCTGGGTAGCGTGTTCGCCGACCAGACGTGGATGGGTTTCAGTGGCCGCGCGCCGGATGCCGAAGTGCAGGGGGTATGGAGCGCCGTGCGCGGGGCCCGGGAGGCGGCGGTAACGCTGCTCCGCGCGCGCTGGACGGCGCGGCGGCCCGCCACCGGGGCCGAGCTCGACGACGCGGCGCGGGGCGTGATCCGCGACGCCGGCTACGCCGCCAACTTCACCCACCGTACCGGCCATTCGATCGACCGCGACCTGCATGGCTCAGGGCCACACCTCGACAACTTCGAGACCGCCGACGATCGAACCCTGGTGGCCGGGATCGGCTTCTCCGTGGAGCCAGGGGTCTACCTCGAAGGCCGCTTCGGTATGCGTAGCGAGATCAACGTATTTCTGGGGGAAACCGGCCCCGAGGTGACGCCACAGACGCCGCAGCGCGAGCTATTGCTCGTCTGACCGGCCGGAAATTCCGACCTCCGGGGGTCTTGCGGACCGCTCCGGGGGGGGGCATGTTCGCCGCCCCGGGATGTCACCTGCCGAGGACACGGCTTGCCTTGACGCTTCTGAGGCGACGGGTCACTTTACGGCAGATGTACTCTCGTAGCCGTTGCTCATCCGCCCCCGCACCGGAATGGAGGTGACGTGGCTTACGCACGTTTTCTGTCCGGTAGTCTCCACGCATTTTCGACTCTGGAGGACCATTCCATGACCCATCGTGTGCGAAGCGCTTTCGGCTGCTTCCGCCCGTCGTTCGTGGCCGTCGGGATCCTGGCGCTCCTCGCCATGGCACCCCTGGCCGCGCAGCAGACGACCGGCAAGGTCGAAGGTACGGTGACCGATCAGGCAGGCGTCCCCATCGCCAACGCCCAGGTGTTCATTGTCGGGACCTCGTTCGGCGCCGTCACCAACGACAAGGGCTACTACTTCATTAACAACGTGCCGGTCGGCACGTATACGCTACGTGCGCAGTTCATCGGCTACCAACCGCGCGAGCTTACCGGTGCGCGCGTGTTCGGCGGGCAGACCGTCGAGTTCCCCATCAAAATGACAGCCTCGGCCGTGCAGGTCGGGACGATCAACGTGACCGCGGCGGCCAACCCCATCGTGCCGCGCGACGAGGTGAGCTCCAAGGTGATCATCACCGGGGTCCACAACCTCCCGGTCGATGACGTGCGCAACGTGGTCTCGCTGACCCCGGGCGTGGTTGAGTCCGGGTCGGGCGCCGGCCTGGTGATCCGCGGCGGCCGCCCCGGTGAGGCGAACGTCTACATTGACGGCGCGCCCGTGCGTGGCACGAGCTCCGGGTCGCAGGCGATCAACGTCGGCACGAACGCGGTCGAAGAGGCGTCGGTGACCACCGGCGCGATCAGCGCCGAGTTCGGCGACGCGCAGTCGGGGATCATCTCCTACACCACGAGGAGCGGCGGCGAGAAGCTCTCCGCCGCGCTCTCAGGATCGACGGACGAGCCGTTCGGCAACTCGATCTCGCTCGGGTTTAACCGCTTCGAAGGCTCGATCGGTGGACCGATCCCCAGCATCTCCAACCTGCGCTTCTTCGCCTCCGGTGTGCTGCAAGGACAGGTCTCACCGTTCCGCGGTAAGGGGTGGGACCAGGTCCCCACGTACGTCGTGGCCGGCATCGACACCGCCGTTACGGTGAATGGGACGTCGTCGAGCCAGTCGGTCCTGATCCCGCGGTTCGCGCAGTTCGGCGGGGCGTGCGACGCGTCCAAGAACTTCGGCTACGAGTGCCAGGGCGCGCGCTTCCCGATGAACTGGAACAGCGACATCAGTTTCACCGGGAAGCTTTCATACTCGTACGGCAACGGCTCGAACGTCTCGCTCACGGGAAGCGCCGAGGGCAACCAGTTCCGCGCCTGGCCGGGCAGAAATATCGGCGACCCGCAGCTGTTCACCGGTG
>DASQAH010000088.1:0-10834 GCA_035635835.1 Gemmatimonadales bacterium
AGCGATACCCTCCTGCGCCGCCGTTGCGATCTTTGCCGGCTCATCATTTCTTAGAGTCCTGCGGGAGGGACGCGCGAATCACCGGCAAGATTCTCGATGGGCTTGCAGAGAGGTAGTGTCGGGGACAATGAATATCAAAGACAACAGGGACACGCCCGTCATCGTTCTCGTCCACGGTGCATTCGCCGACGGCTCGTGCTGGCGACACGTCATTCCGCTCCTAGAAGAGGACGGCTACGGGGTCATCGCCGTGCAGAATCCGCTTACCTCGTTCGGCGACGATGTCGCGACGACCAAACGAGTGATCGATGCCCAAAAGGGTTCCGTCGTCGCCGTGGGACACTCTTACGGTGGCGCGGTGATCACGGCTGCGGCGGCCGGCAACGCTCACGTGAAGGCGCTGGTCTATGTGGCCGCCTTTGCGCCGGACGCACGGGAAAAGATCGGCGAATTGCTTGACAAATACGGGCCGTCTGCGTTCAGCGCGGCGCTCGCGCCGCCCGATGCGGCGGGCTTTCTCTACATCGACCGTGCAAAGTTTCACGACGTCGTCGCTAAGGACGTTTCGTTAGCCGAAGCGCGCGTGATGGCCGCGACACAAAAACCCATCGCCGGCGCGGCCTTTGGCGGGTCGGTCGACACCCCGGCTTGGAAGACCATTCCCTCGTGGTATCTCGTGGCCCAGGAAGATCAGGCCATCAAACCGGAGCTTCAGCGATTCATGGCCAAACGAATGGGCGCCCATACGACCGAGATCAAGTCGAGTCACGTGCCCTTTATCTCGCATCCGAAAGAAGTCGCCAAACTGATTAAAGAGGCGGCGAGCGCCGCTGCGAAGTAACCGGACTCATGTCCGGCGAACACCGGGCCTCTCGTTCCTCGCCGGGGTCAGGACAGCCGCTCGAGCAGCTCCTTGGCGTCCCGCAGGTCAGCCGTGTCGAATCCCTCGGTGAACCAGCCGTACGTTTCCGCTAGGCAACGTCGGGCGTCGGCGACTCGGGACTGCCGCTGCCAAAGCCGGCACAGGCTTGTCATGGCCCGCAGCTCGAAGGACTTGGCCGAGCGTTGGCGCGCGAGCTCGATGGCGCGCTGGAAGGAAGCCTCGGCCTCGACCTGCCGCGTGCCGTCACCGCGCATCAACTGCAGCTCACCGTTCAGCCGGTACAGCTCCGCCTCGTAGTACCCCGCGCCGGTGCGCTCCACCATCGCGAGCCCCTCGGCGATGATGGCCAACCCTTCCTCAATGCGGCCGTCGTCCGCCACGCTCTCGGCGAGTAGGGCACCGCATTGCGGGCGTGTCACCTCCGTTCCCATGGCCTGGAGCGTCGCCAACCCCTCACGGATCTCCGCGATCCCCTCGGCGCGGCGGCCGAGCTTGACCTGCGTCCACCCGTGCCACGGCTTTGCCCACAGGAGCAGCTGCGCCAGGCCGTGCTCGGCGGACAGTCGGATTACCGCGTCCCACTGCTCAAGGGACCGGGGCACGTCCCGGAGGAGCTGGTACAGGGTGCCGGCGGCGAGGTGTGCCCACACGAGGCTGTTGGGTTGCCCAAGCGTCTGGGCCAACATGAAGGACTTCCGCGTGCTCTCCATCGACTGTTCGGGGTATCCCAGCACCCAGAGCGCTCGGGCCGATTGGGTGTGGCACTCCACTCCGGGGTCTTGCGGCAGGAGCAGCGAGTTTGCTCGGAAGTATCGCGGGTCGTACAGCGCCAGTCCGCGCGTTGTGTGCTCGTGGGCGGCCACGTGCTCGCCGCTGTGGTTCAGCGAATAAGCGAGCGCGTGGTGAGCCTCCACTTGCAGGGCGGGATCCTCGAGTGAAACGGCCAGTCGCAGCAGCTCCTCCCCCATCTCGCGCGCGGCGCGGAGCCGTGCGTGCACCAGGTTCAGCCGCCACAGCCCCGCCAGGATGCGAAACAGCTGGGAGGTCTCGCCGACCTGCTCGCACAGGGTGCGCGCCCTGACCCATGCGGTCTCGACTTCCGCTGCCCCCCAACCCTTCATCACCGTGAGCGTCACGCTGAGGGTGATCTGGAGCGCGAGCTCGAGGCGGATGCGCTCGGGCGTGGTCGGCAGCGTCCCGATGAGGTCAAGCCCCCGCTGCGCGAGCGCCGCGGCCTCCTGACCGGCCAGGAGCCGGGTCGCATTTTCAGCGGCGAGGAGGAAATGTCGGGCCGCTCGTTCCGGGTCTCGCGCTGCCTCGTACAACAAAGCCAGCTCCGAGGCCACGACCGAACCGTTGTCGTCGTGAAACGCGAGCAGGGCCCGCGCCACCGCTGCGGACATTGACGTCCGGCGCGTTGGCGTGAGGGACGCGTAGAGGGCGTTCTGGTAGAGCACGTGAACGAACCGATACCGGACGCTCTGCTGCCGGCCGGGCATCTCCCGCTGGGGGATCGACCGGATGAACGCGTGGACGTGCTCCAGGCTCTCGAGCCGTTCCTCCACCCCTGCCGGATCGCGGGAAAGCACCTTCGCGACCACCGCAGAGTCAAACTCCTGCCCTTGTACGCTCGCGACGGTGAGCAACCGACGATCAACAGACGCGAGGTGTCCGAGCTGCCGCTCGATCATGCTCCGCACCGATTCTGGGAGCCCCCGCTCGATGTCCGGAACCGGTGCGGCCAGAGCCCACCGGCCCTCAATCTCCACGATGGCGCCGTGATCGCGGAGGTAGCGGAGGAGATCCACCAGGAAGAGTGGGCTGCCCTCTGTCCGGGCATGCACGAGCGCGAGGAAGGAGGGCGGGAACGCGTGGATGGGAAACTCGAGCGCCAGGTACTGCGCGACCTCGTCAGGCGTCAGGAACTCGAGGCCGATCTCGCGGCATACGCCGCGCGCCTGCAAGTCGAGCTTCATCGGCCAGAAGACACTTTTGCCTAGCAGCATTTCGGAAGGACGGTAGGCAAGGACAATCAGCAGCCGCAGCGAGGCGACGCGAGTGCCGAGGTAGGCGAGCAGATCGACCGTGGACGGATCGATCCACTGCACGTCGTCGAAGAAGAGCACGAGCGGCGATGCTTGGGACAGCTCCTCGAGGAAGGCCGCCAACTCGAGCTTCATGCGCGCCTGGGAGACCGCTGGAGACGCGGCGACATCCTGGTCGGGAGCCCCTGACATGCGGGACTGAGGCGCGAATTGCGCCTGCCATGTCGGCGCCGTGCGCTTCATCGTCCGGACCACGGCCTCACCTGCCACGCCATGGAGCAGACTGTGCAAGGCCTCGAGCAGCGGCAGGTAGGCTTCCGTACCGGCGAGGCGCTCCGAGCAGCGCCCGCGAGCGGTCTGGCCGAGGCGGCCGCTGGCGGACAGCTCCGCAAGGAACGTCTCGACCAGGGTGGTTTTGCCAATCCCCGGCTCACCCGTGACACACACCACCTGCCCATGGCCGGCGTCGGCCGACTCGAAACATGCGAGCAACGCCGCCCGCTCGCGGGCACGGCCGACAGTGTGACGCTTGGGCGTGGGGATCGCCGGCGCCTCGCTCCGCGGAGCCGCCGGTACGGCCGCCGTCGCGCGGGCACGGATCGCGGCGAGCAGCGCCTCGGTCTCGGCGGCGGGTTGCGCTTCGAACTCGGCGGCGAGCCGCCGGGCGAACCCGTCGTACGCCCGGAGGGCACCGGCGCGGTCTCCCAGCTGGTCGAGCAACGTGAGCAACCGACGCAGCTGCGCTTCGTCGTGCGGCGCCAGCTTCAGGGCCCGACGGGCCCAGATTCCAGCAGCGGTCAGATCGCCGCTCGCCTCCGATTCCTCCATGAGAGTCCGCGCGCTCCGGCACGCCGCCTCCGCTAAGCGGGAGCGTTCCTGGTCCTGCCAGCGCTCGAAATCGGGCGCCCCCGAAATGAAGAACCCCTCGAGCAACTCCCCTCGATAGAGGTCGAGCGCCTCGGTCAGCCGCCCGCCCTCCACGGCACGGTCGAAGTCGGCCACGTCGCAGCGGACGGCCTCGAAGGCGAGACCGATCTCCTCGTCTCCGCGACTCACGAGCGCCTGCGCGCCCAACTCATCCCGCAGCACGTGGAGGGCTTGGCGCAACGCGGCGCGGGCGTGGGGTTGATCGAGCTCCGGCCAGAACAGCGCCAGGATCGTGTCGCGGCGATGCAGGCCGCGCGGGGTGGCCGCGGCGAGGTAGGCGAGCAGGGCAAGACGCCGCGGCTGGGCGAGCAGGCTCCGCGCCTCGCGCCCGTCTGCGGTTGTGAGGTTCAGAGGTCCGAGCAGCCGGAACTCGACCATCCGAGAGCCCCTCGGCGTGGGGGGCGCACCTCCGAGGCGACGAGGCGCGGGGCGCCGTCACGGCCGGCGTGACGGTTCCATCACGGTCGTGTGATGCGTCTGCCTCAAACTGGCTTCGTGCGGTCAAGGTACGCCGCGGCGCAGGGTGCGGCAATGACACTTACGAAGGGGGCGCACAATGAAGCCGATAAGGGGAATGGTTGTGGGGCTGGCGGCGTTCTCGGCGCTGGCCCTGGCATGCAATCTCGATAAGGAGTCGGTCGGGCCGGCGTTGCTCTCATTCGAGCGGACTCAGGCGTCGGGGGCCCCGCTCTTCCGAGACAGCGTGGCGCCGCAAGCGACCGATCCCGCGATCGACCAGGCGCTCGATCGCCACTACGTCTGGCTCGACACGACAGCCCGGTCGAATCACAAGCTCTTCGTGTTCATGTCAGGCATGGGCCAACATCCCGCCATGTTCCAGCGCGTGCCAGAGGAGGCGGCGCGCCTCGGCTACCACGTCATCGGCCTGATGTACCCGAACAGCGTGAGGATCGCGACCGTCTGCGGCGGCCAGCCCGACCCCAACACGTGCTACGAAAAGGTGCATCTGGAGATTCTCGACGGGGTCGACCGCAGCCCCTTCGTGAACGTGAACCAGGCGAACAGCATCGTGAACCGGCTGACGAAGCTGCTGCAGTTCTTGGCCGACTCGTTTCCGGACCAGGGCTGGTCACGGTTCTTGGCTGGCGACGAGCCGAAGTGGTCGCAGATCGCGATCAGCGGGCATTCGCAGGGCGGCGGGCAGGCAGCGATGGTCGCGAAGCTGCATGTGGTGGCCCGCGTGGTGTTGTTCTCGTCAGTCGCGGATAGCGTTGGTAGACAAGCGCCCTCGTGGGTCGCGACGCATGTCACGCCCGCTGACCGCTATTGGGGGCTGGCGCACGATCGCGACGGCTTCTTCCGGCCCATCCGTGCGGGTTGGGACTCCATCGGCATGGCCGCCTTTGGGCCGGCCGTCGCCCCGGAAACGAGCGCGCCTCCTTACGGCTTCACGCATATGCTCGTCACCGACCTCGTCCCGCAGGGGGGATTCGTCGGCACGAACGCTCATGGCAGCCCCTCCAACGACGTGAAGACGCCGCTCAACCCGGACGGCAGCTGCTGTCGGCTGCGCGACGCCTGGCGCTACCTGTTGACGGCGCGAACGCCCGACGAGGACGACGCCGAAGGGGACGACCGATAAGGCACCCTTCGGTGGACAGACAGAGAAAGCACCGTGCCATGTCGAGGAGAATGTTGCTAGGCGCAATAGTCGCAAGCAGGTGTCTCATGAAACGCTCCACTCGCGCGGTAGCGCTGGCCCTTTTGTCACGCTCGCCCTGGCCTGCGAGCGGCAGTCCGTGCCAGTCGGCCCCGGGAGGCTCGCAGAGCTGGAGGACGCCGCGCCCGAGGAGGACCAGCCTGCGTACGGTCCCTGGTCGAAGCCGGTGAACCTCGGCCCCATCGTCAATGTCGCGGCGCCGGATAGCACCCAGCATCCGGCGATTTCCAGGGACGGACTCAGCCTGTACATCAGTACCAGTCGCCCGGGAGGTTTCAAAGGCGGGCTTGACATCTGGGTTTCGCACCGGGACAGCGTCGGCGCTCCCTGGGGTCCCCCGCAGCACCTCGGGCCCAACATCAATTCCGCCGGGAATGACCTGGCTCCGACGTTGACCCTGGATGGGCACTGGATGTACTTCCACAGCACCGGACGAGGCGGCTGCGGCGACGCGGACCTCTTCGTCTCGCATCGACAGGACAACCGCGATGACATGGCGTGGGAACCTGCGCAGAACCTCGGCTGCGTCGTTAACTCGCCCTACAAGACGCCGGCCCGACGTACTTCGAGGATGACATAACCGGCGTCAAGACCTTGTACTTCACGAGCACGCGTCCCGGCGGGCCCGGAGACTTCTCCATCTATGCGAGCACGCTCCTGGCCAACGGCACGGTCCGACCTGGGGCGGCTCAACCGCCGACTTTCGGCCCCGGCGTTCTCGTCCCGGAGCTCGGCAGCCCCTTCCGCGACACCCGCACCGCTATCAGGCGCGAACGGGCTCGAGATCTTCGTCTCCTCTGGCCGCCCGGGAAACGACGTGGTGGGCCGTTCTGCAGGAAGTGAGGACCTCTGGGTCTCGACACGCGCGACGACGAGCGACGTTTGGTCGCCGCCCTTGAATCTGAATCTGGTGAACCAGCGGCTTGGCGGGGGTCACATCAACAGCCCGTCATTCGACGGCAGCCCCGCGCTCTCCTTCGATGGCACGACGCTGTACTTCCACTCGAACCGGCCGGGTGGCCACGGAACGCGGGACCTTTACTGCACGATCCGCCAGCGGCTGCACGGGCGCAGCCATCCCGCGCCATCGTGCGGAGAGAGTTGAACGAGGCGCGCGGGCCGAGAGTTGGGTCCCGATCCCAACGCACCAACCGAACGACCCCCTGGCTGTAGACCAGGGGGTCGTCGCTGTTGGTGTGCCCAGCATGGGCACTGACTTGAAGGTGGAAGTCCTTTGGGAACCTGGTCGCAGGGACCCGAGCGAACCGCCAGGCGACTGGTCGCGAGGCCGGCGCTGAAAGCAGCGGGGAGCGAGACCTGTGGGGCGACGAACAGAAATCGGATACGAGGCGGGGCCGACCAGGGCGAGCGGGCCAATGACCGCGAAGCTCTCGCGACCAAGGGGGAGCCCCGTAAATCCGGCGCTCGTGCAGGGACAGTCAGTGCGCTTACCTGGGGAGATCTCGCCTCACATCTGAAAGGGTGACGTCGCTGGGCAGGTACGGGGACGGCGCGAGAAGTCAGCCGAGGCCATAGTACCGGGGGCGCTCCCCTGGGAAGGGCCGAACGGAGAGGAGAGCGAGGCGACCGTGGACCACGAGACGGCCAGGCACCAGATGTCCAACGCGCAGTTGGAGCTGCCGCTGGAGACTCGGGGTGAAGCCTCGAGCGCAGAGCGGAGCGGTGAAGCCCGATCGGCGGTCTGGGGAAACGAGCGCTCAGGAACCGACGAGCTGCCACGAGTGATGGAGCAGATCGTCGAGCGGGGGAATCTCACGCGCGCGCTCAAGCGGGTGCGGGAGAACCAGGGGAGCCCCGGTGGGGATGGGGTGACGGTGGACGATCTCCCCGCCTATCTGCGGGAACACTGGTCGGCGATTCGAGAGCAGTTGCTCACGGGGCGCTACCAGCCGAGCGCGGTGCAGCGGCACGAGATCCCGAAACCGGGCGGCGGAGTGCGGCAGTTAGGCATCCCGACCGTGCTGGATCGCTTCATCCAGCAGGCCGTCTTACAGGTCCTGCAACCGCAGATCGATCCTACCTTCTCGGAGCACAGCTACGGGTTTCGCCCGGGACGTCGGGCGCACGATGCCGTGTGTCAGGCGCAGCGGTACCTCCAGGCGGGCCGACGCTGGGTCGTGGATATCGACCTGGAGAAGTTTTTCGACCGGGTCAACCATGACCTGCTTATGGGACGGCTGGCCAAACGGATCGCGGACGCCCGGGTGCTCAAGCTCATCCGGCGCTACCTCGAAGCGGGAGTAATGTACCAAGGGGTGGTGCAGGAGCGGCACGAAGGGACGCCGCAAGGCGGCCCGTTATCGCCGCTGCTGGCGAACGTGCTGCTGGACGAGGTGGACAAGGAACTGGAGCGACGCGGGCAGTGCTTCGTACGCTATGCGGATGACTGCAACGTGTACGTGCGGTCGAAGCGAGCGGGGGAGCGGGTGATGGAGGGGCTGGTGGCCCTCTACGCGAAGCTCCGGCTTCGAGTCCACTCGACTAAGAGCGCGGTGGCGCCGGCGCGGGTACGATCCTTCCTGGGCTACAGCTTTTGGGTAGCACCGGGGAAGACCGTGAAGCGCCGGGTGGCACCGCAGGCCCTGGCGGCGATGAAGGCACGCATCCGGCAGATCACCCGCCGGAGCGGCGGACGCAGCCTCGCACAAGTCGCCGCGGAGCTGCAGAGCTACTTGGTGGGCTGGAAGGCGTATTTCCGTCTCGCCGACACCCCCAGGGTTTTCGCGGGGGTGGATCAGTGGCTCCACCGCCGATTGCGTGCGCTCGTGCTCAAGCAGTGGAAGCGCGGAACGAGGGTGTATCACGAGCTCCAGCGCCGCGGAGTCTCGGGCGTTGCTCTCGGGATGGCTGCCCGGTACGCGCGAAACTGGTGGCACGTGGCCGCTCACAAAGCGCTCCAGATCGCCCTGCCCGGCCGGTACTTCGAGTCCCTCGGCGTACCGCGTCTGGGCGCCTCTGTCACCTCAACTCTCTGAACCGCCGGATGCGGACCCGCATGTCCGGTGGTGTGGGAGGGGAACGGTAGGCCCTCCTACCGTCCTCTATCCCGATTGCCTATTGTGAGCGCCATGCCGGCCAAGCCAGCGCTCCGCACCGAGCTGCTCTTCTACCTCTCGTTCCTCGCCGCCGCCGCGCTGCTCGTGGGCGTGGTGACGATCCTCGTGGCGGGGACCGTCGCTCCACAGCGCACCTTCGCCCTGGTCATCCTCCTGGTGGTGCTGGAGGTTGGCGTGTTCGTCGTCTTCGGGCGCCAGCTCGTGAACCGGCTGGTGCTGTGGCCGCTCGACCGCGTGGTGGCGACGGCGGACGCGGTCGCCGCCGGGGATCTGGCGCGCCGCGCGCCCGACGAGGAGACGCGTGACTTCGCCACGCTCGCCGCCCGCTTGAATCGCATGACTGACTACTTGCTCGACGCGCAAGGCCAACTGGTGCGCTCCGAGAAGCTCGCGAGCGTGGGCCGGCTCGCGGCTGGCATCGCCCACGAGGTGGGCAACCCGCTCGGCGCGATCGGGACGTACGTCGAGGTGCTGCGACGGCGCGGGGTGGACCCCGACGTGATTGCCGGGCTGGGCCGCGAGCTCGAGCGCATCGACCGCATCGTGCGCGGCCTGCTCGACTACGCCCGCCCCCAGGAGGAAGCGCTCGCCCCGCTCGACCCGGCGGCGGTGGTGCGTGGCGCCTACGACCTGCTCGATGGTCAGGGGGCCTTGAAGGGCGTGCGCCCGAGCCTCGATCTCGCGTCCGGCGTTCCCCCGATTCTCGCGCGGGCCCATCTCCTCGAGCAGGCGATCGTGAATCTGGTGCTGAACGCCGTGGATGCCGCTGTCGGTGGCGTCGTGATCTTGGGCGCGCGCCGCTGGGCGTACGAGCCCCGGAGCCCGGTCCCGAAACGCGCCACGGACCCCGTGCCGGCGACGTTTCCCCGTACTGCGGAGCGGCGTCCCAGTCGCGCCGAGTTCTCTGCCGGCCAGCCCGGCGCACTGGTGTTCGTCGCCGACTCGGGCCCCGGTGTGCCACGCGAAGACCGCGACAAGATCTTCGATCCGTTCTACACAACCAAGGAGCCCGGCCGCGGCACCGGTCTCGGGCTCGCTATCGTGGCGCGCGCCGTGCACGACATGGCGGGCGTTGTGTGGGTCGATACCGCCCGCGAGGGTGGGGCGGCGTTCAAGATGTTCTTCCCCGCGGCCGAGCCCCGGTGAGTCGCGTCCTGGTGGTGGACGACGAGCCTGGCCTGCGCCAGTCGCTCGGTCTCTTGCTCGCCGACGCGGGCTACCACGTCGCGGCGGAAGCGAGCGGCGCCCGGGCGCTCGAGCGCGCCCAAGCCGAGCCTTTCGACCTCGTGCTCTGCGACGTGCGGATGCCGGACATGGATGGGCTCGCGTTCCTGCGCGCCTACAAGAGCCGCGGTGGCCGGGCGCTGGTGATCATGATGAGCGCCTACGGCGGCGAGGAGGCGGCCCTCGCGGCCATGAAGGAAGGGGCGTACGACTACATCCCCAAACCATTCCGCCCGGACGAAGTCGTGCTCACGCTGCGCAAGGCGGAGGAACGGGAACGGCTCGCTCACACCGTCGCGACACTAAGGGCACAGCTTGACACCACTCCAGCTGCCCGGGCCCTGATCGCCGAGAGCCCCGCGATGCAGCAGGCCCTCGACATCGTCGCCCGAGTGGCCGCGCACGCGACCACGGTGCTCATCACCGGGGAGCGCGGCACGGGGAAAGAGGTGATCGCCCAGGCGATCCACCGCGCCAGTCCGCGCGCAGATGGCCCCTTCGTCGCGGTGAACTGCGCCGCGATCCCCGACGCGCTGCTCGAGTCGGAATTGTTCGGTCACGTGAAGGGTGCGTTCACCGGGGCGACGGGCGATCGCCCCGGCCTGTTCGCGCAGGGCGATGGCGGCACCCTGCTGTTGGACGAGATCGGAGAGCTGCCGCTGCCGCTCCAGGCAAAGCTGCTGCGCGTACTGCAAGAAGGGGAGATTCGGCGCGTCGGGGATCAAAAGACCCAACGGGTCGATGTGCGGGTCCTGGCTGCGACGGCGAAGGACCTGGCTGCGGAAGCGGCGGCGGGTCGGTTCCGGCACGACCTGTTCGATCGCCTGAACGTGGTGACGATCCGCCTGCCGCCCCTGGCCGAACGGCGTGAGGACATCGCCCCCTTGGCCCGACACTTCGCCGCACACCTGACGCGGCGCCTGGGGCGGCGCGTCGCCCTGAGCGAGACCGCGCTTGCGTGGCTCGTGGAGCAGACCTGGCCGGGGAACGTGCGGGC
>DASQAH010000089.1:0-4688 GCA_035635835.1 Gemmatimonadales bacterium
CGGCCCGTGCCCCCCCCGCCCTCCGAGACCAGGCGCCGCCGCCATTGCTCGCTGCACGAAGTCCAGCGCGTCCGTCACCGCGCGCTCCAGTGGTCGCCCGTGCGCGAGGCCGGCCGTCACTGCCGCGGAGAGCGTGCAACCTGTGCCGTGCGTCGACGTCGTGTCGAGTCGCGGCCGCGCGAACCGCCGGATCTCCTCTTGGGTGATGAGCACATCCACCACCTCGTTGCCCGGCAGATGCCCCCCCTTCACCAGCACCGCCCGCGCCCCGAGCTTGCGCAGCGCTCGGGCGGCGTGCTCCATCTCGTCCGGGGTGCGAACCTTCTCCCCGATGAGCACGCCGGCCTCGTCGAGATTCGGGGTCACAAGGGTGGCTAACGGCACCAGCCGGCGTGCGATCAGCCCCTCGGCTTCCCGCGGCAGCAGCCGGTCCCCGGACGTCGCGACCATCACCGGGTCGAGCACATAGTTGGGGAGCTGGTAGCGGGTGAGGGCGGCCGCCACTGCTTCCACGATCTCGGCCGTGCCCAGCATCCCGCTTTTGACCGCCAGGGGTGGAAGGTCCTCGGCTAGCGCGTCGATCTGTCGCGCGACCAGGTCGGCGGGCAGTGCCTGCCAGGCCCGCACCCCCCTCGTGTTCTGTGCAGTCACCGCGCAGATGACGCTCGTGCCGAAGACGCCGAACTGGTGAAAGGTCTTGAGGTCGGCCTGGATCCCGGCACCGCCGCCCGAGTCCGAGCCGGCGATCGTACAGGCGATCTTCACTTGGCGAAGTCCGCTCCGGCGGCGATGTTATGGGCGGCGGATTCGGCTGGTCTGGAGTCCGCCATCCGGCACGTGAGAGGTCGCATAGCCACTAATCTGCAGCGGGCGGTGCGTGATCTCCAACGGCGCAAGGCGCGCGGTCGGCGCGGCTTGGCACTGCTCGAAGGAGTCCGTCTGGTGGAAGAAGCGCTGGCCGCGGGCCTCGAGTTCCGTGGGGTGCTGGTAGCGCCCGAGCTGGCGCGTACAGCCCGGGGTGGCGAGTTGCGGGCGGAGCTGGAGCGACACGCGGTGACGGTGGAAGACGTGGGCGCGCGGGCCTTCGGCCAGCTCGCGACCACCGACTCACCACAGGGCGTCCTCGCGATCGTCGAGCCGCGCATGTGGACGGCGGGGGAGATCGACTTCACCCGCGGTCGCGCGATCCTGGTGATCGACGGGGTCCAGGATCCGGGCAACGTCGGCACGTTAATTCGCACGGCGCACGCGCTCGGGGCCGCCGCGACGGTCGTGCTCCGAGGCACAGCCGACGTGCTCAACCCGAAGGCGTTGCGGGCGGCGATGGGGGCCACGTTCCGACACCCGGTGGTGCCACTCGACGATCAGCAGTTCATCGCCTGGGCGGGCGCAAACGCGGTGACGCTGTGGGCCACTGCCGCTGATGGCGTGCCCTTGGAGCGGGCCCGGTCCGATTCCGCCCGGGGAACGGGGGCGGGGGGGGGAGGGGAGCGCATCGCGGTGATCGTCGGCAACGAGGGGGCGGGAATTCGGCCCGCCCTGAACGCCGTCGCCGCGCGGCGGGTCGCGATCCCGCTGGCACAAGGCGCCGAGTCGCTCAACGTGGCGGTCGCGGCGGGCATCCTGCTCCATGAGGTGCTGCGTGGTCACTGAACCACTCCTGCTCATCGGCGCCGCGGTCCTGGGACTCTGCTTCGGCAGCTTCCTCAACGTCTGCATCCTGCGGCTCGCTAAGGAGGACAAGAAGGAACGCTCCCTGTTCCGTCCCCCGTCGAGCTGCCCCCACTGCCACCGCCCGATCGCGTGGCGCGACAACATCCCCGTGGTCTCCTGGCTGCTGCTGCGGGGCAAGTGCCGGTGGTGCGGGCATCCCATCTCCACCCAGTACCCGATCATCGAAGGCGTCGTCGGCGTGCTCTGGCTTGCCGCGATGCTGGCCTACGGCCCCACGCTGCGTTTCGTCGCTGCGGCCGTCCTCGGCACCATCCTCATCGGCATCGCGGTGACCGACGCGCGCCACTACCTCATCCCCGACGAATACAACTGGGTCGGCCTCGTCCTCGGGCTCGCTCTGTCGCTCCGCGGGGGCGTGGACGGGTTCCTCCAAGCGGTTCTAGGAGCAGCGGGCGGCTTTGCGTTGCTCTTCGCCGTCGGGCTTGTGGGACGGTGGATCCTGAAAGAGGAAGCAATGGGCGGCGGTGACATCAAGATGATGGCCATGGTGGGCAGCTTTGTTGGATGGAAGGGCGCGCTCCTGACCGTCTTCGCGGCCGCGGTGTTCGGCAGCCTGGTGTATGTCCCGTTGCTGCTGCTCAAGAAGAAGCGTCTCGTGCCTTTTGGGGTATTCCTCGCCATGGGAGCGGGGCTGTCGTTCGTCGCGGGAGAGACGATTCTCGACTGGTATCGCCGCTTCCTCGGGGGCGGCTGAGCCGATGAGCGATCCGTTCGAAGGGCTGTTCGATTCGGGGGACGTCCTGGAGCGCGTGGGGGTGGACCTCACGGGTCAGGCGCGGCGCGGTGACCTCGAGCCGGTGCGCTGCCGCGACGCGGAAATCGCGCGCGTCGTGGACATCCTCCTGCGCCAGAGCAAGAACAACCCGGCCCTCATCGGGCGCTCAGGTGTGGGCAAGACGGCCATCGTTGAGGGGCTGGCCCAGCGCATCGCCGCGGGAGACGTGCCGCCCGCCCTCAAAGACGCCCGCGTCGTCGCGCTCGACCACGTCGCTCTGCTCGCCGGGACCGCGTTCCGCGGCCAGTACGAGGAGCGCGTACGCCGGCTGGTGAAGGCGCTCGCCGCTGACCCCGATCTCATCCTCTTTGTGGACGAACTGCACAACCTCATCGGCCAGGGGACCGCCGTCGGTGCCGCGATGGACGCTGCGAACATGCTGAAGCCCGCCCTGGTGCGGGGCGATATCCGCGTGATCGGCGCCACGACCGGCGAGGAGTACGACAAGTGGGTGAGAGGCGACCCGGCGCTGGAGCGTCGCTTTCAGCCCGTGGTCGTTGATGAGCTCGACGCCGTCCAGACTTGGGAAGTGCTGATCGCCCGCCGACCGCGCCTCGAGCGCCACCACGCCGTCGCGCTCACGGACGATGCGCTCAAGGCCGCCATCGTCCTCACCGACCGCTTCGTACCCGAGCGCGCGCGTCCCGACAAAGCGATCGACGTGTTGGACGAGGCGTGCGCCCACGCTCAGGCCACGGCCCGCGTGTCGCCGGAGCTCGACCGGCTGATCCGCGAGCGCCGCAAAGTCGACGCCCTGATCCGCCGGGGACTCACGACGACGCCCGGCGTCGCCCAGCCGGCCCCCGACCTCGCGGCGGTGCTGGATCAAGTCGTGGACGACTTCCGGCAGATGCTCGGCGGACCGAGCGCCAAACGGGAGGCCGCCGCGGCTACCGAGCGCCAGACCGCCAGCGCACCCGTCCGCCCGCTCGAGGACCAGCGGGCCGAGCTCGATCGTCTGCTCCGCGCGGAGCTCGAATCCCAAGGGCTGGTCGTAACAGGCCGCGAAGTGGCGCGGGTCGTCAGCTCCGCAGTCGGGAAAGGGATCGAATGGGCGGGATGAGGCTCGTGGCGGTGTTGGGCCTCGTGCTGGGCGGTGGGGCAGAGCTGGGGGGAGCGTGCCGGGAGCGCGCCCAAGCGGTGCAGAGCGGCAGCGAGCTGAAACAGGTGGTCCAGCAGATGCTGCCTGCGGTCGAGCGGGCGACGGGGCTGCGCTTCAAACATCCGCCGGTCGTACAGCGCCGCACCCGGGCGCAGGTGCGCGACTACGTGATGCACAAGTTCGACAGCGACCTGCCCACAGCTGAGCTCACCGGTGCCCAGGCTGCCTACCGCCTGTTCGGCTTGCTTCCCGATACGCTCGATCTGCGCGCCACACTCGTCGCCTTGTACACCGAGCAGGTCGCTGGCTACTTCGACCCGGACTCCGCCACCCTATACGTGGCAGCCGACGTTGATTCACCACTCGTCCGCATGACCGTTTCCCACGAGCTGATCCATGCCTTGCAGGCCCAGTACCTGAACCTCGATTCGGTGCTGCAGCAGAAGCGTCACAATGACCGTCGCGCAGCCGCCCAGGCGATCCTCGAGGGGCAGGCCACGCTCGCCCAGATCCTCGTAATGATGCCGGAACAACAGACCGAGGGTCTGCCCAGCTTCTGGGAGACGCGCAAGGTATTCCGTACGCAGATGGCGCAGATGCGGGAGTACGCCCACGCGCCGTTGTGGCTGCGCGAGACCCTGATCTTTCCCTACCTCGCGGGCGCAGACTTCGTCCGCTGGTTCGACGGCAGGTATCCTGGCCGCCAGCCCTTCGACGCCGCGATGCCCGTCTCTACCGAACAGATCCTCCACCCCGATCGCTACAGTGTCCGCCACAACCCGATGGTCCTCGCGTTCACCGGGAGCGATGGCGGCGTGCGTTACGAAGACGATTTGGGGGAGTTCGAGATCCGCTTACTGTTCGAGCAGCTCCTGGGGGATACCGCAGAGGCGGAGGCGCCCCAGCTCGCCAGTGGCTGGCACGGCGACCGCTACCGCGTGCTCCCAGCGGGAGAGCGCCAGGACGCCCTGGTGTGGTACACGGTGTGGAGTGACCCGGCGACAGCCGCACGCTTCGCGCGGGGACTGGAACGGGCCTGGGCCCACCGGTGGGGAGCTCCGGGACAAGGAGGAGGGG
>DASQAH010000090.1:0-4786 GCA_035635835.1 Gemmatimonadales bacterium
CCAGCCTTCTCGGGTTTCCGTCCAGCATCCTCGCCTTCCAGCCGGGGAAGGCCCGCTGGTCGATCAAGACGAGCATCCCCGAGGGCGCCGAGCTCGATCATGCCACCCGCGTGGAGCTCGTTGACCTCATCGACGCCGCCAAGCTCCCCGACGCCCCTGGCGTGACCAAGAACGACGTCCAATTCCAAGCCGCCCGCATCCCCAAGTTCGACAACCCCCTCGGCGTCGGGGAGGGCGACATCCTGAGCACGGTCGGATGGCTCCACCTGGTCGCCGCTGAAGCCGATGGCGACTACCACATCCAGATCAGCCCCACGCACGACGACGACCAGGGCACGGACTTCCTCATCGTCGAGGTGCCGACACCCGAAACGGAATTCGTTGCCGATACCTCCTTGCATGCGCCGCTTGAGGCCGTGCGGAGTCTGATCCGGGAGCGGATGTTGCAGGGCCGAGAACCCTCAACGCGAGGATCGGTCCTGACTCATCCCGCGTGCGTCGAAGTCGCGGGGCAACTCTTCTACGACGACGCGCATGTCGGGGATCAGCCCCGAGGCAAGCGGGGCATGAAGGCCGCGACGCTGTGGGAACTCCATCCCGTTACCCACATCGCGTTCAGTCGGGGCTGCACGCAGTGACATGAGGCGCGCCAGGCGAGAACAGCCAAAATTCAGCCACAGTCGGGCGGTGGAGCGGGCACGGCTGACACCCGGCCGCCTACGTAAGTCCGCGATCTGCCGAGGAGGCCAGTCGGACCCCCTACACCCTCGCGGGCGGAGGATTTTGAGAACGCCATCGGGCGCGAATTGGTACCACTCGCTACTACTCGCCATTGCAAATCGTGGCCTCGGTGGTCACGCCGCGCAACTCAGGAGACGGCGGGTGGTCAGCGTTCGGGGACACGGACGGGGACACGCCGCCCCGTGTCGCGGAGCAGCGGGCGCGAGTCCGCCGCGGCGCTCCCGGCCGTCCCAGCCGACCGCGCCCCCGGCCGCCCAGCGCGCCGGAGCCCCGCCGGTAACCTTCGGACGAGCAGGGCCGTGCGCCGGCCCTGCGTCGCCAGCATCGTGCGTCGACTCTGCCGCCGTTCCCGCCGCGTCCACGTCGAGCACCGTAGCACGCGCGCCCTACGGCCGCACGAGGTTGCGGGGCGCCTCGAGCGCGAGAATCGCCGCGCGGCGGAGGCCAGGGCGCGGAGGCGGCGGGCCTTGCCTCGGCCGGTATGGCGCCCCGGACGCCGCCCGGAGCCCTCCCAGGTGCGCCGGAACCGGCGGTCGTGCGCTGCGTCGTTATGAAAGGCGGGCGGAGTCGTACGACGCGATCGGGGCGAATACCCGCTTTGAGTTTCCTATCTGCCCTATTGCCGAGCTCGATCTACCTCCCCGAGGTATTGTCGCCCTCGTCGAGTCACGCCTACAGTCCGCGCGTGGTTCGGGGGAGGGGCGCATCTGTCATGACCATCGTGCTGCTCGCCTGCGCGGCGATCGGCACAACTGGCGCCCGGGCTGACCTACCGCAGCCCGTCACCACGACCGCTCCGGTGCGCGCGAACGAGCCGGTCGTTCTCACGGGTTCTCTGTTCCCCGACTGGTCGGCCGGCCCCGAGCTGACCTTCCGCGCCTCACAGGTGCCTGTCGACTATGGAGTGGCGGACTCTCAGGGCCTGCAGCCCGCCTACCTCCGGAGCGACTGCTACGTCGCCAACCCGCCTCCCGACGTCAACGGATACGTCGACACCAACCACGACGACCACAACTGCTACCAGTCGAATCAGCTCCCGTTTCGGACCGCGCCCGGGCGGACCGGTGTCGACCCCAACGCGCTGCTCGGCTACCGATGGGACGGCAAGCGCAACCGTTTCGTGCAGATCCCCTTTCAAGTCGATACGAAGTGGATCCACTACATCTCCAACAACGCGTCCGGGTTCGCCTTCTACTCCGGCGTCGACCAAGAGCTCACCTACACGTTTGATCGCGAGGGCTTCCGTTTCACGACCAACGCGCCGTTCAATCCTAGCAACCCGGCCGTCGTGTGCCAGTCAGCGCCCGTAGGCGGCATTGCCGCGGCGCCCGACCCCAACCCATGGCTGATCGACACCGATGAGATGGCGTTCATGGCGCGCGATGCCGGCGCCCAGGCGCCGCCCGGCGCAACGCTGCCCCGAGGCATCGCCGACGCACGCGAGGTCGTGATCACCGACCCGATAACGCTTGAGCAGAGCTTCGCCTACGTGATGCTGTCGGCGAAGAACGCTGATGGCACTTACCGCGTCACACCCAGATTCACGGCCGCGAACTCTCCGTACGTGTTCTACCAGCGCGACCCCAACGCTGACCAGTTCGTGTACTCGCAGAGCGCTTTCAGCAACTATGGCAACGCTCCCAAGGGTCCGGTCTGCAACGCCGACGGCACTCCCTCGATCGGTCATGGTTTCAAGTACGACGCGCTCGGCAACATCGTCCTCGACGTCACCACTTTCGTCCAGCGCCGGCCCCTCGACACCGCCACCGTGAACACCCCGCGCTACAGCTTCCGCTACGACGGGCGCTGGGTCATGGACTCGATCACGGTCTCGCCGGACGACAAGGGCCTGAGCACCGGCGACTACGGGCCGAACATCGTCGACCGCTGGAAGGCTCGCGCGTTTCAGCAGACGCCCGGCGGCAGCGTGCCCTGCTGCGGCTACGAGGAAGAGGCGACGAACTGGGGCGGATCATCGCAACTGATGGGCGAGAAGTCCGGGCCGGTGCGCACGATCCGCGTCACGTGGGGCGCCGATTCTTCGACCAACAACATCAGGACGGAGATCTTCTACTCGGCCGAGGTCCGCTATCAGGATCACCTTCGCGTGCACGTGATCCCGCCTCTCGACGGCATCTACGTGCAGCGTGACATGGCCGCCGGCAGGATCACGACCTACCGCAACAACTACACCCCGGACGGTGTGCAGGTCGACGGTCTCAACGACGAGGCCTTCGGCAACCTGCGAGCCCACGTCGGCCCCGATGGCGCATACGTAACGGACAGCCCGGGCTCCGTGATCTACAACGACGCCAACGGCAACCCGATCGTTGTGGGCAGTCCCAACGACCAGCATTGTCCGTCGCCGTGCATCCACGGCAACTTCGACCTTCCCGACCTGAAGTTCAGCGGCCCGCCGGGCACCCTGCAGTGGGAGGAGCTATCCGGCCCTGTCGGAACCACGGTCGAGCGGTGGAACGTGCAGCAGGTCACTCCGGTCGGAACGCCGTTGGCTGCCGTGGCCACGATGCCCTACTTCCGCGACGACTCGTGCTTCGACGACGGCACGGGGATGGACCCCGGGCCGAAGCTCCACCTGCGAAGCGCCACCGAGCCGAGCACGTGGGGCTACGACCCCGTGACCGGCATCCCGGTCTCGCCCGCCCCCGCGGGGGCGACGCAGGTGTTCCAGCGCCGCTGCTGGAACCATCATCCAGACGGAACGCCATACAACATCCCGGGCGCCACTTTCTTCGACCCGACCAATGCGGCAGAGCTGCCCGACCCGATACCGGATTCGGGCTTTTCGCCGCAAGGCGACATCCGCTACTACCAGGGCGACATCGGCACGCACGGGCTGCACATCCTGTTCATCACGGACTCGGACAATGCGCAGCTGACGGTGCCGGTGGACGAGATCGACTCGGAGCAGCGCCAGGTCATCCTGAGAGGCGACCCTGGGAACGTCGGCGAGCAGTATGGGCACAGCTTCGATAAGCCGCTGGTGGCGGCGCCGACACCGGTTCGGATCCCGCTGGCGCCGTTCGACTCACTGCTCAGTCCCATCGTCGTCGGTATCGACGACCTCGCCGCCGACACGACCTGCTGCGACGACTAGGAAATTCCCCGCCGCGGTCCCCGCTGGCACCCCGCCGCGGTCCCCGCTGGCAAGTTCCCCCAGCCCATCCCCGCCCGCAGCAGAGGCGCAACGGATTCACACTCCGCTCCACGCCCGCAACTGTGCGACGACGTTCACGGATTGCAGCGCGTGTCCCTGATGTGTCCTCGCCTGCTCGCTGCTACAATGCCAGCATGACACGCGGGCTCGAAGCGCGCGGGCGTGCCGCGGTCGGTTGCGATGAAGCTCACGGGGCACAAGACCGAGGCGGTCTACCGGCGTTACGCGATCGTCTCCGAGGCGGACCTCGCTGCCGGCGTCACGCGCTTGGCCGTGCTCCACGAGAGCCTGACGAAGGGGACCCGCACCGTCGTCCCGATGCGGCCGGTCAGGTCTGGCGGCGACCACTCTGAGCGCGGAGGATGCGGTCCGCCTCCCGTAGCAGCCCCTCGATCCGGTCCCCAAGCCACGAGAGCGCCTCCGCAGCATCTTCGAGCCGGAGTGCCTCGATCTCGTCCGCGAGGGCGTGCAGCCTGCTCGCGATGGCGGCGCGGCCGGCCTCCAGCTTGGCGCGAATCTCTTCCGGGCTGCTGACGTACATGCCTCTCTCACTACCACGGCGCGCTGGAATGCGTCATGGAGTCCGCCGGCTCAGTCGATGATCCCCTTCGACCGCAGATAGGCGGCGTGCGCGCCGGTCGGCGGCCCGAAGAAGTGTTGCCGCCCCCGCTCCATCCGGCGGTCGAAGGCGCGCCGACCCGTGAGGTAGAGGTGCGCCAACCCCGGCTCCCCCTGGGCGCGAAAGAGGGCGGCGGTGATCGCGTCCGCCTCGCGATTGTATTCCCCCATCGCGGTCGTCCACTCGTCGCTGTCCTCGACCTCGAAGCGCTCCTCGTACCGCGCTGTGAGGTCGCGGTCGTGCATGAG
>DASQAH010000091.1:0-5762 GCA_035635835.1 Gemmatimonadales bacterium
GGGCCCATGACATGCACCACGTCCGGATCCTCGAAGGAGCGGATCACATGGACGACCGCGTCCACCTCACGGATGTGCGACAAGAACTGATTGCCCAACCCCTCGCCCTGGGAAGCGCCTTTCACGAGCCCGGCGATGTCCACGAACTCGACCACGGCGGGGACCTTCGTCTTCGGCTGCACGATTCGGTACAGCCGCTCGAGCCGATGGTCCGGGACTTCCACGCCGCCCACGTTCGGCTCCACAGTGCAGAAGGGATAGTTCTCGGCGGCCGCCGCGTGGGAGGAGGTGAGAGCGTTGAAGAGGGTGGATTTCCCGACGTTGGGGAGGCCGACGATGCCGAGACGGAGCATAGCGGGTGGAATTCTCGCTCGCTCGTCGCACGATGGGAAGGCGCCGCTGGCCCCGTGTGGAGCCCATACGTATGATTCATCCGATGGCTGCCGCGACGCCCCCCTCTCGCCCTTCCGCCCCCCCGCCCCGACAGGAGCGAGAGCAGGCCGTCATCCGATTCGCCGGCGACTCGGGCGACGGCATGCAGATCACCGGAACCCAGTTCACCGTCGAGACGGCGCTCGCGGGCAACGACCTCGCCACCTTCCCAGACTTTCCGGCTGAGATCCGGGCCCCCGCCGGCACGACCTTCGGCGTGTCCGCTTTCCAGATCCACTTCGGCTCGACCGACATCCTGACCGCGGGCGACGAGCTCGACGTGTTGGTCGCGATGAACCCGGCGGCGCTGCAGGTGAATCTCAAGGACCTGCGGATGGGCGGGTTGATCGTCGCCGACAAGGCGGCCTTTACCGAGCGCAACCTCCTCAAGGCGGGCTACCCGCAGAATCCCCTCGTCGATGACACGCTCGCGCCCTACCGACTCCTGAAGCTCGACATCACGAAGCTCACCGCGGAAGCCGTCAAGGAGTTCGGGGTCACGGCCAAGGAAGCCCACCGCTGCCGCAACATGTGGGCGCTCGGTCTGCTCCTCTGGATGTACGGTCGCGAGCACCAGGCGACCATCGCCTGGTTGGAGCAGAAATTTGCGGCCAAGCCGGCGATCATGCACGCCAACGTCGCCGCGGTGCGTGCCGGACACGCGTTCGGGGAGACGGCCGAGTTGACCGATCACGTTACGGGCTACACGATCGCCAAGGCCGACGTGCCACCCGGTGTGTATCGCACCGTGAGCGGCACCGAGGCGATCGCCTGGGGTCTGCTCGCGGGTCTGCGGGCGGCGGGGCTGGAGAAGCTGGTGTTTGCCGGCTATCCGATCACGCCGGCTTCGGCGCTGCTGCACACGCTCGCGGCCCTGAAACCCTACGGCGTCATCACGTTCCAGGCCGAGGACGAGATCGCCGCGATCGGCGCGGCCCTGGGGGCATCCTACGCCGGCGCCCTGGGCGTCACCTCGAGCTCCGGACCGGGCGTCGCGTTGAAAACGGAGATGCTGGGCCTCGCGATCGCCACCGAGCTGCCGCTCGTGGTGATCAACTCGCAGCGCGCGGGCCCGTCCACGGGCATGCCGACGAAGGCGGAGCAGTCCGACCTGTTTCAGGCCGTCCACGGCCGCAACGCCGACGCGCCACTGGTGGTGCTAGCAGCCTCGAGCCCGGCCGACTGCTTCGAGGTGGCGATTGAGGCGGTGCGCCTGGCGACCACCTACATGACCCCTGTCATCCTACTGTCGGATGGCTACCTCGCGCACGCCGCCGAGCCGTGGCGCGTGCCGGACCTCTCCAGCCTGCCACGCCATCCGATCCGGTTCCGGACTGACCCGACGGACTTCCAGCCGTTCGTGCGCGATCCCCAGACGCTGGCACGTGCCTGGGCGGTGCCGGGCACGCCGGGCCTGCAGCACCGCATCGGCGGGTTGGAGAAGAGCGCCGACACCGGGCACATTTCCTATGATCCCGAGAACCACCAGCGGATGACGACGCTGCGCGCCGCGAAGATCGCCGGGATCGCGCGCGACATCCCGGAACAGCGGGTGGCGCTAGGCCAGGATCGCGGCGTGCTCGCCGTCGTGGGTTGGGGCTCGACCTTCGGCCCGATCCACCAGGCAGTCCGCCAGGCGCGCGCCGCCGGGCTCGATGTCTCGCACATTCACCTGCGCTACTTGGCGCCGTTCCCTCGCAACCTGGGCGACCTGCTGCGGCGTTTCCAGCGGATCCTGGTGCCCGAGATGAATGCGGGCCAGCTGGTGCAGCTGCTGCGCGCGGCGTATCTCGTGCCGGCCGAGGGGCTGAATCAGGTGACGGGCAAGCCGTTCCGGGTGGCCACGATCTTAGAGGGGATTCGGGCGAGCCTGAACGGGGGAATGGGGAATGGGGAAAGGGGAGGGAGATCGTGACCGCTACCGCCACGCCCCCCCCCCAGCTTGCGCCGAAGGAGTACGCGTCCGATCAGGAAGTCCGCTGGTGTCCCGGGTGCGGTGACTACGCCATTCTCAAGGCGATGCAGCGCGCCCTCGCCGACGTCGGCGCCCGGCCCGACCACACGGTGTTCGTCTCCGGGATCGGCTGCGCCGCGCGCTTCCCGTACTACGTGTCGACCTACGGGTTCCACACGGTCCACGGCCGTGCGCCGGCGATCGCCACGGGGATCAAGCTCGCCAACCCCGAGCTCGACGTGTGGGTAATCAGCGGCGACGGCGACTCGCTCAGCATCGGCGGCAACCACACGCTGCACGTGCTGCGCCGCAACGTGGACCTCCAGCTGATCGTGTTCAACAACGAGATCTACGGGCTCACCAAGGGTCAGTACTCACCCACGTCGCGCCAGGGCACGCGCTCGCCCTCCACTCCTGATGGCTCGGTCGACTTTCCCGTTTCGGCATGCGCTTTCGCCCTGGGGGCGGGGGCGCGGTTCGTGGCGCGCGCCGTCGATACCCAACAGCTCCCGCTCGTCGACGTCCTGAAGCGGGCTCACGCGCACCGTGGGGCGTCGTTCGTCGAAGTGTTCCAGAACTGCGTGGTCTACAACGACGGCGTGTTCGACCATTTCACCGAGAAGACGGTGGCCGCCGACCGCCAGCTACACGTCAGCCACGGCAAGCCGCTGCGGTTCGGTACGGACGAGCAACGGGGCCTGCGGCTCAGGCCCGGCCGCCTGGAGCTTGAGGTCGTGACGGTCGGGGAGGGTGGGGTGACGGAGGCCGACCTGCTGGTGCATGACGAGACGAACCGCGCGCTCGCAGGGATGCTGATCGCCCTAGAGCCGCCCCAGTTCCCGGTCGCGCTCGGCGTGCTGTACTGCAAGCCCGGGCCTACTTACGAGCGGGAGGTGTACGCACAGATCGCCGCTGCTGGCAAGCGGCTCGAAGATCTGGACGCTCTCCTGCGCAGCGGGAGAACCTGGAGCGTCTAGCAGTTGGGGTTGTCTGATCGACTGATGGGAAAGACGATCAATCTGTCCGGCCACCCAACCCTCCGAGCGTCCGATCAACCAGCCACTTGTCCACCGCGTCCACCATCTGTGGTAGCAGCCCCTCAAGCTGCTCGGTCTCCTCCGGCGTGAAGCTGTCGAGCACGTAGTCCTCCCACGGCGCCCCTGCGGGGAGCGGCCCGACGCCGATCCGCAGCCGCGCGTACCGCGGCGACTGCAACGCGCCCTCGATGCTCTTGAGGCCGTTATGCCCGCCAGCGGATCCCTCGGCGCGCAGCCGGAAGGTTCCGCCCGGGATGTTGAAGTCGTCGACCAGGATCAACAGGTCGGTGGCAGGCTCGAAGGTGGGGTCGGCGCGTAGCGACGCCAGGGCGGCTCCGCTACGGTTCATCATTGTGGTGGGTTTGAGCACGCGGACGGGGACGCCGGCAACCACCCCCTCGGTGGCGCGTGCGCGCTCCGCCCGGCGGAACGGCGGCAGCCCCCAGCCCGCGGCCACCGCATCGGCCAGCAGGAACCCTGCGTTGTGGCGCGTCGCCGCATACTCGGGACCGGGATTCCCCAGGCCGACGACGGCGCGCAGGACTCAGCTCTCTTTGCCGCCCTTGGGCTTCTCGGGCTTCGCCGGCTTCTCGCTCTTCTCGCCCTTCTCGGCCTT
This sequence comes from Gemmatimonadales bacterium, assembly GCA_035635835.1. GTDB lineage: Bacteria > Gemmatimonadota > Gemmatimonadetes > Gemmatimonadales > GWC2-71-9 > 13-1-40CM-70-15. The sequence goes on from DASQAH010000091.1 coordinate 4,040, forward strand.
GGGCTTGGCCTCCGCGGCCTTCCGCTCCGTCCCGCCTTCGGCCGCTGCCGCCTCGCCCTCGCCCTCCTCGCCCTCTTCCTCACGCACCTTACGGATGAGCTCGGGCTCGGCCGGCTCGACCGCGGCCTCGGGCGCCGGTGCGATTTCCTCCTCAGCCCGCGGCGGCACCACCGTCGCGATCGTCAGGTCGGCGGAAGTCAGGATCGTAGCGTTCGCGATCGTGAGGTCCCGCACATGACGCGAATGACCGATCGCGAGTGCCGTGACGTCCAATTCGACGCGGTCAGGGATGTGCTCGGGGAGCACCTCGATTTCGACCTCCCGGGTCACTTGGTCCAGCACGCCGCCCGCGTTGCGCACGCCGTCGGGCGTGCCCACGAGGTGCACCGGAATCTTGAGCGTGACTTTCTCGTGCGCGTGGATCTCGTAGAAGTCCACGTGGATGATGTCCGGGCGGATCGGGTGGCGCTGGATCTCGCGGATCAGGGCCCGGGTCTTCTTGCCGTCGACGGTGAGCTCGATGAGCGTGCTCTCGGGTTCCACGCCGCTGAGCGCCAGCTCGAGCGCCGGCCCGTCCACGGTCAGGGGCTGGGCCGCTCGCCCGTGCCCGTAGATCACGGCCGGAATCTTCTTCTGGAAGCGGGCCTGCCTCGCTGCGCCCTTGCCGGTTTGTTCGCGCGGCTGCGCCTCGAGAGAAATGATAGTTGCCATGTGTTAATCCGTTATCCGTCGTCCGTGATTAATCGAACAGCGCGCTGACCGATTGATTGCTGTGCTCGTAGCCGATGGCTTTGGCCATCAGCCCGGCGATCGACAACACTTTCAACCTCTCGAACTGCCGTTCCGGGCTTAGGCGGATCGTATTTGTCACCGTCACTTCTTCGATCGGTGCCCCGCGCAGCCGCTCCACGGCCGGCCCTGAGAGCAGGGCATGGGTCGCGAAGGCGAAGATGCGTCTCGCGCCGAGGCGGTGGAGCGCCGCCCCGGCTTCGGTGATCGTCCCCCCCGTGTCGATCATGTCGTCGGGGATGAGACAGTCTTTGCCCTCGACCTCGCCCACGACGTTCACCACCTCGGCCACGTTGGCCGAGGGCCGTCGCTTGTCGATGATGGCCAGCGACGCGTTCAGCCGCTTGGCGAACCCGCGCGCCATCTTTGCCGAGCCGACGTCCGGCGCGACCACCACCGGGTCACGCAGGTCCTTCTGGCGGTAGTGCGCCACGAACGCCGGGGCGGCATACAGATGGTCCACCGGGATATCGAAGAACCCCTGCACCTGGTGAGAATGGAAATCCATTCCCAGCACGCGATCCGCGCCGGCGTGCGTGATCACATTCGCCATCAGCTTCGCGCTAATCGCCACGCGCGGCTGGTCCTTGCGGTCCTGGCGCGCGTACCCGAAGTAGGGCAGCACCGCCGTGATGCGCGCCGCGCTGGCGCGCCGGGCCGCGTCGATCAGCAGCAGCAGCTCTAGGTAATTCTCCGCCGGCGGATTGGTGGGCTGGATGATGAACACGTCCCGCCCCCGCACATTCTCGTCGATCTTGACGAAAATCTCGCCGTCGGCGAAACGACGGATGGTCACGGCGCACAGCGGCTGCGCTAGATGCTGTGCCATCTCCTCCGCGAGCGGCCGGTTGGCCGTCCCGGCGAGCAGCAGGAGCTGGCTACGCGAGAAGGTTTGGTCCGCCATCGGAGCCCTGCAAAGTAGTTGGTAACCTGC
>DASQAH010000092.1:0-10339 GCA_035635835.1 Gemmatimonadales bacterium
TGGTTGCCGGATTTCGGCACGGGCTCCTACGTCGCGCGCGATCTGTTCTGGTACCGCTCCACGTTAGCGCACAACGCCCCGCGACTCGACGGCGTGTCGCAGCCGCCCCGCGATGCCACCTGCGCGGCGTTCGACACCCAAGGAGACTGGGCCTGGGCGCGTGGCACGTGGGGACGGGGAGGAGGAGGGGGAGTCGTGACGCGCACCCTCGTTGCGGGGCCGCGCTATCTCGTCGACATCGTGGACCTTACCGGAAGCGAGGACCACGTCCTCGAGCTGCCATGGCACTTTTGGAGGGCGGCGGGAAGACAGGGAGACGTCATTACGCCGAGTGAGGGGCGGTGGGAGGACGGAGAACTGACGGACGAATTCGTGACGGGTGTCGAGCGGTTCGTTCCCCCTCCCGGGGAACCCGGCCCTATCGTGCTCGAACACACGGTGGAAGGCCGGCGGCTCACGATGCACCTGCTGTTCGAGGGGGAGCTGCTGCGTGCTGAGGGCCCAGGGCGACCGGGGGGGGGGACAGGGAGCCGGGAGCCGTTCTACCTGGTCCGCGTGCGAGGACGCAATGCCCGCCTCGTCGCGGTGCTCGAGCCGTGGCACGAGAATCCCGTGATCCGCGCTGTGCACGTGGCTGGCGACGTGGTCGAAATCCAGACCACGCGGGGCGTGGACCGGCACCGCGACCATGTGGACTCCTGGGAAGTCGAGACGGATTCCGGTGGCGTGAGGCTCGCAGGCGCGCGCGAGCCAACGGAGCCGTTTGCGCCGATCCTCGAGCTCGACCGCCCGCTGGCCGCCACGGGGGCCGCGCTCCGGGTGGAGACCCCGCCGGCGCTCGACGGAACGCTCGACGGGTTCGTTACCGACGAGCCGCTGCGATTCGAGGTCGAGGACCAGTACCGCCGCAGCGAGGAGCCCTACTCCCCGGAAGACTTCTCCGCGCTGGCCTACGTCAACTGGGACGACGAGGCGTGCTACGTCGCGGTGGAGGTCGCTAAGCCGGACCTGTGCATTCGTCCCGCTGATGCACCGCCCGCACGTCTGGACAACGAGCCCGACGATGTGCATTCCGATGGGCTGCAGCTGTATCTCAGCGAGGAATGGGGATTGGGGAATGGGGGAGGGGGAGCGTACGTCGGGTACCTGATCGTTCCGGAGAAGGGCAATCGGCTGCGCGTGCGCACGGTCAGCGACGCCTCTGGTGATCCGGCAGCGGTGCGGGGCGCCTGGCGTCGGACGGACCGCGGCTATCGCGTCACGCTCGCCGTGTCCTGGCCGGAAGGGATTCTGACCCATGTCGGCGGCCGGCTCGGCTTCGATCTGCTGGTCAACGAGATGCTGCCGGGCCGCGAGCGGCGTGCCGGCCAGCTAGTCTGGAGTGGCGGCGACGGCTGGGTGTGGTTGCGGGGCGACCGACAGGACCGCGAGCGGCTCGGCGGGTTGGAGTTGGTGGGATGACACAAGCGCCGAACGCGCACGGGCTCCCGTCATGATCCTCGTGGTCCTGGACGAGCCTCAAGATCTCGTCAACATCGCCCACGTGGTGCGCGCGATGAAGAACTTCGGCTTCTCCGACCTTCGGCTGGTAGGGCCGCGGGAGTACGACGCCTACCGCGTCGCTGGGATCGCGCACCAGACGCAGGACGTCCTGGCGCGGGTGCGGGAGTTCGACGACTTGGGCGCCGCACTCGCCGATTGCGTGCACATTGTGGGGTTCACCGCGCGCGAGCGGAGCGCCAAACGGAACCGGCAACGGCCCAGAGCCGCGGCGGCGGAGATCCTGGAACAGGCCGGCGCTGGCCCTGTGGCCCTGGTCTTCGGCCGGGAGGATAAAGGGCTGTCCAACGAGGCACTGGACCGCTGTCACCGCATCGTGACTATCCCGACGACGCCGGCCTACGCCTCGCTCAACCTTGGGCACGCAGTGGCTCTGATGCTCTACGAACTGGCGCTCGCGCGGGGAGACGAAGAGCGGCCGTTCAAAGCACCGCGCCGCGAAGCGGGGCCCGCGACCGCCGGGGAGCTGGAGCGGCTGTTCGCCGACGTGGAGCGGGCGCTCGAGGGGGTAGAGTTCTTCAAGACGCGGGACCGGGAGGCCATCATGCGCGCGGTGCGCGAGGTGGTCCACCGGACACCGCTCGACCAGCGGGAGGCGAAGCTGCTGCGCGCGATGGCCATCGAGATCGGGAAGTACGGTGAACGACTGGCGCGTACCGGGCTTCACGTCCACCGGCAGTAAGCGCCCCGAGGCGCTGTTCGGAGAGGGGGGTGAGGCGGGGGGGGCCGACCCCGCGCTCCCCAACCGCCAGGTGCGGGCGCAGGGCGCGCGTGTGTGGGACGCGCACGGTCGCGAGTACGTCGATTACGTCATGGCGCTCGGTGCCGTCGCCCTCGGCTACGGCCACCCGGCGGTCAACCGCGCCGCCGAGCAGGCGATCGCCGCGGGGGTCGTCGGTCCGCTTCCGCCCGTGCAGGAGGAGGATTTGGCGGAAGCGCTGGCGCAGCGGATCCCCGTTCTCGAGCAGGTGCGATTCCTCAAGACGGGTGCGGAAGCGGTAGCGGCCGCCGTGCGTCTGGCGCGCCTTGCGACGGGGCGCGCGCGCGTGCTCGGTTGCGGCTACCACGGCTGGCTCGACTGGTGTCAGGGGAGTGCGGAGGGCGTGCCTGCCGCGGTGCGCGCGCTGTATGCCGAGCTGCCCTTCAACGACGTTTCGCGCACGCGGGAACTGATCCGGGAGGCAGGGACCGAGCTGGCGGCGGTGGTGGTGGAGCCGCTGGTCGTGTCGGAGCCGACGCGTGAATGGCTGGACGTGGTGCGGGCCGAGTCAACGCGCGCGGGCGCCGTGCTGGTCTTCGACGAGATCAAGACAGCGTTCCGGCTCGCGCTGGGCGGGGCGACCGAACGCTGGGGGGTGCGGCCCGACCTCCTGGTGCTGGGAAAAGCGCTGGCGAACGGATTCCCGCTCGCCGCCGTCGGAGGCCGTGCGGACCTGATGCGGGGAGCGACCCGCACGTGGATCTCCTCGACCCTGGCCACGGAGAGCGTGGCGCTCGCGGCGGCGCGCGCGACGTTGGAAGTATTCGAGCAGGAGCGGGTCTGCGCGCACCTGCACCGGGTGGGCACGCGACTGCTACACGGGCTGCACCGCCTGCAGCGTCAGCGCCCGGACGTGGTCACGGCGGTGAGCGGGGTGGCGGAGATGTGCTTCCTGCAGTTCGCGAGCGAGGAGCGCTCCCGCGCCGTCGCGGTGGGCTGTGCTCAGCGCGGGCTGCTGTTCAAGCGGACGGCCTACAACTTCGTGTCGCTCGCCCACGACGAGGCGACGATCGACCGGTCGCTCGCGATCCTCGAAGAGGTCACGAGCGGCCTGGACTGATCGTTACATCGTAAACCCTCCCAGGCCGGCCATGCTGGGGAGAAACGCCTGCCGCACAGCGGCGAGCATGACGAACAGCACGATCGCGACCAGGATGATCACGATGGTGTAGGGAACCGCCTTGTCCTTGGGCGATTTCATCAGGGGCGACAGGCCGGCGTACAGGAGGTATAGGCTGTACAGCGAGCACACCAGCGTGATGACGGACAATGCGGGGACTAGCGTGAAGACGCCCCCCAGCCACCACGCCGTCGAGGAATAGGCGGCGACCTTCAGCGCCTGGACCTGGTTCTTTTGTCCCCCGAAGCTCGGGGCCAACGCGGCAATGACCAGCGCGAGCAGGAAAACCATGGCGAGCGAAAGCCCGTACATGATCGCGGCATTGGTCAGTGCTGTGGTGATCGGCAACCTGATCGTGCCGGTGAACGGCAGGGAGATCCCGAACACCGACCACCCGATGGCGCCGCATATCGGTGCTATCGCCGCGAGCGGGATGATGTAGCTCCTGTAGAGGGTACCCATATTAGTGAGCTCAGAGGCGATCGCTGCCCACTCGGCGTTCGGTTGCAGCAGGATATTCTTCACGCGGTCGACGAGCGCCATGATATTCCTCCGGCTGACGGCTGACAACTGAGCACGAACCGCGGTGTTCCCCGGCCGAAGATAGGGGTGACCACGCGGTTGCGCGAGGGCGGCCTCGCCCCAGATTCCCTGCATGCTGATCGATGTGCATGCGCACTTCTTTCCAGAACACGGTCCCCGCGCCGACTGGCGCGAGTACAACGCCGCCCGGCTGCGCGCCGGGGAAACGATCGGGATCAGCATTCATCTCACGTCGATCTTGGGCACCTTCGGCCGCACTTCGCCGACCTATTTCCCCTCGCCCGCCGACGTCGTCTACGGCAACGACTCGGTGCTCGCCCTGCAGCGCCAGCACCCCAACCGCATTCGCGGGTATGTGACCGTCAACCCCAACTACTCGGGCCACGCCGTGGCCGAAATCGAGCGCTGTTGCGGGGCTGGGATGATCGGCCTCAAGCTGGCCGCGAGTCGGCGCGCGACCGACCCCCTGCTCGATCCGATCTGCGAGGTGGCGCGCCGGCATGGGTTGCCCGTCCTGCAGCACATCTGGCAGCACCGCCGCCGCGACTGGCCCGGGCAAGAGGCCTCGGATGCGACCGAGCTCTGCGCCCTGGCGGCGCGCCATCCCCAGGTCACGTTCATCTTGGCGCACATTGGCGGGGGCGGGGACTGGCTGCACTCGCTTGCCGTTCTGCCGGCGCGCGCCAACGTCTGCGTCGACCTCTCCGGGAGTGGCGTGGACGGCGGCCTGCTCGAGGCGTGCATCGATGCCGTCGGCGTCGACCGACTGCTGTGGGGCACTGACATAACGATGGAGACCGGCTGGGCCAAGCTACGCTACCTCAAGCACTTGCTCTCGCCGGAAGCGCTTGAGCGGGTGATGTGGAAGAACGCCGCTCGCATCTTTCCGCCCCACAGCTTTCCCACGGACTGATGCGCATCGACGTCAATGCTTTCCTCGGCGCCTACCCGTGGCGGCGCGTCCCCGCGACGTCGCCCGAGGCGCTACTCGCTGCCATGGATCGTGTGGAGATCGACGAGGCGTGGGTCTCTCACCTGCCAGGTCTCTTCTGGCGCGATCCGACTGAGGGGAACGCGTGGCTCTACAAGACCACCGGCACGCACCGCCGGCTGCGCCCGGTTCCGGCGGTGCACCCGGGATTCGCCCACTGGGAACGGGTACTCAGCGAGGCGGCGAGCGCAGCGGTGCCGGCGGTGCGCTGTGATCCGCACTATCTGGGCCTCGCGCCCACGGGAGACGAAATGCGGATCCTCGCCGCCGCGTGCGGCACGGTGCGCCTCCCGCTGATGCTTGCCGTGCGGCTCGAAGACAGCCGGCAGCGCCACCCCAACGACGTCGCCCCCGAGCTCGCCGCCGCGAGCGTGCGCGCCTTGATCCGCGCAGACGAGGACCTGCGGCTCATCGTCACCCATGCCGATCGCGGATTCATCGAGGAGGTGCACTGGGGGTCGACGCCCGCCGAGCAGCGGCGGATGTGGTGGGACGTGAGCTGGATTTGGGGACCGCCGGAGGACCATCTCGCGACGCTCGTGCGAACCATCGGGCCGGACCGGTTCGTGTTTGGGACCGGGCAGCCGCTGCGGCTGCCAGAGAACGCGGTGGCCAAGTTGGACTTGTTGGAACTCGCCGGGGACGCGCGCGCGGCCATCGAGTCACGGAACCTCAAGGATGGGTTCATCCGTGCAGCCACCTCCTAACGCGCTCGAGCTCTCCGCCCGCCTCGAGTGGGGCCTGGTTCCCGCGGTTCCCGTCCCCTTCCGCGGGTCGGAGCTCGCTGAGGATGCGCTGCGCGCGTTCGCCGACTGGATGGCTGGTCAGCAGGTCGCCGGCGTCGCGGTGTGGGCGCATAGCGGTCGGGGCCCGCACCTCTCGCCCGCGCAGCGACACGCCGTGCTCGCCACCTGGCGCGCGGCGCTGCCCGAGAGCGTCATCATCGCCGGTGCGAATTCAGTGGAGATGGCCCGCGAGGCCAAACGCGGCGGCGCCAATGGCCTGCTCGCCTTTCCGCGCGCTGATGATCCGGTGGGCTACCACGCGGCCCTCGCCGCAGAGCTTCCCGTCATCGCCTTTTACCTCTACGAGGCGGCGGGTGGCGTCCCCTACGACAACCCCACGCTCCACGAGATCCTCGAACTCCCTGCAGTGGTCGGCATCAAGGTCGCGACGCTCGATTCGGTCTGGACCTTCCAGCGACTGGCCGGCCTGATGCGACAGCATCCTGGGAAGCTTCTCATCACCGGGGAGGATCGCTTCTTCGGGTACTCGCTCACGATGGGCGCGCGGTGCGCCCTGATCGGGATGGCTGCTGCCCTTACGGACCTGCAGTCCAACCTGCTGGAGGCGTTCCACACTGAGGCGCTGGCGCGGTTCGTCCGGCTGTCGGGTGTGCTCGACCAGTTCGCTGTGGCGACGTTCGGGCAGCCGGTGGAAGGCTACGTGCGCCGACTGCTCTGGGCCCTCGCCGCCGACGCGGTCATTCCGGAGGACGCGTGCGACGATCCGTGGGGACCAACGCTCGGCCGCGACGAGCGCGACGCCGTGCGGCTGGCCGTGCAGGATGCACGCGCAGCTCGCGCGTGACTTCGAGCGTTTCGCGCGCGACCTGCCCCGCGACTTCCCGCACTATGTACGGGAGACCTACCGCATCGACCTCCGCGCCCGCTACCTCGGGGAAGCGATCGCCCACCCCATCGGTAAAGGGTCGGGCCAGCTCTCGCTGAATCAGAAGCAGCTTGAGGAGGACGCGGCCGCTGGGCTGGCTTTCGCGGTCCTGAAGACCGTCATCGCCCAGGACGAGCAGGGCGCGCAATCCATGGCCGCCTGGGCGATCCACGAGACCCGCATGGCGGTCGAGCGGCGCCGTGCGAGCGACGGTCGCGACGGCTGGACTGTCACGTGGAAGGGTCGGGGGTGGGACCGGTCGTTCGAGGAGTACCTCGCGCTGCTGCGGGCGGGGCGCGATCTCGCGCGCGCGGGCGCGTTGCTGTGCGTGCCGTCGGTGAAGTACCACCTCCCCCGTCTCGGCGAGCCGTTCCGCGAGGAGGAATACCGCTGGACTACACGCCGGCTGATGGAAGGGTGGGGCGAGGCGCCCCTGCTGCTCGAGAAAGACTTCTCGCCGACCCTCGCTGGCGACTCGCTCGCGCAGGACCAGGCCCAGATCCTGCGCTGGGTGCGCGAGGTGCCGCAGCACATCCGCGCCGCGGCCGGCCTCCCGGTGCGCCTCGCACTCAAGCTGATGAATACCCGGTTCGACGACCGCTTTCAGCTCGAGATGCTGCGCGCGGCCGCGACGGACGCGGATGCCCTGGTCGTCTTCAACCGTCTGTTCGACGACACCCAGGGCGTAGCGTACGGCGGCTGGGACTTGAGCGCGCGCAACCTGCGGGTCCTGGATACCTCCGCTGCCCGAGCGTCGGCGCGTCCGAGTGTCCCTCTGTGCGGCACGGGCAACATCTGCTCCGGTCGGATGATCGTGGAATACGCACGCCGCGGCTGCTCCTCCGTCCAGCTCCACACTGCGTTCCAGCTGCCACTGTCGGAGTACGCCGCGACTGCCGGCTCGCGCACCCAGCGGGTGTTGCATGCGCTAGTGTTTCACCCGGATGACGGACTGCTCGCGGGGCTGCTCGCGCTCGAGGCGCAGGGGGAGCTGGAACGGAGCGGTGGCGAGCTGCGCTTTCTGGATCTCGTGGATGCACACAGTCCGCGCTGAGCTCTTCGAGCTTGCCCTGCCGCTGGTCGAGCCCTTCATCATCTCGGGGGGCGCGATTACGGAGCGGCGCTCCCTCGTCGTCGCGCTGCACGATGCCGATGGCCACCATGGCTACGGCGAGTCCCCCCCCTTCGAGCTCCCATTCTACTCCGAGGAGACGCTCGCTGGCGTCACCGACCTGGTGCGGCGGGTGCTGCTGCCGCGCGTGGTCGGCCGAGAGTTCGCCACGCCGGAAGCGCTCGACGCGGTGCTGCGAGACGGCATCCGCGGCAATCCGTTCGCCCGGGCGGGTGTCGAGACCGCGGCCTGGGATCTCGAGGCCCACCGCCGCGGGGTCGGGCTCGCCACGCTGCTGGGGGAGCGGCTCGGTGCCCGGCCCGCCGCTGCGGTGCCCTGTGGCGTCGCTCTGGGCATTCCGCCGGATCGCACGCTCGCCACGCTCACGCGCCGCGTGTACGATGCCCTGCAGCTCGGCTATCGCCGGGTGAAAATCAAGGTGATGCCGGGGTGGGACGCCGCCGCGGTACACGCTGCGCGCGAGGGAATGGCAGGCTTCGAGCTGCCGCTGACCGTCGATGCCAATGGCGCTTACGAGTGGCCGGCGCACGAGCGCGAGCTGCGCGCGCTCGACGACACCGGGCTGCTCTACATCGAGCAGCCACTAGCGCCCGACGAGCTCGTCGGCCACGCGCGATTGGGCAGGGAGCTGCGCACCCCGATCTGCCTCGACGAGACACTGAAGAGCGCCGCGCACGCCCGGCAGGTCGTCGAGCTCGAAGGTCCACGCATCTGGAACATCAAGGTGCACCGGGTCGGCGGGCTCACCGAAGTCTGCCGCATCTACCGGATTGCGGCGGACTACGGCGCCGAGCTCTGGGCCGGGACGATGCCGGAATCCGGGATCGGCTCGCAGGCGCCACTCGCCGTGGCCGCGTTGCCACGCTGCGTCTACCCCACGGATCTCGAGCCCAGCACGCGCTGGTACGGCCGGAGCGCGGACGTCATCAAGCTGACGATGGGCAAGGACGGCCGCATGGCTGTCCCCGACCAGTCATGTGCGCGGCTGCTGGATCAAGGGCGGTTCCGGGCGGCCAGCCGGCGTATAGACGCTTGACGTCCAGCCTCGCGGGTGCAGAATCAGCCCCTGCGATACTCCACTTTTTCCGGAGCCTCCGGTGATACTCTGTCACTTCCGCGCCTCCGCCGCGCTCGCGCTCGGCACCATGTTTCCCGTCGGCGCACGCGCCCAGCAGGTGGACCCGGCCTTGTTCGCTGGCCTGCACTGGCGCATGATCGGCCCGTTCCGGGGCGGCCGTACCGTCGCCGCGGTGGGCGTCCCGGGCCATCCCAGCCTCTTCTATATCGGCGTCAACAACGGCGGTGTCTGGAAGACCACCGACTATGGTCGCACCTGGACGCCGCTGTTCGACGACCAGCCGACCGGCTCGATCGGCGCGATCGCAGTCGCCGCGTCTGACCCGAACACGATGTATGTGGGGAGTGGGGAAGGGTTACAGCGCCCCGACCTCTCCGTCGGCGACGGCGTCTACAAAACGCTCGATGGCGGCAAGACCTGGCAGCACCTCGGGCTCCGGGACGGCCAGCAGATCGCACAGATTCTGGTGGACCCGCGGGATGCCAACCGCGTCTTCGTGGCGGTGCTGGGCCACCCCTACGGTCCCAACGCCGAGCGCGGCGTCTACCGGTCCGCCGACGGCGGGGCCACCTGGCAACCGGTGCTGACGAAGGACGAGAACACCGGCGCTGTGGAGCTGGCGTTCGATCCCGCGAATCCGCAGACGGTGTTCGCCGTGCTGTGGGCGGCGCGCCAGGCGCCCTGGGAGGTCGGCAGCTCGTGGACGCTCTCGGCCAACAACGGGCTCTACAAGTCCAGCGATGGCGGGACGACGTGGCGCCAGATCACGGCGGGGCTCCCGTCGGCCGGCGACGGGCTCGGCCGGATCGGTCTCGCCTTCGCGCCGAGTGCGCCGTTGCGCGCCTATGCGGTGCTGGGGGCGACCAAGGGTGGCGGCCTGTATCGCTCCGACGACGGAGGCGAGAGCTGGCGCCGCGTGAACGGCGACCCGCGACTGTGGGGTCGAGACGGGGACTTCAACGAGGTCAGGGTGGACCCGAAGAACCCTGACGTGATCTACGTGGCCAATGTGGTCACTTGGAAGTCCACCGACGGGGGTCAGACGTTCGAGGCCTTCCGCGGCGCGCCGGGAGGCGACGACTACCACCGCCTGTGGATCAACCCCGACGATCCCCAGATTATCCTGCTCGCCGGCGACCAAGGTGCCGTGATCACCGTGAACGGCGGCGCAACCTGGAGCTCGTGGTACAACCAACCAACGGCGCAGTTTTACCACGTCAACACCGACAATGCGTTCCCCTACCGGGTGTACGGCGGCCAGCAGGAGAGTGGCTCGGCGGGGGTGGCGAGCCGCGGCGGCGACGGCGAGATCACCTTCCGCGAATGGCACCCGGTCGGCGCGGAGGAATACGGCTACGTCGCTCCTGACCCGCTGCACCCGAACCTGATCTATGGCGGCAAGCTGTCGCGGTTCGATTGGGCCACGGGCGATGTGCAGGACGTGACACCCGAGCCAGTGCGCGCGGGCGCCCGGAGTGGGGGGG
>DASQAH010000093.1:0-24009 GCA_035635835.1 Gemmatimonadales bacterium
GTACACCGCCAAGGAAGCCGATACATGGCTTGTTCATGTCGCCGAGCAGGACCCGGTCACCAGCTTCGCGATCGAAACCGATGGCGAGGCGGTGGGCGGGATCGGCCTGATGCTCGGGACTGATATCCATCGGCTGAGCGCTGAGATCGGCTACTGGCTGGGGGAGGAGGTGTGGGGCCGGGGCATCGCCACCGCGGCGCTGCTGGCTTTCACCCCCTGGGCCTTCCAGACCTTCGCGCTGGAGCGGATTTGGGCTGGTGTGTTCGCCACCAACCCGGCCTCTATGCGGGTGCTTGAGAAGGCCGGCTACCTTCGCGAAGCCATCTTGCGCCGCGCGGTGGTGAAGGACGGAGAGCTGTTGGACCAGGTGATCTTTGCGACCGTGCGACTGTCCGGACCTCCAGGCGGGAACTAGGTTTGATCATGCTCTTCGTCCTCGATAATTACGACTCCTTCACGTACAACCTCGTGCAGTACTTCGGGGAGCTTGGGGCCGAGCCGGTCGTGTACCGCAACGACGCGCTCAGCGTCGAACAAGTGTTGGCGCTGCAACCTACGGCGGCGGTGCTTTCGCCCGGCCCGGGCACGCCAGCGCAGGCGGGCATCAGCGTCCCGCTGGTGCGCGCGCTCGCCGGGACGGTGCCGGTCCTCGGGGTCTGCCTGGGCCACCAGGCGATCGCCGAGGCATTCGGCGGCCAGGTGGTCGGTGCCGAGCGGCTCATGCATGGGAAGACCTGCCCCGTCGTGCACGAGGACGACGAGTTGTTCGCGGGCATTCCCTCGCCGTTCACGGGGATGCGTTACCACTCGTTGGTCGCCCGGCCCGAAGGGCTGCCTCGCGACCTCGTCGTTACCGCCTGGGCAGGGGACCGGCCGCGCGGTACGGAGATCATGGCGATGAAGCACCGCCAGTACCGGGCTTACGGCGTCCAATTCCACCCGGAATCGATCGGCACCGAGCACGGGAAACGCGTATTGGAGAACTTCTTGAAGATCGCTCGCGCGAGGTCTGCCTGAGCGACTAACTGGTTTCCTGGGGCGGAATTACCCGCTCCCCTAGACGCCGCGGCACAGATTTTGTATGTTCTCCTGTGCCCGTCCTTGGCGTGATTCCTGCACGGCTGGGCTCCAGACGCCTGCCACGCAAGCCGCTCCTGCCGCTGGCCGGCGAACCCCTCATTCTCTGGGTTGTCCGACGTGTCGCCGAGCTGGGCGTGTGCGATCGCGTCGTCGTCGCCACCGATTCACAAGAGATCGTCACCGTCGTTGGGCGTGCCGGATACAGCGCGGTGCTCACTTCGCCGGATCATGACTCCGGCACGGCACGAGTCGCTGAAGTTATTGATATGAAAGACTTTAGCGACTACGACCTCATCCTCAACGTTCAGGGCGACGAGCCCCTGATGGCGCCCGAGGCGATGCGCGGGGCGGTGGCACGGGTACGCGGCGGGGACCCCATCGGCACCGCAGCCAGCTCGCTCGAGGCGGCGCTCGCAGCTGATCCCAATCGCGTGAAGGTGGTGGTCAGCCCAACGGGCCGCGCCCTGTACTTCTCGCGCGCGCCGATCCCGTTCGACCGGGACGGAAGCGGCGCGGTCGCCTACCATCAGCACGTCGGTGTGTACGCCTACACTCGGGAGGCGCTGCGACGGTGGGTGAAGCTGCCCCCCGTGCCGCACGAGGGATGGGAGCGCCTTGAGCAGCTGCGCCCCCTGCTGCACGGCATCCCGATCGGCGTGGCGCTGTTCGACGGACCGGCGGCGCCCGGGGTGGACACCGCAGACGATCTTCGCTGGACGGAGCGGGAACTGACCCGGCAGCTCAAGGAGGTGAGCTCGTGAGTTCGACGAAGTACATCTTCGTGACCGGCGGCGTAGTCTCCTCCCTCGGCAAGGGCATCGCGGCGGCTTCGCTCGGGCGGCTGCTCGCGGAGCGCGGCCTCAAGGTGACGATTCAGAAGTTCGACCCCTACATCAACGTCGATCCCGGCACGATGTCGCCGTTCCAGCACGGCGAGGTCTACGTGACTGACGACGGGGCCGAAACCGACCTCGACCTGGGTCATTACGAGCGGTTCATCGACCGCTCGCTCTCGCAGGTGAACAACGTCACGACCGGGCGGATCTACCTGTCGGTGATCACGAAGGAGCGCCGCGGCGAGTACCTCGGTTCCACCGTTCAGGTCATCCCGCACATCACCGACGAAATCAAGAGCGCCATCCGGCGCCTCGCGCCCGACCACGACGTCGTCATCACGGAGATCGGCGGCACGGTCGGCGACATCGAGTCGCTGCCGTTCCTCGAGGCGATCCGCCAGTTCCGCCAGGAGGTGGGGCGCGACAATACGCTCTTCATCCACTTGACCCTGGTCCCGTTCATCGCCGCAACCGCCGAGCTCAAAACCAAGCCGACGCAGCACTCGGTGCGCGAGCTGATGCAGATCGGGATCCAGCCCGACATTCTCGTGTGCCGGACCGAGCGGCCCCTGTCGGAGGATCTCAAGCGCAAGATCGCGCAGTTCTGCAACGTCGACTTCGGGTGCGTGGTGGAGAGTCCGGACGTCAAGTCGATCTACGAGATCCCGCTCAAGCTGCACGACCAGGGGCTCGACAAAGAGGTCTGCCACCGGCTGCGGCTGGACACCAAGGACCCCGATTTACGCGCGTGGGCGGCGATGGTCGCCAAGATCCTGAGTCCGCCCCAACGCGTGCGCGTCGCCGTCGTGGGCAAGTACACCGAGCTCGCCGACAGCTACAAGAGCATCCACGAGGCCCTGGGGCACGGCGGCATCGCCCATGAGTGCGCTGTGCAAATCGACTGGATCTCCTCCGATCGCTTCAGCGACCAGCAGATGGCGGGCGAGCTGCTCGCCCCCTACGACGCGCTGCTCGTGCCCGGCGGCTTCGGCGTGCGCGGTGTGGAGGGGATGCTCGAGGCGATCCGCTGGGTACGCGAGCACAAGACGCCCTTCTTCGGGATCTGCCTGGGGCTGCAGACGGCGATCATCGAATTTGCCCGTGACGTCTGCCGGCTGCCGGACACGAACTCCAGCGAGTTCGCGCCCGAGTGCGAGAACCCCGTCATCGCGCTGATGCGCTCGCAGGAGGGCATTCAGGAGATGGGCGGCACCATGCGCCTGGGCGCCTACCCGTGCCGCCTGCGCCCGGGCTCGCGCGTGGCTCAGATCTACGGCACCGTCGAGGTCAGCGAGCGGCACCGCCACCGCTACGAGGTGAGCAACGCCTATCGCGATGTGCTCGCCGAGTTCGGCCTGCGGTGCTCGGGTCTGTCGCCCGACGGGTCGCTGGTCGAGATGATCGAGCTGCCCGATCACCCCTGGTTTGTGGGCTGCCAGTTCCACCCCGAGCTGAAGTCGCGGCCGATGCACCCGCACCCGCTGTTCGCCGGGTTCATCGGCGCCGCGCTGGCGCACCGCCGCGCCGCGACGGCTGCGCGGGTTGAAGGCGCCGATACTGCGTCGGCGCTTGCCGGTCTCAAAGACTAGCCATGGCGCAGTTCGCGGGAGCGGCCCCGTTCCTCATCGCGGGGCCCTGCGTGGTCGAATCCGGAGACCTGAACCTCCGCGTCGGTGAAGCGCTCGCCGCGCTCGGCAATCGGCTGGGCGTCCACGTCATCTACAAGGCCTCCTACGACAAGGCCAACCGCTCTCGCCTCCAGGCGGCCCGCGGCCCGGGCATCGAAGAGGGCCTGCGGGCCCTCGAGCGGGTCCGTACCGCGACCGGGCTGCCCGTCCTCACCGACGTGCATGAGACTGGCCAGGTGCGCGCCGCCGCCCAGGTCGCCGACGTCATCCAGATTCCCGCGTTCCTGTGCCGCCAGACGGACCTGCTGATCGCCGCCGGCAAAGCGGGGCGCCCGGTCAACGTCAAGAAGGGGCAGTGGATGGCGGCCGAGGGCATGGCCGGAGCTGTCGAGAAGGTGCGGGCGGGCGGGGCGCCGGAAGTCGCCGTCACGGAGCGGGGGACGTTCTTCGGCTACGGCGACCTGGTGGTCGACATGCGCAACTTCGTACGGCTGCGCGCTGCGTGCCGCGCCCCAGTGGTGTTTGACGCGACGCATGCTGTCCAGCAGCCGGGGCAGGGGGAGGCGGGCGCGAGCGGCGGCAGGCGGGAGTTTATCACGCCGCTGCTATACGCCGCGGCAGCCGCCGGCGCCGACGGCTTCTTTGTGGAGACACACCCCGACCCCGAACACGCGCCAAGTGACGGCCCGAATATGGTGCCGCTGGACGAGCTGCCACGCATCATCGAGGTGGCGCTGGAGGTGTGGCAGCGGGCGCGGGAGGCGGTCCGAGCATGATCGATCGGACCCTCGCCGCCGGCATTCGGCTCGTCGGGCTCGACGTGGACGGCGTGCTGTCAGACGGCGGGATCTACGTCGGGCGGGTGGGGGACCACGCCGTCGAGTTCAAGCGATTCAACGCGCAGGACGGCAGCGGCGCGTGGCTGCTGCGACGCGCCGGCGTGGCGCTGGTGCTCGCGAGCGGCCGCCACTCGGAGGCGACTACGATTCGCGCCCGGGAGATGAAAATCGACGAAGTCCTGGAAGACGAAACAGGCGGGGGCCGCAAGCTGGCGACGTTCGAGGCGATGCTGGCCCGTCGCGGCGTCGCCTGGGACGCCTGTGCGTTCGTGGGGGACGACCTGGCCGACCTGCCGCTGCTGACGCGCGTGGCCCTGCCAATCGCCGTCGCCAACGCCGTGCCGGAAGTGAAGGCCGCGGCGGCGGTGGTCACGCGGCGCGCGGGGGGTGAGGGCGTGGTGCGCGAGGTCGCCGAGCTGATCCTCGCAGCGCGCGGGACGTGGGAGGAAACGGTGCACCAATACCTCGAGGAGCGAGGCGATGTCGTCCGGCGCGAAGCCCGATCTCGTTGACCGCGGCCGCCGGGTGCTGGCGCTCGAGGCGGAGGCCATTCAGGCCGCCGCCCGCGGCCTCGGCGCGACCTTCGCGCGCGCCGTTGAGCTGCTCGCCGCGGCCCGCGGCCGCGTCATCGTGTCCGGCGTGGGGAAGTCCGGGCTCATCGCCCGCAAAATCGCGGCGACTTTCACCTCGACCGGAACCCCCGCCACCTTCCTCCACCCGGTAGACTCCTTACACGGCGACCTCGGGATCGTCGGGCGAGACGACGTCGCCGTGCTGCTTTCCAAAAGCGGCGAGTCGGACGAGATGTTCGGCCTGGTGGGCCAGCTGAAGCGGCTCGGCGTGCCGATCATCGCCCTCACGGGCGACGCAGACTCCCTGCTGGCCCGCACGGCGACCGTCGTGCTCGGGGCGGGCGTAAAGGAGGAGGCCTGCCCGGAGACCCTCGCGCCTACCTCCAGCACGACGGTGGCGCTCGCGCTCGGGGACGCCCTCGCGGTCACGCTGCTCGAGGTCAAGGGCTTTCGGCGGGAGGACTTCGCCAGCCTGCATCCGGCCGGGGCCCTGGGCCGCCGACTGCTGCAACGCGTCGGGGACGTCATGCTCACAACTGATCTGCCGACCATCACCCCCGATCGACCGATGCGCGAATGCGTCGTGCTCCTCGCCGAGAAACGCGGCACGGTAGCGGTCGTCGACCCGCACGGCAGCCTGACCGGGGTCGTCACCGCGGGCGATCTCACACGCCTCATGGAGCACACCGCCGCGTTCCTCGACCTGCCGGTGGGCGACGTGATGACCAAGACGCCGAAGGCCACAACGGCCGGCACCTTGGCCGGTGCCGCTATCGCGCTGATGGAGCAGCACGGTATCATGGCCCTTCCCGTCCTGGACGGGGGGAACAGAGTCGTCGGGATGGTGCACCTGCACGACCTCATGCGGGCTGGTGCAGTATGAAGCGCACTGTCGAAGCGATGTCGAAGCATAGGCATCCACATCTCCCCTCGACGTTCTGTTTCTTGGCGCTGTGCCTGGACGCTCTGCTGGTGTCGGGTTGCGGAGAAGGCGTCAGGCCGACGGCCACGACCACCGTCGCCGACTCGGCCGATCAAGTGCTCGTGCAAATGAAGCATTTCGTGACGACGGACGGCATCCTCCGCGCCCTCGTGCTCGCCGACACGGCGTATTTCTTCAATGCCAGGCAGCTCGCCGAGCTGCGCGTGGTGCGCGTCACGTTCTATGACGCCCAGGGCGCCAAGACATCGACGCTCACCGCCAACGCTGGCACCTTCCACTGGCGCACCCGGGACATGGATGGACGGGGCAACGTAGTTGTTGTCCGCAGCTCCGACGGCGGCACCTTGCACACCGAGGCGATGCGCTACAACCAAGCGCGCAACGAGGTCAGCTCCGACCTGCCCTTCACCTTCGATGCTCCCACGCAGCACCTGAAAGGCGTCGGGTTCACCGCCGACCCCGACTTCAAGAATCTCAGGGCCTGGCGCGTCACCGGCACGGGCGGCCAGTTCGTCCTGCCGAAGCACTGACGATGGTCGCGCCCGCCGCCGCCGCCTCCCTCGCCCTGCTCGCGCTCCTGCAGCAGCCGGTGCCAGCGCCGAGGTCCGTCGCTGATACTGGTCAGGGGCGGCCTTGCGAAGTCGCGATCGACACGCTGCCGCGGGTGCGCCAGGTCACGGCCGGGACCGCGACCAACTACTATGGCGGCGGCGGGGTGGTCGCGCACTGCAAAGGGACGGGCACGAGGCTCAAGGCGGACAGCGTCGCCTACTTCACCGGGACGGCGGGAGAGGCCGGCGGCGGGCGCTTCGACATGATCGGCAACGTGCATATCCGCGATACCTCGCTTGCCCTGGACGCCAACTTCGCCAGCTATTTCCTCGACAACGAGCGCCTGGAAGCGCACAACCAGGTCGTCGCCGTGAACCGGGACAACCACTCTGTGCTGCGCGGCCCGAATCTGACCTACTACCGCGCTGTCCAGGGGGTGCGCGACACGCTGGAGCTGTTCGCTTCGAGCCGCCCGACTATCGAGTACCGCGGGACCGCCGACTCGAGCGAGCCCTACATCATCGTGGCCGATCGGGTGCGCTTCAAAGGGAGCGACCGGACGTGGGGCGGGGGCAAAGTCACCATCGACCGCAGCGATATGGCGGCGCGTGCCGACTCCATGGCCCTAGACGAGACGCAAGGCTTCGGCGTCCTCGTCGGGCAGCCGCGCATGGAGGGGAAAGACTCAAGCGGCGGGCGCGCCTATACGCTCGTGGGCACGCGGATCGAGCTCGGGCTCACGCACCGCGAGATCAACCGCGTGAAGGCCCTTGGCGCCGCGCAGGCGAGCGGCGCCGACTGGACCCTGACCGCCGACACGATTCACCTCGGCCTCGAGCACCGCAAGCTGCAGCAGGCGCTCGCCTGGGGCCGTTCGTCCCGGCCGCATGCCGTTTCGAAACTTCAGACCTTCGACGCCGACTCGCTTGCGCTCGACGCCCCCGACCAGGTGCTCACCGAGCTGCGGGGGTTCGGCAAGGCCTTCTCGACCTCGAAACGCGATTCCACCGCGCTGCGCAGAACCGCCGCGCGCACTCCCGCCAACGCCATCCACACGGCACCACGACCGCCCCGTGACACTGTGCTCACCCGCTGGGTGGAAGGTCCGGACTTCATCGCGGGGGACAGCCTCACGGCGCACTGGGCACAGGAGCCCGATTCGTCCGGCAAACCGAAATCGCAGCTGCGAAGCATCGTGGCCCGCGGGGCGGCGCGCGCGCTGACGCATCTAACAGACGATAAGGACTCGACCGCCGGCCCATCGCTCAACTACTCACGCGGCACGAGCATCGCCATCGCCTTGAAGAACGGCAAGATGGATCGGGTCGTCGCCGCGGGTCGAGCCGACGGTCTGCACCTCGAGCCGCGGCCACCGCTTCCGGACACGACCAAGCGGCCGCCGGCCGACTCCATCCGGCGGACTCTCCCCGCGTCCAAGCGTCCTCCCGCCACCTCAGCCCCCACCACCCCGCGCCCATGACCGACCCGCACGCTGAGGCGCCGGAGCTCGCCGAGCTGCTCGTCGGCCGCGACCCCTCGCTGCCGCTTGCCGCGGCGGCACTCGCCCGGATCGCCGACGCGGGCGGCCGCGCCACCCTCGGCGATCTGGCGGTGGCCTACCGGGAGGAGTTCCTCAAGCTCTGGGCCAATACCCGGGGCGGCGCTTTGCCGGAGGCCGGAAGCCTTTCCGTGGACGACGCCCGGGCTAACCTCGGCAGCTCAGTGCTGCCGCGCCTTGCGCTCGCCGGCGTCGTCGTGGTGCCGGCGGGCCAGCTGTGGCACGACGCGTCCGTGGCGTTCCGGCCGGACATCTGGTCCCGCCTCTCCGCGGACCGCCCAGCCGCGGTGGCGCGGCTCAGCCGCGCCGCCGAACAGGCGTTCGCCAAGGCGGAGACGGTCGGAGGTGAGCACCCGCGTCTCCAGGGAGCGAGCGTACTCGAGGCGATGGGCCTCGTGAAGAGCTACAAGGGGCGCCGGGTGGTGGACGACGTCTCAGTACGTCTCGAGCAGGGCGAGATCGTCGGTCTCCTGGGCCCCAACGGGGCAGGCAAGACGACGACGTTCTACATGATCACCGGCTTGATCCGGCCCGAGCGGGGCCGCATCGCCTACAACGGCCGTGATATCACGTCGGAGCCGATGTACCGCCGCGCCCTCGCGGGCATCGGCTACCTCGCTCAGGAGCCGTCGGTGTTCCGCAAGCTGACGGTGGAGGAAAACCTGCTCGCGATTCTGGAGACGCTGCCGTTCGCGCCCGCCGAGCGGGCCAGGAGGCTCGAGGGCCTCCTGGACGACCTTGGGATCAAGCACCTGCGGCGCCAGCGGGCCCTTCAACTCTCGGGCGGCGAGCGCCGCCGGCTCGAGATCACCCGCTCCCTCGTCACCGAGCCCAAGTTCCTGCTGCTCGACGAGCCGTTCGCTGGCGTGGACCCCATCGCCGTGAACGACATCCAGACGATCGTCGCGGGCCTGCGGCACCGGGGCATCGGCGTGCTGATCACCGATCACAACGTGGAGCAGACGCTCGACATCGTGGACCGGGCCTACATCATGTTCGAGGGCAAGGTCCAGGTGGCCGGCACCGTGCGCGAGCTGGTGTTTAACGACAAAGTGGCCGACTTGTACCTCGGTCCGACGCTAACCGCGCGTCTGCGCGCACGTCTGGGGCACGCGGCGTGAAAACGGGCCTGCACCAACACGCGGCGCTGAGGCAGGACCTGCGCATCAATCCTCGCCTCTATCAGGCGATGGACTTGCTGTACATGCCCCTGCTCGACCTGCAGCAGCACCTCAAGCAGGAGCTGCTGGGCAACCCCTTCCTCGAGCTGCTCGAACCCGAGGAGGAAGAGGAGGCACCCTCGGCCGATGAGGTCAAGGCCGAAAAGGAGAAGAAAGGAGACGACGAACCCGACTGGGAAAACATCCTGCTCGATGACGGCGCTGAAGCGCTCGCCGGGTCCCGTGACCTCAGCGAAGCGCGGGAATATGTCGAGCCGGTGCCGGTCGAGACCAAGGACCTCTCCGACCATTTGAAGGATCAGGTCCAGATGCTGGACCTCACACCACGGCAACGGCTGCTTGGCGACGAGTTCCTGGGCAACATCGCGGAGGACGGCTATCTGTCCGCCACGCTGGAGGAGATCATCAAGGGCGCGAACCAGTTGCTGGAAGAGCATGCCGCCGAGTCGGAGCTGGAGCTCACCGTGCAGCACTACACCATGGCCGAGGCGGAGGAGATGCTGAAGATCGTGCAGAAGCTCGACCCGCCCGGCGTGGGGGCGCGCGACCTGCGCGAGTGCCTGCTGCTGCAGCTCGAGGACCAGAAGCGCACCGACACGCTTGCCTACCGGCTCGTGAAGGACGCCTGGGAGGACCTCAAGGCGCACCGCTGGAGCGACATCGGCAAGCGGTACGGCCTCTCGCCGGAGGAGGTGCAGCGGGCGGCCGACGACATCGCCAAACTCGACCCCAAGCCGGGGCTGCAGTTCAGCGCCGCAAGCGATGTCTACATCATCCCTGACCTCGTGGTCCAGAAAATCGACGACAAGTACCACGTCTTTCTGAACGACTCCGGGCTGCCACGGCTGCGGATCTCCAAGACCTACCAGGACATCGCGCGGGACAAGCGGCAGTATCAGGGCGAGAACAAGGAGTTCATCAACCAGCGCCTCAACAGCGCCCACTGGATGATCCAGGCGATCGAGCAGCGGCGCCAGACGATGCTGAAGGTGATGAATTTCATCGTGGACAGGCAACGCGAGTTCTTCGAGAAGGGCGTCGAGTACTTGAAGCCGCTCACACTGCGGGAGGTGGCCGAGGTGATCGGGATGCACGAGAGCACCGTGAGCCGGGTGACCAACGAGAAGTACGTGCAGACGCCGCGGGGATTGCTGCCGCTCAAGTTCTTCTTCTCGAGCGGACTCTCCACCACCACGGGAGAGGACGCCAGCGCGCGAAGCATCAAGGCCCAGATCGAGAAGCTGGTGGCCGACGAGGACCACAAGAACCCGCTGACCGACCAACAGATCGTGGAGCTGTTCGGCCGGCGCGGCGTCAAGATCGCCCGCCGCACCGTGGCCAAATACCGCGACCAGCTGGGCGTGCTGCCGGCCCGGATGCGCAAGCGGCTGTGAGTCTCGCTACCGCGACGGCGCTCCCCCCGCCGGAGGTGAGCGTCCTCGTCCCGGCACGGGACGAAGCCCAGAACCTGCCCGAGCTGGTACGCCAGGCGCGCGAAGCCCTGCTGCCGTTGCCCTACGCCTGCGAGCTCGTGATCGTCAACGACGGCAGCCAGGACGACAGCGCGGAAGTGCTGCGCAAGCTCGCCGAGGCGCACCCCTTCGTCCGTGTAGTGACGCATCGCGCGCCGCACGGCATCGCCGACGCGCTGCGTTCCGCCGCCGAGGCCGCGCGCGGCCGCGTCCTCGTCTTCTGGCCGGCCGACCTACAGTACCGACCAGCCGACATCCCGAGCCTCGTGGGGCCGATTCTCGCGGGTGAGGCCGACATGGTGACCGGGGCGAAGCAGGGAGCCTACGAGAAGCGGTTCGTATCCTGGGTATACAACGGGCTGTGCCGCTGGCTGTTCGGGGTTCGTGTCTCCGACCTGAACTCGGTCAAGGCATACCGCCGCGAGGTGCTTGCTGCGGTGCCGCCGCGCCCAGACTGGCATCGTTTCATGGTCGTGGTCGCGGCCGCCGAGGGGTTCACGCTGGCCGAGCGGCCGGTGCCGCTGTACCCGCGGCAAGCGGGGAAGTCCAAGTTCGGCCTCGGCCGCATTCCCGTCGGCGTGCTCGATCTCTTGTCGGTGTGGTTCCAGCTGCGGTTCGGACGAAAGCCGATGCTGTTCTTCGGGCTCTCGGGCGCCGCACTCATCTTCCTCGGCTTCCTCGTCGGCGTGTACGCGCTCATCGAGCGGTATGTGCTCGCGAATGGCAATCGGGCGTTTCTCTACCTGGTCCTGCTCCTCGTGCTGTCTGGAATCGCGTTGTTCGGATTCGGCTTCGTGGGGGATCTCGTCGCTGGGGTGCGGGAGGAAGTGCGGGCGCTGGAGCGGGAAGTCGACCGCCTCCACCAGCGCACGGAGCGTTAAGCCAGCGCGGGCGCTCAATTGT
This sequence comes from Gemmatimonadales bacterium, assembly GCA_035635835.1. Lineage (GTDB taxonomy): Bacteria > Gemmatimonadota > Gemmatimonadetes > Gemmatimonadales > GWC2-71-9 > 13-1-40CM-70-15. The sequence continues at coordinate 11,565 of DASQAH010000093.1, forward strand.
GAGGCGGGTTTTGTACCCTCCTCCGCCCTACAATGGTGCATCCCTCCCCACTAAGCGCGACAGAATGGTCGCCTAAGTCACTGTTCTGGGCTATGCTAACAACCAAGGCTCGCGCCGTTTCGGCTGGCGCGCTTGTTGCGTACCTGCAACATGGAGGTACCGAACCGGAACGCCCGCCGTCACGCAGCCACGCGTCACCGGGGGCGATCCTTGAGAGCCCAGCTCAGCAGGAGGGGAGTTCATATGACCCTGCTAGTGCTTCGTCTTCCCCTTCTCAACTGCGTGCTCGTCACCGCGGTCGCTGCTTGTCACTCCAGCACCGCGCCAATTGCCGGATCCGGACCGACGCACCCCGATGGCGTGATCACGGCGAGGCGTCCCCTGGGCTTCCGCCCCTACGGAATCGCAGTATCTCGTGACGGCGTCGTCCTCGTCGTGCGCGCCGACTCCAACGCCCTCACGCGGGCGGACTTGCCTGATACGGTTTTCACGCGCTCGATCCCTGTCGGCGCGGAGCCCACGAATGTGACCTTCGACGCCAGCGGAACACGCGCGTATGTGACCAATCAATTTAGCAACACTGTCGGCGTCGTCAGCGTCACTAGCGGTGTCATGGTGGATGCGATTCCTGTGACAGGCAATCCATTCGTTGTCGCGGTCATGCCAACCGATCAGTCGCTGTTCGTGAGCACTAACGCAAACGAGGTAGATCGGATCGACGCCTCCACAAAGCAGGTCCTTGCGCGGATCGGGTCGGGTGGCGCAGCCAATGGATTCGCTTTCAGTCCGTCCAGCGCGCGCCTGTACGTCAGCGTACCGTTCGCCGGAACGGTCCTCGAGGTCAACACGCAGACGAATGCGGTGTCCCGTTCATTCTCAATGCTGCCCATGCCTCAAGGCCTCGCGGTGTCCAGAGACGGGACCAAGCTGTACGTGGCCGCGGAGACCTCGACACAACTGTATGTCATTGACTTGAGCGGTGGGAGGATTAGCGACTCGATCACGGTCGGGGCTGGGGGGTTTGATCTTCAATTCACTCCTGATGGGGCACAGCTCTACCTCAGCCGCTCCAACGCGGGAGCGGTCCAGATTATCGACCCAGGAGGGCGCGCGGTCCTGAAGACTCTTAGCACCGGTGGCACCCCGCGGCGCCTTGCCTTCAATCGAGACGGCACGATGGCCGTGATTGCCAACGAGTCCGGCTGGGTGAATTTCGTGCGCTAGCGTCCGGCATTCCTTCGGAGGACCCCATGCCCTTGGCCTTGCGTTGCGCCTGCCTCGCTCTCTGCTGTGGCGGTTTGCTATCCTCGTGCTCCTCCTCTGAGGGGCCGGCCGTCGCGGCCGCCGTGGATCTGACGCCGGGGGTCCTGTCACTGGATCTTGGCGACACGATGCGGGTCGCGGCGGTCGTTAAGGACGGAAACGGCAAGACCCTCCCTAGCGCGGTTGTCACCTACAGTGTGGACAATCAGGTGGTCGCCACAGTGTCGACGACTGGCCTCGTGACTACGCATATGGGGGGAACGGCGACGCTCACAGCAACGAGCGGGGGGGCGAGCAAGGGCGCTCCGATCACCGTCGCAGGTCCGGCGGCAAGCATACAGGTCATCCCTTCCATCGTGGACCTCCCTTTTGGCGGGACACGTCAGCTAGGCGCCATCGTGCGCGACGCGCAATCACGCGTCATGAATCATCCCACCGTGAGCTTCGTGTCGAAGGACCAGACCGTGGCTACTGTGTCCACGGCCGGCTTGCTCGCTGCCGTGGCGGTGGGGTTTGACTCACTCACGGTAACCTCAGGATCGGCGGTGCAGTACGTGTCGGTTGCGGTCGTTACCCACCCTGCAGGCAATGCCGCGGGCACGCCGGCCGTCGCGTCCCGGCCTTTCGCGGTTGCCGTATCCCGCACCGGTGTCGCGCTCACTGGCCGCCAGGACCTGCCGTACCTGCAACTCAGTCTGCTGCCGGACACGGGTTTCCGCGACTCCGTCAAGGTCGGCGCCGACCCGACAGACATTGCATTCACCTCTGCCGGGACCACAGCGTACGTGACGAACCAATTCAGCCTGAACGTCGGGGTCATCAACGTCACTACGAAGCAGTCTGTCGACAGCATCCCCATTCCTTCTGGGAACCCGTTCCGCGTCTTGGTCGCCCCCGACGACCAGCACGTCTATGTGTCAACTAGCACCGGAATGGTGTACGAGATCGCCACGGCCACCAGGGCCATCACGCGGCAGTTGGCTCTCAGCGCCTCACCCGTGAACGGGATGGCGTTCCACCCCAACGGGGACATACTGTACGCCACGAGCACCGGCGGCAGCATTTTCGAGGTCACCACGTCGACCGGCACCGTGCGCCTGGCCACTCCCGGCGGCACTCTACAGGACGTCGCCGTCTCGTTGGACGGGACTGAGGTCTACATCGCGAACGAAGGGGGCGATCTGGACGTGCGGGACGCCGCGACCGGCGGTCGCCTCACGACCATTCCCGCTGCGGCGAACGCGTTTGGCCTTAAGCTGTCGCCCGATGGCACTCAGTTGTACGCCTCGGTCACCGGAAGCGGTCAGGTGAAGGTCATCGACCGAAGCAGCCGAACGGTCACCCAAACATTGAATGTTGCCGGCACGCCCCGGCGAATTGCGTTCAACCGGCTGGGTACGACGGCGCTGATCCCGAACGAGAGCGGGTGGGTCAGTGTGGTCCGCTGAACCGCTGGCCGGGGCAGGGATGCGCTGGCCAGTCTTCCCGTCGGGCAGGTTCTGCAACCTGCACTACCATGGCTGGAGGTGCGTACGCCCTTGTACCGCCTGAGCCTCACGTTACTGGCCACCACAACCCTGGTCGCCTGCCAGCGTGAGCCAACTGCTCCCGCTCGCCCCGCCAATCTCGCCGCGGATGCAAGCGGTTTTCAGAGGCGCATCGCTGTCTCGCCGGATCACCTCGTGCTCAGGCCGGGCACGAGCGCGCAACTCAGCACGCAGGTCTTCACGAACGAAGGCGAGCTTCTCACCAACGCGCAAATCTCCTTCACGTCCGCTGACCCGCAGATCGCAACGGTGACCGGGACGGGACTCGTCACCGCTGGGACCATCGGCTCGACGACCGTAACTGTGAGCAGCAAGGGAGCTGCCGACGTGCCCGTGCCCGTGTCCGTGTCCGCAGTTGGACACCCCGCGGGTACAATCGCCGCAACCCTGCGCACGTCGAGCCGGCTGTTTGGCACTGCCGTGTCCGGGACGAGCATCGTGTACCTCACGCAGCCTGATCCGCAGTTGTTGCAGCGCATCGACCTGCCCACGGCCGCGTTCAGCGGAACAGTCTCCGTAGGGCAGCAACCAACAGATGTCGCGTTCGATGCCGCGGGAGCGTTCGCCTACGTGACCAACCAATTCGACGCCAACGTTGGCGTCGTCGCGACTTCGACGAACAGCGTCACCGGTACCATTCACGTACCGTTCAACCCGTTCCGGGTGATCGCTGGCGTCGATGACCACAGCGCGTTCGTCAGCGGGAACCAGTCGCTCGTCGCTATCGTTGATCGCCAGACCCTCACGACGACCGCCACAATTCCGCTGCCCGGCCTGTCCAACGGCCTCTCCCTCAATTCGACTCGATCGAAGCTGTATGCGAGCCTCCTCTTCAACGGGGCCGTAGTTGAATTCGATGCAGTTACGCATACCGCACTTAGAACCTTCACCATTCCCGGCGCTGGTACCCTGCAAGCGGTGGCCATCTCTCGCAACGATGGCGAGCTGTACGTGGCCGACGAGGGCGCTGGCCAGCTTTGGATCATCGACCTGGCCTCTGGCACTGTGTCAGGGTCGGTCGCTCTCGGCGGCGGAGGCTTCGAGGTGAAGGTGAGCCCCGACAATGTGCAACTGTACGTGGCGTTGTCGGGAAGCGGAGTAGTTCGAGTTATCGATCGAGCTACTCGTACGGTCGTTGCAACGATCTCAACAGGGGGTGCGCCACGGCGACTCGCGTTCACGAACGACGGCGCAACGGCCGTGATCGCGAACGAAGCTGGCTGGGTCGACATCATCCACTAGCGGCTACATCCCTACGGGCCCCGGGGCCCCTCGCGGGGCCCCTTCTGGGGACCTGAGGCGCCTCCTCTCCGGCCAGACGGCACGCTACGAGAGCGGAGGCCGCTACCGCTTCCCTCGCTCCCTTCCGCCGGTCAGACACAGCCGCTTGGATCGCTCCAGGCGGGGCACTAGGTTTCACTCCCGATGCGGCTCTTGGTGGTCAGCCACAACTACCCCCGCTTCCCCGGAGATCCCGCAGGGGGGTACGTTGCGCGGCTGGCCCGGGCCGCCCACTCCGCAGGTGCTGCAGTTTGGGTCGTCGCACCGCACACGGCGGGCACGGCTTACGAAGACACCGATGACGGGGTCCCGGTCCGACGCTTCGGCTACGCGCCTGAGCCACTCGAGCGAATCGGGTACCGCGGCGACGTGCGCTCTCGTGCATTGCTCTCTCCTCTCAGTCTCCTTGTGTTGCCGCTGTATCTCGCGGCGTTCACCCGTGCCGTTCGCCGCGCCGTCGCCGAGCTCGACCCGAACGTAGTCCACGCCCACTGGTGGTTTCCCGCTGGGTGGGTCGTTGCCAGGGCACGGGGCGGCGGGAGAGGGGGGGCGGGAGGCGAGCGGCCGTTCGTACTCACCTGTCACGGTAGCGACGTTCGTCTCCTGGATCGGCGGGTTCTGGTCCCGCGCTTGGCGCGTCCTGTGTTCGACCACGCGGCCGCCATAACGACGGTCTCGCGCTTCCTCGCAGCTGACATCGAGCGCCACGCCCTGCGGCTCAAGCGCCCCGTCATGGTCGCCCCGATGCCACTCGAGGTGGACCGGTTCGCGGCGGGAACGACGACGCCAAAGGCGCAGCCCCCACGCATCCTATACGCCGGAAACCTGGTTGCGAGCAAAGGGGTCGATGTCCTGCTGCGCGCGTTCCAGATCCTCCGGCAGCGCGGCATTCCCTGTCGGGTGAGGGTGTTGGGGGAGGGGCCGGAGCGCCGCAACCTCGAGGTCCTGGCCCGTCAGTTAGGGATTGCCGATGCCGTCGACTGGTCGAACTTCGTACGCCAGGACGCCATGCCAGCCGAGTACGGGTCGAGTACGATCACCGTGCTTCCGACGCGGGGACACGCCGAGGGGCTTGGGCTCGCGCTCGTCGAGGCGTTGCTCTCAGGATCGGCGGTCGTCGGAACGCCCGCGGGTGGCATCCCTGAAATCGTCGTGGACGGTGAGACCGGTCTGCTTGCCCGGGACGGCGACCCACGGCACCTCGCCGACCAGCTTGGTCGCCTGCTGAGCGATCCCGCCCTCCGTGCCCGGCTCACCGCGGAAGGGGCACGCCGCATGCAAGCGATGTATTCGCCCACGGTGGCTGCCGATCGATTCCTCGCCCTTTATGACGCCATCGCCCTTGATCACCCGGAACGTTGAGACCCAGGGCTCCTCCCTCCCCCCGGGCGGCTGGGTCGAGCTCGCGCGGGAAGTGGGAACCTTCTACCACGACCCACGGTGGATCACCGGCCTCGCGGAGTGTTTTAGCTACGAAGTCTGCTGGCTGACGGCACGTCATGATGGCCGGCTCGTGGGCGGACTCGCACTTGCGACGGTGCCAGGACTGTTCGGGGGCAAGCGGTTGGTGAGCTTCCCGTTCAGTTTCATCGCGGGCCCTATGGCGCGATCACTGGAGGTCGCCCAGGCCCTGGGAACGGCGGCGCGTGAGCTCACGGCCCAGCGGGGCGTCCGGCGCGTCGAGATCAAGCAGATCGCTAGCGACATTCCCGCCGCACCGCTGGAATTCGTGCGCTCGACGCGCTACACGACCTATCGGGTTTCGACCGAGGGCGGGGAACAAGCGGTCTGGAACCGGCTGCACCACACCAGCACGCAACAACGTATCCGCAAGGGCCAGAAGGCGGGCGTGGCGGTCGTCAACGGTGAGTCCGAGGCCGACTGGCTCGCGATGGCCCAGCTCGAGGAGCGCGTGCAGCAGTGGCATGGCGTGCCAGCGCCGCCGCGCCGCTTCTTCGTGGACCTGTGTCGGCGGTTGCAAGGGCTAGGGCTCGCCGACCTGTACCTCGCCCGCCTGCCGGACGGACGGATGGCGGCCGGGTTCGTGATGTTCAAGGGCCCGCGCGAGTGGATCTATGCCTTCAGCGCTTCCGATCCGGCCTACGTGAAGCAGTACCGGCCCACCCACGTGCTGCTATGGGCGGCTTTGCAGCGCGCCGCGGCGGCTGGCGTCATCTGCGATCTGGGGCGTACGGCGCCCGAGCAGGCCTCACTCGCCGACTTCAAGCTCCGTTGGGGTGCGCAGGCGGTTCCCCTGGCATATGATTACTGGCCGGACGCGGGCGGCCTGAATCAGGCGCGCCGCGACCGCGGCGTACTCGCGCTGGCGACACGCCTGTGGAGATGGCTCCCGGCGCCCGCCGCGCGAGCTGGCTCGGCCCTTTACCGCTTCCTGGGGTGATCCGGTGCGATTCCTCTGGCGGCTCCGCAAGAAGGTCCTGAAGCGGTGGGCGCGGAACGCGTTCTTCCCAGCCTGGCGCGTCCAGCTGCTTCGTTGGTGCGGTTACCGCATCGGGAAGGACGTCTACATCGCCGATGACATCCTCATTGCCGAGGAGTTGGAGGACACGGGGAACCTGACCATCGGCGACCGCGTAAGCGTAGCACCGCGGGTTACTCTAGTGATGTCGTCCCATCCCAACGAGTCCCGGATCAGGAATTTCGCTCCCATCAAGCGTGCCTCGATCGTGATCGAGCCTGACGCGTGGCTCGGCGCAGGGGTCGTGGTCCTTCCTGGGGTGACGATCGGCCGCGGCGCGGTCATTGGCGCGAACAGCGTCGTCACGCAAGACGTGCCGCCGCTGCACGTCGTCGCCGGCCAGCCGGCACGCACCATCCGTGTGCTCACTCCGCCCACCGGCTGGGCGTGATCCGTCTCACGGCGCCAGCCGCCCAGCTCCGGCCCAACGAGCGCTACGGCCTCGCTGTGCTGCTTGATACCTCAAGGCTGCTTACAGTGGAGGACCCCGCTGCCGACGTCGTCCGGCTCACGATCACCAACGAGCGCCGCGACGACTACGACGCGTTCCTTGGCGGCCGTTGGGCGCTGGCACACGGCGACGGCGAGGTGCGCTTGTCCCGCAATGTGCTCGCCTACTTCTGCGTGGTGGCCGGGGCGGTGGAGGAGCAGCAGTCGGAGAGCTACAATCGCCACGACCGCGTGCCGTCTCATGAGAACCCGCTGGTACGTGTCGAGCGCTGGCGTGAACCCGTCTTGAGCCGGCATGCCGCAGCGCTTCGGACGGCGGTGCAGGCCGCTGCCGGCGCACGGCTCGTGCGCTGCCTCGCTCCGTGGCCAGGTGGCAGGCGCTGGGCAGCGGCGTTCACGCACGATCTAGACGTCGTGGCCGGTTGGCCCGCCTTCACCCTCCTGCGGCTGCTCGAGTTGCTTCAGCGGGGTGAGGTCGGCCGCGCCGCCCGCACGACCCTGGCGGGGCTCACTGCGTGGCGCTCACCCGTCTGGCAGGCGGTCGACCAGCTGCTGCGGGCCGCGATCGGCGTCGGCGTGCGCTCAACCTGGTTCGTGATTAGCGGGACTCCCTCGCTGCGGAGTTGGAGCCGGGGGGACATCACCTACCGTCCGGAGTCCCGGGTGGCACGACGGATTCTTTCCGCGGTGAGAGAGCAGGGTAACGAGATCGGTCTTCACGGCAGCTTCGCCAGTTGGCTCGACGCCGCCACGCTCCGCGGCGAACGGGAGCGCCTGGCGGCGATCACAGGCGGGCTGCCGGGTGGAGTACGGCAGCACTTCCTCCGCATGCGCACCGGAGCGACACAGCGCGCGATGCTCGCCGCTGGATTCCGCTATGATGCGACCTACGGCTTCCCCGACCGCAACGGCTTTCGGCTCGGGGTCGCTGACGTCGTCCCCAGCTGGGATGCGGAGACACAGACATCTGCGGCGCTCGACGAGGTGCCGCTCGTCTGGATGGACCGCGCGCTGAGTAAGTATGGCGGCGTGGAAGACCCCGACGCCTGGATCGACGATGGGCTCTCGCTCGCGACCGCCTGCCGGGAGGTGGAAGGGCTGTGGGTGGGCCTCTGGCACCCCAACCTGACACCGGCGTTGGGGTTTCCTGGTGCCCCGGAGGCATACGGGCGGCTAGTGCAAGGGGTGTTGGCCGGCCCGTACCCTCCGTTCGTAGGAACCCTTGGGGAGCTTGTCGCGTGGCGTGTGGCGCGGCGCAGCGTGCGGGTGCGGACCGTGACGTCCGAAGGCCGGCTCGACCTCGTGGCGGATGGCCCGGGGCCCTATCCCTGGCCGCTCGTTCTGGAAGACGGTGAAGGTAGGGTAGTGGAGACTTGCGCTTGGCCCGCCCGCACCCGTGGCTGAGCGACAACGGTGGTGGCGAATCGTCCAGGGGGTCCTTGCCCTGGTCGTTATCGGGCTCGCGGTAGGCAAGCTGGCCGGAAGCTGGGATGAACTGCGGGCACAGCCCATCGCCTGGGACGTGCGACCGGGCTGGCTCCTCGCGAGTGTAGCGATCGTTTGGGCCGCCTACGCGCTCCTCGTCGAGGCGTGGCGGCGGGTGGTCGTCTCGATGGGCCAACACCTCGATTACCCGAACGCCGCACGCATCTGCATGGTCTCGAACCTTGGCAAGTACATTCCGGGTAAGGTGTGGGCGATCGCGGGCAACGCCTTGCTGGCGCAGCAGGCCGGCGTGGATGCCTCAGCAGCCGTTGCGGCGGCGCTCGTGAACCAGGCCTTGGCCCTTGCTGGGGGCCTCGCCCTCGTCGGGGCGCTCAGTCCAGCGGCGCTACGGGCCGCGCCTGTCTGGATGGGCGTCGCGACGCTCACCCTCGGCGTCGGCGCGGTACTCGGCGTGGCCGCCCTGTCCTCCAAGTGGGCGCTGGCGCGGGTGCAACGCTTCCTGCCTGCCACGTGGCCCGCCCTCGCGCCGATCGCGCCGCGTGTCATGCTGGGGGCCTTCCTGGCTAACGTCGCGGCGTGGGCCGGTTATGGGCTCGCCATGCAATGCTTAGCCCGCGGGCTCACGCCGGACGCCGTGGTCAGCTGGAGCTTGGCCGCCACGGTGTTCACGATTTCGTATCTTGTAGGCCTCGTGGCGGTGTTCGCCCCCGCCGGTCTCGGCCCACGCGAGTCGCTGTTCTACCTTCTGCTCGTGGGCGCGGTCGGCCCCAAGCTGGCCATCGCGCTCGCTCTCGCGACGCGGGTCCTGCTGACGGTCACCGAGCTGGGGGCGGCTGCCCCATTCCTCTTCGCGCGAAAAGGAGTCCTCCGTTGAGCCAGTCGGCTGGGCCTGCCCCGGGAGCTTCCCCCGCTGCCTACACTCCGTCCCGACCAGACTTCGCTGCGCTAGGGTTCTGTTGCTTGTGGATCTTCGTCCTGTCGCTGCCAATGTGGACGGGTCAGCTCCTGGGCGGTCCCAACAGCGACCAATACATCACCGGGTACGCGATACGCTTCTGGGGAGCAATGCAGTGGCGGGCCACCGGGCATCCGCCACTGTGGAACCCTCTGCTGATGGGCGGGGTCCCGGTGTTCGCCGGGTTCGGAGACCTGTTCTATCCGACGGCGTGGCTCCGCCTCGTAATGCCGACGGTGCCCGCGATGAACCTCGCGTTCGTCACACACTATGTCATCGCGGGGTTCTCACTCTATTGGCTGCTCCGGCTCCTAGGGTTCTCCTGGCTCGGCTCGGTGATCGGGGGTACCGCGTACCAACTCAGCGGGGTCATCGTTTCCTACGCCTCGCCGGGCCACGACGGCAAGCTGTTCGTGACGTCGCTGCTGCCGCTGATGCTGATCGGTCTCCTCCTCGGAATCCGGCGGCGCCGACCGGAGGGCTTCGCGCTGTTCGGGCTCGCGGTCGGGCTCGCCCTGCTGTCGCCGCAGTACCAGACCGCGCAGTATGCGCTCATCGTGTGCGGCATCTTTGCCCTCTATTTCACTGTCGGCGAGCCGATTGACTTGACGACGCGCCAGCGGTGGGCCGGGCTCACCCTCGCGCTCACAGGAGTCGTGCTCGGCTTCGGCCTCTCCCTCGTTCAGGTGTTACCGTTCCTCCATTACATCCCCTTCTCGGCTCGAGCAGGCACGCAAGGGTTCGAGTGGTCCGCGAGCTTCGCGACGCCCTTGATCCACACCCCGGAGTTCCTTCTGTCCGGCTTCACCGGCGTGTACGATCGCACTGGCGTGCACGACACGTATTGGGGGCCGAATGCCCTCAAGCTCCACAGCGAGTACTTAGGCCTACCGGTGATCCTGCTCGCTGTCCTCGGCACCGGTGGGGTAGGGCCGCGGCGGCGCCTCGTGCGCTGGGTCCTCGCGATCGGCGTCCTGTTCCTGCTCGTCAGTCTCGGAGGAGCGACACCCTTTTACCGGCTGTGGTGGGCTCTCGTCCCGTACGTCAAGAAAACGCGGGCCCCGGGGATCGCCTTTTACGTGGTCGCCCTGGCCGTTTCGATCCTCGCGGCCGCCGGCGCGGAGCGGCTAGAGCGCCGCGAGGGCCGCAAGCTGCTGGTGGCGGGGCTCGGCGCGGCTGGGGTGCTCGCAGTGCTGGGCCTCCTCGGCACCTACGGCGCCATCGCCACCTCCTGGGCCGCCGCGCACAGCGCAGAGATCGGCCGAAACCTAGTCCCCACGGCGACGCTCGCGCAGTCGGACATCATGTGGGGAAGCGTGGGAAGCTGTGTCGGGCTCGCGCTCGTCGCCGGCGTCGGCCTGTCCTTCGTGGACAAACGAATCGCCCCCCCTGTCTTTGCTGCCGCGCTCGCCCTCGTGGTGGGCGCCGATCTCTGGCGCGCCGGACGGCCGTTCTGGCAATGGAGCCGGCCCGAGGAGCAGCTCTACGCCCACGACGACGTCGTGCGGTTCCTCGAGCCGACCCGGCCCCCCTTCCGTGTGCTCGACGCGGGCGTCTACTCCGGCACCCTGATGCGATACAACATCCCACAAGTGCTGGGCTATCATGGCTTCGAGCTGAGCACGTTCGACGAGTTGGTGGGCAAACAGGAAGGGTATCGAAACCTCCGATCCCTCCAGCTCTGGAAACTGCTCGCCGTGCGGGACGTTATCCTAGGGGACAGCGCTCGTCTCCCGGCGTATCACCGCTTGCTGGGCCCCGTGGCGACGGCAGCCGGCGGCCAGGCCTACGTTTACGAGGCAGACACCGTGCCCCCCTACGCGCAGGTCGTCACCGCTGCAGTGAAAGTGCCGGCCGACCAGATAGTGCCGACGCTGATGGACCCGCAGCTCGAGTTCAATCGCCTGGTGCTGTTCGATACCACGCAGCACCTGAACCCGCTCCCCGTCACCGAAATGCCGCCGCCCAGTCCCTCCAAAGCCACGGTGACTCAGTGGGCGCCGGGGAAGATGTCGATCAACCTCGATCCCGCGCCGCCGGCGCCGAGCTACCTGCTCGTGGCGGAAAACTGGTATCCGGATTGGCGAGCGAAGGTGGATGGCTTGCCGGCCGCGGTCTACCGCGGCGACCAGACCCTCATCACGATCCCGGTGCCAGCGGGCGCCCGCAGAGTCGAGCTGGCGTTCGACCCGCACGACTACCGCACCGGCCGAATGGTGACGTTCCTGTCGCTGCTGGTCCTGGCCGTTGGGCTCGTGGCGCCGCCGCTATGGCGCCGGAGGCGACGTGGCTGAGCGCGCCCTCGTCGTCATCCCGACCTACAACGAGGCACCGAACCTCCCCGGCCTCCTGCCGCAGGTCCTGGCGCAGGACCCGCGGATCGACGTGCTCGTCGTGGACGACAACTCCCAGGACGGAACCGGCCGCATCGCCGACGAGCTCGCGCGAGCGGATGCCCGAATCCACGTGCTCCACCGGGAGGGCAAACTCGGCCTGGGGACGGCCTACCGCGCAGGGTTTCGCTGGGGGTTGGAGCGCGGCTACGACTACCTGCTCGAGATGGACGCGGACTTCTCGCACGATCCTGCCCACCTGAAGGGGTTTCTCAAGGCCGTAGAGGGGGCGGACTTGGTGCTCGGGTCGCGTTATCTTCAGGGGAAGGTGACGGTGGTCAACTGGCCTATGGGTCGCCTGGTGCTGTCCTACTGCGCCAATATCTACGCCCGGAGGCTGACGGGGCTGCGGATCTGGGACCTGACCGGCGGGTTCAAGTGCTTTCGCCGGCGCGTGCTGGAGGCGATTAACCTCGACCAGGTGCGCTCCAACGGGTACGCTTTCCAGGTGGAAATGAGTGTGCGGGCATGGCGAAAAGGGTTCAAGCTAGCCGAGATCCCCATCGTGTTCGTAGATCGAACCGAGGGGCAAAGCAAGATGAACAAGGCCATCGTGCGCGAGGCGGTCTGGATGATGCCACGCCTTCGACTGATGGCCTGGTTCGGCCGCATCTAGTCGGACTCCCGGTCT
>DASQAH010000094.1:0-2336 GCA_035635835.1 Gemmatimonadales bacterium
GGGCTGACCCTGCGGATTCGCGCCCAGGCAGAGACGGCGCGGGAGCGCGAGCGGCGCACGGCAGCCTTGTACGCTCTGAGCCGGGAGCTGGCGGCGACGCGTGGCGAGAGCGACCTCGTCGTTGCGGCGGCGCGGCACGTCCGCGACACGTTCGGCGTGCCGGCACAGATTCTCCTGCCGGACGAGTCGGGGCGCCTGCAAGCCCCGCTCGGCACGACTCCGGCCTACCCGATGGACGAGAAGGAGCAGAGCGTCGCGGCGTGGGTGTTCGGGCGGGGCCGAGTCGCGGGAGCCGGGACCGACACCCTCCCCGCGGCGCAGGGCTTGTACGTGCCGCTCGTCGGGTCGACCGGCATCATCGGCGTGCTGGGCTTGCGGCCCGACGATCCCAAACGGTTTCAGGATCCGACCGTGCAGCACCTGCTCGAAACGTTCGCGGGCCAGGCGGCTAGCGCCCTCGAGCGGGCGGGGCTCGCCGAGCGGGCGCAGCAGGAGCAGGTGGAGGTCGAGGCCGAGCGGCTGCGCACGGCGCTCTTGAGCTCGCTCTCCCACGACATGCGCACGCCGCTCGGTGCCATCACCGGCGCGCTCACGAGCGTGCTCGAAGACCGGGGGACGCTGTCCGAATCCACGCGGCGGGATCTCTTAGAGACCGCGCTGGAGGAGGCGCAGCGGATGAACCGCTTGATCGGCAACCTGCTCGACATGATCCGGGTGGAGAGCGGCGCGCTCCAGGTCCAGAAGGAGTGGCAGCCGCTCGAAGAGGCCGTGGGCGTGGCGCTCATCCGGCTGGAAGGGCGGCTGCGGGACCACCCCGTGCAGGTCAGCCTCCCTCCCGACCTGCCGCTCGTCCCGCTCGACGCCGTGCTCATCGAGCAGGTGTTCATCAACCTCGTCGAAAACGCCGTGAAGTACACGCCGCCGGGTACACCGATCGAGATCACGGCGACGGCGGTGGAGGGGGCGGTGCGCGTCGACGTGGCCGATCGTGGGCCCGGGCTCCCACCCGGGGAGGAAACCCGCATCTTCGAGAAGTTCTACCGTGCGCCGGGCGCTACGTCCACGAGCGGTGTCGGGTTGGGGCTGACGATTTGCCGCGGGATCATCACGGCGCATGGCGGTCGCATCTGGGCGGAAAATCGGCCGGGCGGTGGGGCGGTGTTTCACTTCACCCTGCCGCTCGCCGGTGCTCCGCCGCTTCAGGTACCCCCGGAGGCAGACGCCGCCTAGTTTGTCAGCGTGGCCGAGCCCGCTGCGGTGGTGCTGCTGATCGAGGACGAGCCCCAGATGCGCCGGTTCCTCCGGGCTGCCCTCGAGAACGAGGCGTACCACCTCGTCGAAGCGGCCACCGCGCGGGAGGGTCTCGCGCAGGCCGTCGGCCGCAACCCCGACATCATTCTGCTGGACTTGGGCCTCCCGGACGGGGACGGCATCGACCTCACGCGCCGCATTCGCGAATGGGCCGCGACGCCCATCGTCGTCATTTCCGCCCGAGGACAGGAGCGTGACAAGGTCGCCGCCCTCGACGCCGGGGCGGACGACTATCTCACGAAGCCGTTCGGAGTGGGTGAGCTGCTCGCGCGCATGCGCGTTGCGCTGCGCCACGCGGCGCGCGCGGCGGGTCAGCCGGAGGAGCCCGTGCTCACGATCGGCGAGCTGCGGGTGGACCTCGAACGCCGCCGGGTGCTCGTCGCAGAGCGCGAGGTGCATCTCACCCCGATCGAGTACAAGCTGCTCCTTGCGCTGGTGCGCCACGTGGGCAAGGTGCTCACGCATCGCCATCTGCTGAAGGAAGTGTGGGGCACGCACGCGGTCACGCAAACACCCACGCTGCGAGTCCACATGACTCAGCTGCGCCACACGCTCGAGCGGGACCCGGCGCAGCCGCACTACCTGCTGATGGAGACGGGGGTCGGCTACCGCCTTAGGGCGGAGTGAGTGTTGCGCGAAGCCCCCCAGCGAGGCGCGCCGCCGCCGGGGCACTCCAGGCGAGAAAAAGATGCGGCTCGATCAACTCCAGCTCCATGAGTACCAGCCGGCCGCCTTGCTCTACGCCATCGACCCGCGCATACAGCGCCCTGCCCGGCGCCGCGGCGAGTGCGCGCTCGGCATCGGCGACCAGATGCCTTCCCGGGACCGCGCTCACGGCCGAGCCGCCGAATTCCCACTGCACGCGGTAATCGCCCGCCGCCGGGCGCTTGAGCACGGCGTGACTGAAGCGGCCGCCGAGAAAGACGATCGACCATTCGCCCGGTTCCGCCACTTCCGCCACGAACGGCTGCACCATCACGTCGCCGGCCGCCAAGAGCCCGTCGAGTTGCGCCTGGTGTCGGGCG
>DASQAH010000095.1:0-4709 GCA_035635835.1 Gemmatimonadales bacterium
GGTTGCACGCTCTCCGCGGCAGTGACGGCCGGCCTCGCGCACGGGCGACCACTGGAGCGCGCGGTGACGGACGCGCTGGACTTCGTGCAGCGAGCAATGGCGGCGGCGCCTGGTCTCGGAGGGCGGGGGGGGCACGGGCCGCTCAACCATTTCGTCCCGGCGCCGCCCCGGCCGCCGAGCGACGGCCTGTAGGGCGGGCGGCGAGTCGCAAGGACAGGAATCTGGCCGTTCCGTTCCTCACCGCCAACTGGTCGCAGGTGGTCCTCGTCAACATAGAGGCACCCGAAGCGGTCCTGCGGCCGATCATCCCGCCGCCGCTCGAGCTGGATCACTGGCGCGGGAAGGCGTACGTGAGCGTGGTCGGCTTGTGCATGGACGCGGTGCGGGTGCGGGGATGGCGCGTGCCCGGCTTCACGGCTCACGCGCAGGTCAACTTCCGCACCTACGTTCGCTTCCGGGATCGTACGGGCGTCTGGTTCATCCGCCAACTCGTGGCGAGCCGCCTCATGGCCGCGGTCGCGCGGTGGGCGTACGCCGAGCCGTTCGCAACGGTCCCGATCGACGCTCGCGTCACCGCAGCACCCGAAACCGTGACGGTCGAGTACCGCATCGCCCGGCGCTGGCGCATGGCCGCGACCGCAGGCGCAGCGCAAGGCCTTCCCCGCCCCGGCAGCGCGGAGGCGTTCTTCCAGCAGCGCTTCGTGGGCTATCGCCTGAACCGACGACGGCAGCTGACCGCGTTTCAGGTGGAGCATCCCGCCTGGCACAACCGGAACGTGGACGCCTTCGACTGGGACCTCGATCTCGGCGCGCTGTACGGACCGGCGTGGGCTGCCGTGAGCCGGCGACACCCCGAATCGGTACTGTACGCGAGTGGGTCCGCCGTCGCCGTATGCGCTCCACAGCGGGTGCTAGCGATGGGCGTCGGCTGACGCCCTATTCAATGACATGAACCTCCTCGTGGTGCGTCACGCGATCGCCGAAGATCTCGCCACGTGGTCCGGACGAGACGACAGCGAGCGCCCCCGTTGACGGGCGAGGGCCAAAAGAAAAAAAAGAAGAAAAAAAAGAAGAAGAAGAAGAAGATGAAGAAGGCCGCCAAGGGACTGCGCACTACAGGCGCCGGCCGAATTCGCGTGCGCCTCCTGTAACAGCCTCAGGACGACGGCGCTAACCCCTTAGGGGTTCCACCAGTACGTCGCCTTGATCAGGAAGATGTTGTCGGCCGGCGCCTGGATCAGCCGATCGAGCGAGCGGTGAAAGGCGAAGTCGCCGATGCCTTCGGCGTCCTGCCGTGTCTGCGTCCACACGAAAAACAGCGTCGAGCCGGGCAGGTATTCCCAACGCAACACGGCGTTACCCCGCAGCGAGCGGAAGTTGAAGTCGGGATTGACCGGCGCCGCGGTGGGGGTGAAGTCGAAGCTGCGCGGCCGCGCCAGCCGCGTGAACTGGTCGTACTTACCCGCCGAGATCAGCGGCTGGACGTACAGCTGCAGCGACAGCTGCGGCGTATAAGTCCAATTGAGCCGAATGGCCGCCGACAGTTCGGTCGAGCGTAGCCGCGCGAACACATAGTCCTTGCCGAAGGTGGCGGCCGACGCGGTGTCGTCGTAGGTACCGACGTACTGGACCGGTGTGACGTTGCCGCTCAGATTCGGCCCGGCGCTGACCGAGACGTTAGTGGCGGGACGCCACTCCAGCCTCCCCCCGGCGTACCAGTTGCGGCCGTCGCGGGACTGGTAGGTCCCGCCGTTGAGACCATACACCCACGCCTTTCGGCTGTCGGAGTTCACACTCAGGTCGGCCTGGTAACCGGGCGGATTGAGCGTGAGCGGGCCTCCCCGCGTGCGCCGGTTGTTCACGGTCCACGGGTTGTAGGCCGCGTCCCAATTGAGCCAGTAGAAGTTCTTGAGCTGAAAGGATCCGGCGGCGAACGCGCCAGACCAGTTGATGTTGCCATCCCAGTCGTAGTTGCGGAACACCGCTCCCAGAACCTCGACGTAGCGGAACACGCGGCCCGGCGTCGTCCAGTCGTAGCCCGCCCCGACGTGCATGTTCACGATGCCGGTGCGGGATAGGAATCCGACGTCGTTGAGGTCGAAGGACGGGGCGATGAACCCCAGCGACGAGTTGACGAAGCTGTTCCCCTTCTGCTTGCCCAACGTGACACGCCCCATGGCGCCGGTCATCGCGGTCGCCGAGCTGTCCACAGTCACATGGTGGTTGTCGGGTTGCTGGAAGTAGTGCACAGAGCTCTGCTGGACCGCGAGGAGGCGACTCCGCGTGCCCGCGATGCGTGTGACGCCGCCCCGCCACGTCGTGACCCATGTGCGGCTGGCGTCGAGGAAGGTCCACCCGTCCGTGCCAACGAACACGCTGTGGGAGTTACGTGCGTCTCGCAGCGTGGGATCGTTGAACGCGCGTGCGGCGACCGTCGCCAGGAACCCGATCCCCTGCTGGCCCTGGGCGATCTCCTTCTGAGCGCGGTACACGCCATAGAACGCCAGGGGCTCGATCTCCTGCCGCCCCCGAACGCCGAAGCTGTCCTGCGTGGTGGCGAACTCGCGATTCGTCACCGCCGAGAGCGCGCCGACATTCCAGTTGCCGCCCGCCTTCCCTGTCAGCTTCAGCGCGCCGAGGATGTGCGCCCCGGCCGGCCCATCGGCGAACCCGCCGGCCGGGCGACCGTAGGACAACGCGCGGCCGATGCGCCGGCTGTAGAAATACGTCGGCCCCGGCCAGTTGAAGCTCCAATTGTTGCGCTGCCCTCCCTGGCCGAAACTGAACGTCGACGACCCCTCAACGAAGAACGGCCGCTTCTCCGTGAAGAACGTCTCGACGTCGCTGAGGTTCACGACGGCGGGGTCGACCTCGACTTGTCCGAAGTCGGGGTTGACGGTCGCGTTCAGCGTGAGGTTGGAGCCGAGACCGATCCGAGCATCCACGCCAGCGGCCGGCGTCATCCGAGAACCGGCGTTGAACGGATCGCCCCCCGCATGGGGGGCGAACTCGGCCCGGCTCGTGACATACGGCATGACCTCCAAGCGCCGCGGGGGCGTGACCTCATCGATGCCCACGAGATCCACAAACCGCGACACGAAGCCGCTGCCGTTCTTAGGCGTGAAGACGAGGTAGTCCTGCTCGTTGCGGCGGGCGATGACCCGACTGAAATTGATCCCCCACACCTGCTGTGGCCGTTTCAGAAACCGCAGCTGCGAGTACGGAATCCGCAGCTCCGCCGACCAGCCGAGCGGGTCCCGGCTCACCTTCCCCTCCCACACGCCGTCCCAGGTGTCGTCGCTCCAGTCGTCATTGAGGAGAGTACCGTCGAACTGCGTCCCCGCCGCGCTCAGCCCGAAATAGAACCCGCTGCGGCGGTCGTGATAGGGATCGATGTAGACATTGAACCGATCGGAACTGGCGGAGACATCACGGCGTGACAATCGCGCAACGATCGAATCCGGATGCGTGTCGTACAAGCGGGCGCCGACGTACAGAGCGGCGTCGTCGTACGCCACGAAGACCACCGTGCTCTCGCTCGGCGTGGCACCCTCGGTCGGGTCACGCTGCAGGAACCCGGTGACCCGATAGGCGGTGCGCCAGATCGGATCGTCCAGGACGCCGTCCACCGAAACGGGCTGGGTCGCTCGTACGGCCCGGACTTGCTGAATGCGCGGCGGGGGTGGTGGAGAGTCCACGAAGGCTGGGAGCCCGGAGCTGCGACACACCAAGCACAGCAGAACGGACACCATGGGCACCTCGCAGCGATCGCGACGCGACCCCCGGCGACGGCGCCCGAGGTGAGAAGGCTACTGCAAGATAGGACAGACGGCTGAGCGAAAAGGTTGCAATGGGAGCGCCAGAACCACAGGCGCTGGAAGCAGCCTCAAAGACGGCGCAGCACCCCCTTCACGATCGTTCCCAACGCCTGCCCCACCTGCCGCCCGACGTCCAGAACCTCCTGATGGGAGAGCGCGGCCGGTGAGATCCCCGTCGCGAGGTTCGTGATGGTCGAGAAGCCGAGACAGCGCATCCCCCGAACCCGAGCGGCGATCACCTCCGGCACGGTGGACATCCCCACGGCGTCGGCGCCGAGCCGTTGCAGCATCCGGATCTCGGCAGGGGTCTCGTAGGAGGGCCCGAGTAGGCCGGCATACACCCCCTCCTCGAGCGGGATCTTCGCCTCTCGGGCGGCATCCCGGGCCAGAGCTCGCAGCGCGGCGTCGTAGGGCTCGCTCATGTCCGGGAAGCGTTCCTCCCCTTCCAGGACCGGGCCAGTGAGCGGGTTGCGGAACATGAGGTTGATGTGGTCGGCGATCAGCATCAGGGTGCCTGGCCGGAACGTGAGTCGGACGCCCCCGGCGGCGTTGGTGACGATCAGCGTCCGCACGCCGAGAGTGGCCATCACGCGCACGGGCAGGGCGGCCACCTGCGCCTCGTGGCCTTCGTAGAGATGGAACCGCCCGTTTTGGACCAGCACGGAGACCCCGTCCAGGGTGCCGGCGACGAGCTCCCCCTTGTGACCCGCAACTCCGGGCTGCGGGAAACCCGGGATCTCGGCGTACGGAATGCGGACGGCGCTCTGCACTTCATCGGCGAGGAATCCGAGTCCCGAGCCGAGCACAATCGCGGCGCGCGGTTCGAGGGAGCCGAGCCGCCGAGCCACGGAACTCGCAGCCTCGGCGATCAGTGCTTGCCCCCCCCCCCCC
>DASQAH010000096.1:0-9686 GCA_035635835.1 Gemmatimonadales bacterium
GGGGGGGGGAGGGGGGGGAGGACCCGGGGAGATGAGTAAGCACAGTCTGCAGTCTGACTCGACGAGCGGGTTGTCCCTAGCCGCTGCGCTGCATTGTGCGCGTAGGCAGGTCCGGTTCGTCGCGTCAGGGAAGACTCTAGAAAACCAGCTCCATCCCCAGGCGAATCAATCGCGGTGGTCCGTACTGAAAGTAGGGCTGGGTGAAGTCGCGCGCCGCCGCGAGATACAGCGGCATCAGCTCCCCGGCCCCCTCGATCAGCCCATTGCCGTCGAGGTCCGCCCACCGGCGGTAGCGCGGCGACTCGTAGGGGATCGCTTCGGGGTGCGCCTGGTAGGCGGCCTGGGCGAGCGCGTTGATCGTCGGATCGCCCACGCCAGGCTCCCCGGTGTCGCGCCGCACGCTCTGCACATTACGAAAGTTGAAGAGGTTCCGCACGTCGAGGTATAGCCCTCCCTCGCGACTCGCGACCCGGATCGGTCGCCGCACCAGCAGGTCGAGCGTCTTCTCCGCCGGCAGCCGGTAGCTGTTGGGAAGACCGATGAGCGTATCGCCGCTGGCGTTCGTGCGGGAGTAGGGGAGGCCCGAGTTGTAGCGCGCGATGGCTGCGGCCTCGAGCCCCTCGATGAGCCGCACCCCGCCGACGCGCGGCCCGGCGCCCTGCCTCACCCGCGCCTGGGCGATCACCGTGAGGCTGTGGCGGCGGTCGTAGTCGAGCGGGAACTGCACGCGGGCCGGGTAAATCGTGTCGCCGACAGTGCCGATGCGCACGCGACGCAGGATCTGGAAGGCGTTGGTCGCGGTGGCGACCGCGTCCTGCAGCGTGTAATTGACCCGCACGCCCCAGCCGCCCGTGATCTCCCGCTCGACGAGGAGCTCCAAGCCCCGCACGGTGCCGAAGTCCCCATTGGCGAAGATCGCCGAGTCGGGATTGAGGCCAAGCGTCGCGGACGCTACCAGCCCGTCGAGTCGCTTCACATACAGGTTGGCGCGGAGCGACGTCCGCGCGCTGGGGCGGGTGCGCAGGCTGAACTCATACTGCATCGCCGACTCGAACCCGAGATCCGGATTGCCGCGGCGGAACCGGCCGGTGCGCAGCGTATCGTCGAAGGCGGCGTCCACGAGGTACTGGTAGTCCGGCGGCTGGCTGAAGCGGCCGATGCTGGCGACGAACGTGGCGTCCTTCAGCACCGTGGACACTGCGATCCGCGGGTTGAGGCTGCGCTGCGCCCCCAGATTGGTGCGCGGCTCGAACTGGTCGTAACGCAGGCCCAAGGTGAACGCCAGGTCTTCCACCCGCAGCTGCGTCTCGGCGTACGCCGCCGCCGTGCGCGGCTGAAAGCTCGACGTCGTCGGCCTTGGGACGGTGTCCTTGCCGGTGATGCCCACGGGGAGATAGGCAAAGACGCGCTGGAACGTCTCGACCCGCGGCCAGGAGACGTCGCCGCCGAGGTAGAAATCCGCGTCCTTGCCGCCGCTCAGGGTCACGTCCAGCTGCGTGCGCAGCTCGCGGAAGCGGTTCCAGGAGATTTCGCCCCGGGGCCCCGCCCCGAGAAAGAAGGCCGGCACCCCCCACGGCGTGCGCTCGCTGAAGTCGGGCCCACCGAAACCCGGCACCGCCTGCGTCGCGGCGGCGGTGTCGCGCGCTCGGGCGATCTCCTCCCCCAGGAAATGGAAGGTTTGACCAGTGAACGCCCCGAACTTGAAGTTCGGCTGACCGGACAGCGTCCCGCGTTGGAACTCGCGATCGAAGTAGCCGGCGCGCAGATCCACGGTCAGCGGGTTCACCGCGCCCGGCCCCGAGGTGTGCTGCAGGTGGCCGCTCAGCAGCGTCCCGCGCACGCGACTTGCCGGCGCGAAGGCGAGGTCGTACTTGTAGGTCGGGTCGAACAACAGCCGCTGCTCCACCGACCGCAACCCCAACACGCGCAGCGTCTGCCGAGCGCCGAGGGGCAGAGTGAGTTTGCCGCTGGCGTCGAGGCGCTCGCCGCTGTTGTGCGGCAGCAAGCCGGGGGCTCCGAACCGCGGATCACGCGGATCGCTGGGTGGCGGCGCGTTCACAGGGTCGGCGTCGAGACGCCCCTGCGCGTCGAGCACGCCGACAACGCCGATGCCGTGGCCGATGGGGCCGTCCCCGGTGATCAGCAAGCGGTCGAGGCCGTAATCGAGCCCCCCCCACAGCGGGCGGTCGGTCTCGTAGGCGGCCCGGCCCTGCCACTGGTCCCCACCATCCTTCGTCACCACGTTGACGAGTCCGGACAGCGCCTGCCCGTACCGGGCGGAGAAGGCGTTAGTGACGAGCGACGCCTCTGTGAGGATGTCGGGCGGGATGCGCAGCCCCAGCGTACCGGTCGACGCGTCGAGCTGGTTCTTGACGCCGAGCCCGTCCAGCACGAAAGACTGCTCGCCGAGGCGCCCGCCGCGGTAGCTCTCGCCCACGGCGCCAGCCGAGAGTGCGATCGCCTCCTCCAGCGTCGTGACCGGCAGGCGCCGGATCTCACCCGCGGTGATGCGCTGCATGTCCATCGGCGCGAGCGGATCGAGCACGCGGTCGGGCGTGGCCTGCACCAGGATGGAGTCGATGCGCAGCGCGTGGGGCTCGAGCTGGACGTTCAGCGTGACCGTCTCGCCGCTACGCACCAGGACGCTGTCGTAGACTACCGGGCGGAAGCCGATCGCGGAGATCTGCACCCGGTGCCAGCCGCTGCGCACCTCCCGCACGCGGAACGCGCCCGAGGTGTCCGTGCCGGCGCCCGCGCGTCCGCGGTCCACCGAAATCACGACGCCGCCGATGCCGCGCCCGCCGACGGCATCCCGCACTCGGCCACCGATCGCGCCGCTCGTCTGGGCGGCGAGCGGCGCCGTGGCGGCGAGCAGCAGCAAGAGCGCACTGCCGCACGCCCCGCTCACGGCAGGGAGACCGCCCAGAGATCAGTCGTTCGGCCGGTCACGAGCTCCGCGACGACTTGCTTCCCCGAAGGCGCCAGCGCCGGGTGACGGAACGCCAGCGCGGTGTCCGTCAGCGTCACGTCGATACCGGACGACAGGTCAACGAGGTGGAGCACGCCTCCTCCGTCTTGCTGCAAGGGGCCAAGCGTGGGACTGGACGTATAGGTGACGTTCCCTCCGACCACGGCCACGAGCCGGCTCCCCACGATTTGCACGTCGCGCGCGATCGGCCCTCCGAAATCATGGGCGACCGTTGTAGCGCCGGTGGAGAGGACGAGGCGGAAGACGCGCGAGTCCCCGTTGCGCGTGTAGTAGACGGTGTCGTCCCCCGCGACCGCGACGGACGAGGCCTGGTCTGTGCCCGGAAGGGTGTCCAGCAAGGGGATTGGCGAGCTTAGGTCCATCTTGACCAGTTCCAGGCCGCTGGGGACGGTGTCGGCCAGGCAGCTGCCGCAAGCCCTGGGATAGGCGACGCGCTGCCCCACGTACACCAGCGTGGTGGCGTTCAGCCAGCGGATCTGCGCGACGGCCTCGTGGCCGCGCCCGCTGGGGCTCTGGTAGGGAATGCTGCGGAGCACGCGCACCGCCGCTGATCCGTCGAACATCCCGAGCACCAGCTGTTGGTCATGGGGCGCGAGGCTCCCGAGGGCGGTGAGCGAGCTCGCCCGGGTGTAGACCAGGCGGCCATCGGCCGCGGGGGCCGGCCACGCAAACGCGTCGGTCGAGTCAGCGGCGGCTGGGATGCGGTCACACAGCTCCCCGGTGATGGACCCGCCACCGGCCGGCAACCGGGCGATGCAGCGATCCCGGTCGGGACGATCGAGCCGCTCCCGCGCGTACAGGATCGCACTGCCATCGGGGAGCCAAGTCGGTGTGAGATCCTGGCCCGGATTGTAGGTGAGCCGAAGCGGAGAGCCGGAGCCGAGGGGTCCGGTAGGCGCGTACAGGCCGGGGTGGAACGGGCTGGTGTGCTCGCACGCGGCGAGAACGGCGATGAACAGCAGGCCGTGGCGAGGCGTCATGAGGATGGTCGCAATGTATTCCGCCCGCGATGGTCGGCTACCGACCGGTTTGCGTCGTACCCGAGTCCGGCAGCGGCGTTCCGACGTCACAACCGCACGCCGTGGAGGCTATCATTCAAACCGCCGTCGCCACTCTCACCCGAGGGATATGCTGATGCTCGTCGTTCCCCTGCTCCTCGCCGTGTTGCAGCAGCCGACGGCTCCTGTGCAAGCTCCGCCTTCGGTGCGCGTGCCGCCGAGCACGGGCGACACCTCGCCCTTCCGCCGGCTAGAGCTGCCGGCCCCCACACTGATCCGCGAAGGCTCCGGGATGCCGGGGCCGCGGTACTGGCAGCAGCGCGTCGATTACACGATCCAGGTCTCGCTCGACACCGCGGCGCACACCGTCGGCGGTCGCGAGACGATCCGCTACACGAACCACTCGCCCGACACCCTGCGCTACGTGTGGCTGCAAGTGGACCAGAACATTTACCGTGAGGACAGCCGCGGCGGTGCTGTTCGCCCCGCCGACGCCCGCTGGGCCGCCCGCGGCTTCCAGGGCGGCTACACTATCTCGGCGTTCGACGCCGTGGCCAGCGCTGCGGGCGGCCAGGCCGGCACCCGGCGACCGCTTTCGACCACAGTCAACGGCACCGTGCTCCGCGCCGACCTCGAGCGGCCCCTGCCGCCCGGCGGGACCGCGACGTGGGACGTCGCGTACTCGTTCCAGATCCCTGGGCACGGCTCCGATCGCATGGGTCGCAATCAGTACGGGGGCCGCTGGCTATACGAGATCGCGCAGTGGTTCCCCCGTATGGCAGTCTATGACGACGTCCGCGGCTGGAACACCGAGCAGTACCTCGGCCAGGGCGAGTTCTACCTCGAGTACGGCGACATCGACTTCACCGTCACCGTGCCGCGCAGCTACGTGGTCGCCGGTACGGGGACGCTGCTCAATCCGGTTGACGTGTTGACCGGGACCGAGCGCGCGCGCCTCACCCGGGCCCAGCACGCGGACTCCACGGTCGCGATCATCTCGCGGGAGGAAGCCGGCCAGTCCACGACCCGGCCGGCCGGGACGGGCCCCACCCTCAGCTGGCACTTCGGCGCCAAGAATGTGCGGGACGTGGCCTGGGCCGCCGCGCCCAACTTCGTTTGGGACGCGAGCTCCTGGAACGGCGTCCTCCTGCAGTCCTATTATCCGCCGGACGCCAACCCCGACTGGGCCAACGCCACGGCGTACGCGCGGCACACCATCAAACACTACAGCGAGAAGTGGTTCCCCTATCCCTATCCCACCGCGATCAACGTCGCCGGTCCGGTCGGCGGGATGGAGTATCCGATGATCGTGTTTTGCGGATCGCGCGCGGGCGGTCGGAGCCTGTTTGGTGTGACCACCCACGAGCTCGGCCACCAGTGGTTTCCCATGATGGTGGGCAGCAACGAGCGGCTGTACGCCTGGATGGACGAGGGCTTCAACACCTTTATCAACGTGTACTCGGCGCGCGCCTTCTATCATGACACGACCGGCCTCGGCGGTAGCGGCATAGACAATTGGGCCCAGTTCGCGGCGCGCGGGCGCGACGAGGCGCCCTCCATCCTCCCCGCCGATCGCCTGCCCGACTACCTGCTCGGCGCCGCCGCGTACGGCAAGCCGGCCGTCGGCCTGTTCGTGCTGCGCCAGTCCATGCTTGGCGATTCGACCCGGTTCGATACGGCGTTCCGCGAATACATCCGGCGTTGGGCGTTCAAGCATCCCACGCCTGCCGACTTTTTCCGGACGATGAACGACGCCCTCGGCGAGGATCTCTCGTGGTTCTGGCGCGGCTGGTTCTACCGCACCGACGTAGTTGACGTGGCCGTGGATTCCGTCAAGACACGCAGCGATTCCGCCGGCACGAAATCAACCGACGTGTTTCTCTCGAGCCCGGGTCAACTCCCCGTGCCCGTCGACTTGAAGCTTGGCTTCGCGGACGGCACGAGTGAGCAGCTCCGCCTGCCAGTGGAAGTGTGGTACCTCGGCAATCACTACGTCTACGTCCGGCAATTCCGGAGCGACCTCACGAGAGTGGAGGTCGACCCGGGCCACTATTTCCCGGACGTGCGGCGGGACAACAACGTGTGGGCTAAGCCGTAACTGGTGCGCGGTGAGCGGCGCGAGGGCAACCGATCCCCCCCCCGTACCACGCATCGCCCACCCTCAGGACCCGCCCGCTCCGCGGCTGTAGTAGTTGGGCTTGCCCTGGGCGCGGAGCATCGCGTGTAGGAGGAGCTCGAGGACGACGAAGAATGCCCCGCCCCACACGAGGGGCGGCAAGTCGAGCGTGCTGCGCCCATACAGCAGCCAGAGCCGCCGCCCGATCTCGTAAACCCACATCCCGCCGCCGAACCACCCGGCAAGACGCACGACGCGCCCGATCCCCACCTCGATATCGGGGATCATCAGCAGGATCACCTCGATGTAGTGGCCGAGGAAGGCGAAGCAGAACGCCAGCGTGAAGGCATCGAGCAGCCCCCACCAAGCGCTCACTTGCCGCGGCAACACGAAGTAGATCGGCACGCTCAGCACGGTGGCGAGGACGGTGCTGCGGGTCAGGGTGGTGAAGAATCGCTCGCGCATCACTTCCTCAAGTATTGGTCGATCCAGTCTAACACGACCGCCCACCAGAGGCGACGGTTGCGAGGCCGGAGCACCCAGTGCCCCTCGTCGGGAAAATACAGGAACTTGGCCGGCACACCCAGCGTCTTCAACGCCGTGAACGCCTGATAACCCTCCGACAGGTCCACCCGGTAATCAAGCTGCGAGTGGACAATCAGCATGGGGGTCTTCCAGTTGCTCACGAAGTCGAGCGGCGACCACTTCTCGTACAGCGCGCGGTTCGCGTACACGGTGCCACCGTATTCCCAGTCCACGAACCACAGCTCCTCAGTCGTGCCGAACATGCTCATCGGGTTGAACACGCCGTCGTGAGCCACAAGCACCTTGAATCGGTTGGTGTGGCCCGCGATCCAGTAGATCATGTAGCCGCCGTAGGACGCCCCCGCGGCGCCCAGGCGGGTCGAGTCCACGTAGGGGAGCCGCGCCACCACGTCGAGGCCCTTCATCAGGTCCGCGTAGGGATAGTCGCCCCAGTGCTGGGAGATGGCGTCGGTGAACTTCTGGCCGTAGCCGGTCGAGCCATGAAAGTTCACCGCCGCGACGACGTACCCGCGCGAGGCGAACAGCTGGTAGTTCCAGCGGCTACCCCAGTAGTCGGTCCACGCGCCCTGCGGCCCGCCGTGGATCAGATAGATCACCGGATAGCGCTTCGCCGGGTCGAACCCGGGCGGCTTCTGGATCCAGCCGAAGACCGAGTCGCCGAGGGCGCCGACGAACCCGTACGCCTCCAGCGGTAGCAGGTCGAGGGCCGCGAGCGCCTGGTCGTTCACGTGCGAGAGCGGCTTGCCGCCAGCCCACACCTCGGGAGGCTGCGTGTCGGTCTGATGCAGGTAGACGAGCATCTTGCCGTCAGGCCCAACGCCCACGTTGGTATTGAGGCCGCTGCCCGAGACGGCGACGGAACGACGGAAGGACGGAACGTCGATTCGGTAGATATTGTCCCTCCCGCGCTCTTCAACGACCGCGTAAACGCACTTCGAGTCCGGGCACCACGTGTACGAGCCGACCGACAACGTCCACCCCACGGTTGCGTCGACCGGCTGCCCAGTCGTCCGGCCGTCCGACCGTCCGACCAACATCAGGCGCTGGCGGTCCGCCTCGAACCCCGCCCGCTCCATCGACAGCCACGATAGCCATTTGCCGTCCGGGGAGAAGCGTGGCGTATTATCAGCGCCCTTGCTTGCCGCCGTGAGATTTCGCATGCCTCCCCCCCCTCCCCCTCCGCCGCCACCCTCCCCCGGCAGCAGGTAAATGTCGACGTTCGTATTGTCGGCCACAGTCGAGTCACCGTGGAAGGCGAGCGCGATCTCCTTGCCATCGGGCGAGATCGCCACGTCCCCGTCGCCGCTTGTCGCGATGGTGGGCACGTCGTGATCCAGGGGGGTGAGATCGCTAGCCTGCCCGCTCGCTAAGTCCACGCGAAACACGTGCTGGCGGCGTCCGGCGCGCCAGTCGTCCCAATGCCGCCACAACAGATCCGTCCACAGGCGCGCGTCGGTGGGAAAGCTCCCGTTGCGCCTGTCGATCTCCTGGTCGGCCGGCCACTTGATATCGCTCACCGCCAGGAACCCCTTGCCGTCGGGGAGCCAATACAGCTCGCCGACTCCATCGGGCAGGCTGCTCACGCGGCGCGCCTCGCCGCCCGCCAGGCTCAACACCCAGATTTGCGAGCCGTTCTGGCGGCTCGAGAGGAACGCCAGGGTCTGTCCGTCGGGCGACCAGCGGGGCGAGCGGTCCGAGCCCGGGCCTTGCGTGACCTGGCGGCTCTGGCCGCCGCTTGTAGCGATGTCGGCCAGCCAGATACGCGCTACGCCGCGATTGTCCTGCAACGAGTTGGTGGTGACCGTGTAGGCCACCCACTTGCCGTCGGGGGAGAGCTGCGGATCGCTCACGGCCTTTAGGGCGATGAAATCGTCGAACGTAATCGCGCGTTTCTGGGCGGCGAGTCCGGGAATGGGGAATGGGGCAAGGAGAAGGGCCAGGAGCGCTGTCCTCCAACGAGTACGCGTCATGTTTCGCCTTTCAGTCCGATCATCCGACTGTCTGTCAGTAGTCGGGATGTGTGAGAATCGCTCGCACCAGCTCGTCGTAGATCCGCGAGGGCGCTGTCACGTTCCCCGCCGGGTCCATGTGGACGTTCCAGGCGCACAGCTCCTGGAGCGCGGTGGCCTCCTCATAGGTGAGGTGGAGCACCACGCCGTCGCTCGACGTCTTCGCGTGCTCGAGCACGGCCTTAAGGACATCCGGGAGGTGCTGGGCGCGACCGATAGCGTCGAACTGCGGGCGGGTGATCGCGAGATCCATGACTCCCTTGCTTTGGCGGTGCCGGGGCGAAATCTTCCCCCGTTCCCCCGATCCCGCAACAGCGGTTGGGCACTCGACTCGTCCGAAAGGCCCTGATGCCCCGCACCGAGTTCATCGCTACGGGCTTCCACGTGCCGGCCCGCGTCGTCACCAATGACGACCTGGCGGAGTTGATGGACACCTCGGACGAGTGGATCGTCCAGCGCAGCGGCATCCGGACGCGGTACTGGGTGGCAAACGGCGACACGGGCGCCTCGCTGGCTAAGGAAGCCTCGCTGAAGGCGCTGGCCAAGGCGAACCTCACCCCCGCCGACCTCGACTGCATCGTCTACTGCACCTGCACCCCCGATCACTTCGAGCCCGGCAACGGCGTGTTCCTGCAGCGCGAGCTTGGCGTCACCGACATTCCGGCGGTTGACGTCCGCAACCAGTGCAGCGGGTTCATTTATGGTCTCTCGATCGCCGACGCCTGGATTCGAACTAGCCAGTACAAGCGCATCCTGCTCGTCGGCGCCGAAGTGCACTCGCGAGGACTCGACAAAACGACGCGCGGTCGCGACACGGCGGTGTTGTTCGGCGACGGTGCGGGGGCCGTGATCCTCGGCCCCACGAGCGATGGGAAACGCGGTGTGCTGTCGACGCACATCTTCGCCGACGGCCGCCACGCCGAAAAGCTATGGGTGGACGGCCCCGGTCTGGCCCACGACCCCTACGTGAGCGCGGAGATGCTGGAGCGGGGCTTGCACCGGCCGGTCATGGAAGGCCGCGAGGTCTT
>DASQAH010000097.1:0-8187 GCA_035635835.1 Gemmatimonadales bacterium
CGCAGCTCGAGTTCTAGCGGTGGTGGCCCCGCCGGTCACTCCTCCGGCGGGCCCCCTGCGGTTGCCACTTGATCCGGCTTCACTTTACCGATGTCGAACTTTTGCGCCGCCGCGATCAGCCGGTCCAGCGTCTCGCCGAACTCCGCCTTCCCCTTTTTGAACCGCAGGAAGTTGATCCGCGCGACCACGAACGCCTTGAGGTAGGGGCTCTGGAAGCCGCGCGCTTTCAGCCCGGCGACTGCCGCGGAGACCGCTTCGTCCAGCTCCAACAGCCGCCGCGCCCGCTCGCGCCGGATCTCCAGGGCCTTCGAGAGCTTCATGGCGAGGAACTCGTCGATCCGCTTCAGGATGGGCTGGTAGACGCTGCCCGAGAATCGGCCGTTCTGCTGGTAGCACAACCCCAGCGTCAGCAGCGCTGGCTCTTCGAACTCGGTTTCGAACTCCTTCTCCGGCCGGTCGTCGAGCTCGGCCAGACCGTGCTCAAGGCGCGTCACCTCGAGCGCGCGCTCGCGCACGTTGTGCGCCTTCTCGGTATTGAGTGCCAGGATGCGATGCGCCACGGCTTGGTCGGGGACGACGATCGCCACGATCGACTTAGCGCCGAGCTGCCGCAGGGCGCCCAGACGGTGGTAGCCGTTCGGGGTCCAGTAGGTCCCGTCATTGGACCGCACCGCGATGACGGGGTCGAGAAAGCGATCCAGCTTGTCGATCGCCTTGGCGAGCCGGGCCACGTGCGTCTCCGACAGGTCGCGCTGGTAGGGTGTGGGTTGCACCTTGCCCAGGGGCAGGCCCGCGAGGATCTGCCAGTTGCCGCCGAGTGGGTCGCGGTAGGTGCCCAGCACGGTGCCGCCATCCGCCTCGATCGTCTCCTGGAGCTTCTGGAGGGCCGGAGGCGGCGCTGCAACGAGCTGCTTGGCGCCGAGGCCGCGCGACTCGACGACAGCCTGCTTCGGCTTCCGCCGTGCGGTCTTCTTCTTTTCCTGCTTCTCCGCCATCACGGCCTCCCTTTGCGCCAAGCTGGCCTACGGTTTGGCCTTGTTTGGATAGGCCGGCGGCGGCGGCACCGGCACGGGGTGCTCGCGGATCTGCCGCCCCAGGTAGGCCAGGGCCGCCTCGAGCTGCGCGTCCTGTCCCAGGAACGCGGCGTGCGGCGGATCATCGACTGTCGTGTCAGGATCCACGCCGTGGCCTTCGATCAGCCAGGCGCCCTCCGGCCCATACACGCCGAACTCGGCCGCGGTCGCGATGCCCCGGTCGACCAGCACGTTGCTCGAGGTGAGCCAGATCTCGCCACCCCAGGTCCGCATCCCGATC
Source organism: Gemmatimonadales bacterium (assembly GCA_035635835.1). GTDB lineage: Bacteria > Gemmatimonadota > Gemmatimonadetes > Gemmatimonadales > GWC2-71-9 > 13-1-40CM-70-15. Next base: position 1,315 of record DASQAH010000097.1, read on the forward strand.
ACCTTGCCCAGCCCGAGCCGGCGGAACCCCTCCGCGAAGGCTTCGCCGTCCGAGGCGGTATTCTGGTCGCACACCACGACCATGTGCCCGCGGAACGCCCACGGCATGTTCCAGTACGGGTTGCCCACGCGTGGCTGCCAGTAGAACCACGCCTTCCGCAGCAGCTTCTCCAGCACCCAGCTATCGATGTTCCCGCCGTTATTGTGGCGCACGTCGATGATCAACCCCTGGCGGTTGAACACGGGATAAAAGTCCCGTTCCCACTGGGCGATGTCTCCCGAGCCCATCGCGCGCAGGTGGACGTACCCGATCTGGCCCCGGCTGGCGGAATCGACGACCTGTCGCCGAGTCAGCTCCCACTCGTCGTAGCGTAGGTTGCGCTCCCGGCCCGGACTGATCGGGGTGACGATCACGTCTCGAGCCTCGCCACCGCCGCCCGGCCTGACCCGCACCAGGACTTGGGTGCCGGCCGTCCGGCGTAGCAGCTCGGTCGGGTCAGGGGAGGCCAGGGTGGGGAGTCCGTTGATCGTTTGAATGACGTCTCCTTCGGCGATCCCGAGGCCCGGCTTTGCAAGCGGGGAGAGCGCGTCGGGGTAATCGGGGTCGGCGCGGTAGATGTGGGCGATCCGATAGCCGCCTGCCGCCTCGTCGCGCCGCAGCACGGTGCCGAGCGAGCCCACTAGGATCTGGTCCTTCCCCTGCCGGAGGTCGCCCCCGTAGACGAAGATGTGCAGGGCCGACAGCTCGCTCACCATCTGGGCCAGCACGTCGGCGAGCTCGGCGCGGTCGGTCACGCGGTTGGCCAGCGGCCGGTATTTCTCCCGCAGGGCAGGCCAGTCGAGGCCGTGCAGATGCGGGTCGTAGAAATAGTCCCGCTCGAGCCGCCACGCCTCGGTGAACATCTGGGTCCACTCCTCTCGCGGGTCGAGCGCGAAGGACCAATCGGACAGGTTCACCTGTTTCTTGTCGAGGCTCGCCTCGGCGCCGCTCGTGGCGTCGATGACGTACAAATTGCTCCCCTTGCGCACGAGCAGCTTCTTGCCGTCGCCCGAGAGCTCGTAACTCCGGACATCGTCCACCAACGTCTTTGCCGCCACGTCCTGGTTGCCGATATCCACGGCCTGCAGCGTCGTCTTGCGTGCGAGCGACGTCTCGTGCGTCACGAAGAAGAGTCGCGTGGCGTTGACGCTCAGGGCGTCGAAGTTGCCCGCCGGGATGGGGACCTCGTACAGTCGCTGCTGGATGCCGTCCAGGTCCACGGTGGTGGTCGCGTGTTTGGCGGTGTCGGCGGCTCCCGGGGGCGGGGGTGGGCTCTTCGGCTGCAACTCGTCGGCCGACTGAAACGGCGAGCGCAGCCCTCTGGCAAGCGCGACGTGGTAGATGCGGGTTTGCCGGTCGAAGAACGGCTCCGGCTGCCGGGGGCCCCACGGCCCGCTTACCAGGGACTGGAAGGTTCGGTCAGATAGGAAGTAAAGCCACTTGCCGTCTGGCGTGAACGCGGGACTGTAACTGTCAACGCGGTCAGTGGTGATCGCCGCGCGCCGCCCGTCGGCTGGGGCGTACAGCCAGATCTGGCCGAACGTCGCCGTCGGACGCACGTACGCGAGCCACTTGCTGTCGGCCGACCAGCTCAGGTCCTGAAAGTCGCCCTCCGCGGACGTGTCGATCCTTGTCGTCTTCTTCTGAGCGGCGCTGTAGAGCCACAGCTCGTGGTTTTTATCGTGATACGCCAGCCACTGAGCGTCGGGTGAGGGGACGCCGTCCCAGCGCAGCACGTGGGCGTCGCTGGTGAGCTGGTCTCCCGTCCCCACGCCGTTCGCCGCCAGCCGCCACCATTCCGTCTCCCCCGTCTTGTCAGAAAGCACCAGGAGGGTCTTTCCGTCGGGAGCGAACCGGGCCTGGCGGTAGCGGACTCCGGTGGTGCGGGTCACTTCGACGAACCGGCCGCCTGCCTGCCCCGTGGGGGCGACGAACACCTGGCCCCGCGCCGTGAGCACGACCCGGTCGCCATCAGAGGACAGGTGGACGGTGGTCAGGTAATCCATCGGGTTCGTCACCCACCGCTCCCGCATCTGGTCGAAATCGGAGGCGAGCGTCAGCTCGAGCGGGCTGTCCTGACCGCTGGCGATGTCGTACACGCGCAGGTCCGCGCCGAGCTGGTAGACGATCCGCCCGCCGGCGAGGGCGGGCGACTGGACGTCCCACCCGGAGTGCTTCGTGAGCTGCCTCTTGTCGTGGCCGTCCGGATCCATGGACCACAGGTTCATCGTGCCGTCACGGTCGCTGGCGAAATAGACGCGGCCGTTCCACCACATCGGGGTCTTGCTGGTGCCCGGGTAGTCGCTTGTGAGCGGGAGGGCTTCGGGAGCGGCGGTCGCGTACTTCCAGATGTTCTGCGCCGTGCCGCCCTGGTAGCGCTTGGTGTGGCTACCCTGGAACGCGAGGCGCGTGAAAAACAACGTCTTCCCCGTGGGGTCGTAGCTGCCGTCGCTCGCTTGGCCGAGCGGCACGAGCGTGCGCATCCCGGTCTTGACGTCGATCGTCGCGAGCTGCTGGTTGGGAAGCGTGGAGTAGGCCCGCGTGGTGTAGAGCACTTGGCCGTCCGGCGTCCAGCCCACGACGAGCGCCGTAGCGCCCTCCCACGTGCGTCGCGTCGGTAGCCCGCCCCGGATCGGCATCGTGTAGACTTCGGTCGGCCCCTCGTACGTCGCCGAGAAGGCGAGCGTCTGACCGTCGGGCGAAATCGCCACGTTGGTCTCCGTGCCCGGATGGGTCGTCAGCCGCATGGCGACGCCGCCTCGCAATGTGGCGAGCCAGAGGTCCCCTTCGGCAGTGAAGACGACGGTATCGCCGTGAATCGCGGGGAACCGATAGTAGCCGCGCGTCGTCGACACCGGGCCGCGGGGTGGGAGTAGAGTGAGCAGCACGGCGAGCGCTAGGGGACGCGTCATACCGGATCTCCTGAGCAGGTGGTGACGGCGGCCCTCAAAGGTATCGCGTCGCCGCCGGTTCGCTTCGTTGACTGAGAGCAAGCTCCGATCTACCTTCTGGTGCCTGCCGCACCACACCGAGGACGCCCGAGGCCGTGCCGAGCCATAGACGCTGGCTGCTTCCGCTCCCTCTCCTGTCCGCCGCCATCGCCGCGTGCGGAGGTCCGTTTCCTCAGAGCACGCTTCGCCCCCGATCCGACTTCGCCGGCGCGATCGACGTGCTGTTCACGGACATCTTCTGGTGGGCGGTCTTGGTCTTCGTTCTGGTCGAAGGCGTCCTGCTCTTCATCATCATTCGCCATCGGCGCCGCGAGGGCGCCCCGACTCCCAGGCCCACCCACGGGCACACGGTGCTGGAGATCGCCTGGACGCTGGCGCCGGCGTTGGTACTCGTGTTCATCGCGGTGCCCACGATGCGCACGATCTTCGCGACCCAGGCGGAGGCCCCGGCCGGCGCGCTGCGCGTAGCCGTCGTGGGGCACCAGTGGTGGTGGGAGTACCGCTACCCCGACCTCGGCGTGGTGACGGCCAACGAGCTGTATCTGCCGGCCGGGAGACCAGTGGCCTTCGAGCTGACCTCAGCCGACGTGATCCACAGCTTCTGGGCGCCAGGGCTGGGGGGCAAGCGCGACGTCATCCCCGGCCGTACCAATCGCCTCGTCCTGCGCCCCGACTCGGTGGACACCTTCCTCGGCCAGTGCGCCGAGTTCTGCGGGGCGTCCCACGCCAACATGCGGCTGCGGGTGATGGTAGTGTCCGATCTGGCGTTCCAGGCCTGGGTACGCCAGCAGCGGGCCAGCGCGGCCCTGGTGCCCCGGGGGAGCGTGGCCGAACAAGGCGAGCAGGCGTTCCGGCGCTTCGGCTGCATCGGCTGCCACACGATGGGGACGATGTCCAACGCCCTGGTCGGGCCGAACCTGACGCACCTGGGCAGTCGCACGACCATCGCAGGGGGGCTCTTCCCCAATGACTCGGCGCACCTGGCCAGGTGGCTCGCCGACCCGCCGGGAGAGAAGCCCGGGTCGATCATGCCAAACATGCACGTGCCGCCTGCCGACCTCGCCACCTTGATCGCCTTCCTGCGGAGCATGCGATGAGTCGGCCGAAGGGGGGGGTGGGGGGGAGTGGGGGGGGGCTCATGAGCTGGCTCACCACGACCGATCACAAGCGCATTGGGCTGCTCTACTTCTATACCGCGTTCGCCTTCTTCCTGATCGGTGGGCTCGACGCGTTGGTCATCCGCGCCCAGTTGGCCCAACCGGATGGCCACCTCGTGAGCGCCGAGACGTACAACCAGTTGTTCACGATGCACGGCACCACGATGATCTTCCTCGCGTTGATGCCGCTCTCGGCGAGCTTCTTCAATTACATCGTGCCACTGCAGATCGGCGCCCGTGACGTGGCGTTCCCACGCCTCAACGCCTTCAGCTACTGGGTGTTCCTGTTTGGCGGGCTGCTCATGAACGCGAGCTGGGTCGCCGGGCCGCTGTTCCATGCGGGGCAGCTGAATGTCGCGCCTGACGCTGGCTGGTTCGGCTACGCTAACCTGACGTCCCGGCAGTACTCGCCCGGCCCGAACATCGACTTCTGGATGTTTGGCCTCCAGATCCTCGGCGTTTCCTCGCTCGCCGCCGGGTTCAACTTCATCGTCACGATCCTGAATATGCGTGCGCCCGGAATGAGGATGATGCGGCTCCCAGTGTTCTGCTGGATGACGCTGGTCACCTCCTTCCTGATCATCACGGCCTTTCCGGTGGTCACCGTGGCGCTCGTGCTGCTGATGTTCGACCGCTTCTTTGGCACGCATTTCTACCTCACGTCAGCCGGCGGCGACCCGGTCTTGTGGCAGCACCTGTTCTGGCTCTTTGGTCACCCCGAGGTCTACATCCTCATCTTGCCCGCGATGGGCATCGTCTCCGAGGTGCTACCGACCTTCGCCCGCAAGCCCTTGTTCGGTTACACCGTCGTCGTTTACTCGGGCGTCCTGATCGGCTTCATGGGGTGGGGGGTCTGGAGCCACCACATGTTCGCCGTCGGGCTCGGCCCCATTGCCGACTCGGTCTTCGCGGCGACAACGATGCTCATCGCGGTGCCGACTGGCGTGAAGATCTTCAACTGGCTCGCGACACTATGGGGCGGCCAGCTGCGCTTCACGTCAGCGATGCTCTTCGCCCTGGGCTTCATCGCCCTGTTCACCATCGGTGGCCTCTCCGGCATCACCCACGCCGCCCCGCCCGCCGATCTGCAGCAAACCGATACGTACTACGTCGTTGCCCACCTCCACTATGTCCTCTTCGGTGGCACTGTCTTCGGGCTGTTCGCCGGGATGTACTACTGGTGGCCCAAGATGACAGGCCGGCTGCTCTCCGAGCCCCTCGGCAGATGGCACTTCGCCTTGATGTTCGTCGGGATGAACCTGGCCTTCTTCCCGATGCACTTGATCGGGCTGCTCGGCATGCCTCGTCGCATCTATACCTACAGCCCTGAGCTCGGCGTCGCGACGCTCAACCTCGTTTCGAGCGTCGGCGCGTTCCTGATCGGCGTCAGCGTGCTGGTGTTCATCTGGAACGTCTGGCGCACCCGCACGCGGGGGCAGCTGGCGGGCAACGACCCGTGGGGCGGCGCCACGCTCGAGTGGACCATTGCGTCGCCGCCCCCCGTGCACAACTTCGACGTGATTCCGACCGTCGCGAGCCGCTTGCCGCGCTGGACCAAGACCCAGGTCAAGGCCATCCCCGAAGGCGCCGAGCTCGCCGAGTTCCCTGTGCCGAGCGGGTCGATCTGGCCGCTCGTGACAGCGCTGGGGCTGCCGATCCTCGCGCTCGCGCCACTCTCCCACACGCTGCCGCTCGTCTTCGTGGGCGCCGCCATCGTGCTGCTCGGCATCTACCGCTGGGCGTTTGAGCCCCCCCCCCTGGAGGGCTGAGATGACCCACGCCGCGGCGACGCACCGCACGAGCATGGGGGTCGACAGCCGCAAGATGGCGTTCTGGGCCTTCATCGGTTCGGAGTGCCTGCTCTTCGGCTCGCTGATCTCGACGTACCTCATTTACAAGGGGCGGAGCGTCGTCGGGCCCTACCCGCACGACATCCTCAATATCCCTTTCACGTCGGTCAGCACCTTCGACCTGCTCATGTCGAGCCTCATGATGGTGCTCGCCCTCGCGGCGGTGCAGCGCGGCGACCTCAAATGGGCGAAGGTCTGGCTCGCGGCCACGGCGCTGCTGGGGATCCTGTTTCTGTGCGGGCAGGTCTACGAGTTCACCTCGTTCGTGCACGAAGGGCTCACGCTCCAGACGAACCTGTTCGGGGCCACGTTCTTCGTCCTCACTGGGACGCATGGCGCCCACGTGACGGTCGGTGTGGTGTGGCTGCTCACGCTTTGGGTGCGCGCCCTCCAGGGGAAGCTCACCACGGCCAACGCCCTGACCGTCGAGATCTGCGGCCTGTACTGGCACTTCGTGGACGTCGTCTGGATCGTCATCTTCACCGTCGTGTACCTGATTCAGTGAAGGGCGAGGGAGACATGCAGCAACCGAACACCGACGAACACCCCGTGGTCGGGCACGCGCACCCGACGGCTGGCGTCTACCTCCGAGTAGCAACGATCCTCGTGATCCTCACCGTGATCGAGGTCGGCGTCTTCTACGTCCCGGCGTTCCATCCGATCCTCGTGCCGGCGCTGCTCCTGCTCTCGGGCGTCAAGTTCACTCTCGTCGTGATGTTCTACATGCACCTCAAGATGGACAGCCGCTTCTTCACCTTCCTCTTCGGCGGGCCGCTGCTGCTCGGCCTGGTCATCACCCTGGCTCTGATGCTCCTGTTCGGCGCGCTTACTGTACGGCGCTAGCGTGCCCCCCCCCCCCCCCCCCCCCCCCCCCCC
>DASQAH010000098.1:0-2080 GCA_035635835.1 Gemmatimonadales bacterium
ACCGCGGTATAACTCCAAGTCAACTCTTGGCTTGACCCATCCTCGCCCCGTTTCTATCTTGGCCTCCAAGCGTGGACAAAGTTTCCATCGCGCGCAATCCGCGGGCGCGGCACGATTACCATCTCCTGGAAACGTGGGAGGCCGGTCTCGTGCTGACGGGGACGGAAGTCAAATCCTTGCGAGCCCGCAAGGCGAGCCTGGGTGAAGCCTACGCGCATGTGCGGCGTGGAGAAGTGTGGCTCGAAGGAATGACGATCTCCCATTACGCTGCCGGCAGCTACAACAATCCGCCTCCTGCGCGCTCCCGCAAGTTGCTGCTCCACAAGAAAGAGATCCGCCGGCTCATCGGCGGCACGACACAACAGGGTCTCACCTTGATCCCCCTCGAAGTCTATTTCAAGGATGGCCTGGCCAAGGTGGCTATCGCACTGGCGCGCGCCAAACGGCAGCACGACAAGCGTGAGGACTTGAAGCGGCGGGATGCCGAGCGCGAGATGGCCCGCACCGTACGCAAACGCGGATGATCGACCTCCTGCTGCTCCTGATGGCGTTGCCGCAGACTGTCGTGATCGCGACGCCGCGGGGCGTGACCACCGTCCCCGTTAGCACCAATCGCGGCGGGGTGGCGGTGGCCGAGCCGCTGCTCGTGGCCCCGCTGAGCCTGACCCTGGTGATGGAGGGAACGCGAGCGAGCGTCACCCTCGGCGGCACGGTGTTCATCTTCCAGCTCGGGGTGCCATACGTCAGCGCAGCGGGGGGGGGGAGCGGGAGGGGGGCTGCGGTGTGCCCGCTCGCGGGCGAGCCGTATATGGCGCGGGACACGCTGTACTTACCGCTCAGTTGGCTTGCGGAGTGTGTGCCGCGGGCGCTCGCTCCCCGGTACCGCTGGGATCCGGCGGCGACGCGGCTCGACGTGACCGGAGTAACGGCGCCACCGTCGCTCGCCTCAGCCCCCCCCCCCGTGCGGCTCGCTCCCAATCCAATCACGGGGCTGCGCCAACGTCACACGATTGTGATCGACCCCGGCCACGGCGGCCGCGACCCTGGCAACCCCGGGCTGTATTTCACCGGCGGCCGCACCGAAAAGGACATCACGCTGGCCATTGGGAGGTTGCTGCGCGCCGAGCTGCTGCGCCGCGGCCTCGCCGCGAGCCTCACTCGCGCGACTGACACCCTGATCGACCTCGCCGATCGCGCGACGTTCTGCCGCGAGGCCTGCGATCTGTTTGTCAGCATCCACGTCAACTCGATGCCGCGGGGCGGGCACGGCTCGCGCGTCACCGGCGTCGAGACCTACTACCTGTCGGAGGCGAAGACGGAGGACCAGAAGCGCGTCGCCGAAATGGAAAACGATGCGGTCCGCTTCGAAACGGACTCGCCGCGCCTGCCGGCCGGCGGCCTCGGGACGATCCTCAGGGACCTCCAGCTCAACGAGTACCTGCGCGAGTCGGCGCAGCTCGCCGCCCTCGTCCAGGGGTCAGTGGCCAAGATTCATCCGGGCGAGGACCGCGGGGTGCAGCAGGCGGCCTTCACGGTGCTCACCACGGCACGCCGCCCGGCGATCCTGGTCGAGGCCGGCTTCGCCACCAACAAGGACGACGGCGCGTTTCTCGACTCAGCGCTGGGGCAGCGCAAGATCGCCAACGCCATCGCCGACGGCGTCGTCGTGTATCTCCTGGAATTCGAGCGGAAGCTCGCCGGCACGGGGGCAGGCCGGTGACGCGCGCGGCCGTGCTCGGCCTGCTGCTCGTGACCGTCGGGTGCGTGTATTACAACGGCATGTGGAGCGCCAAGCGCTTGGCCAAGGACGCGCGGCGGTTCGAGCGCAACGGCCAGGATGCCGAGGCGAAACTAGCGTGGGCCCGCGCTGCCGAGAAAGCCGAGTCGGTCGTCGTGCGCCACCCCCGCAGCCGTTGGGCGGACGAGGCGCTGGTGCTCGAGGGCGAGGGGCGGGCCGGCAGCGGGGACTGCGTCGGCGCCGGGCCCATCCTCGCCGACGCGATGACCAAGATCGACGACGTCGGGCTCCGGGAGCGAGCCCAGCTCGCGGCCGCAGGGTGCGCGCTGGCGCGGGGCGATC
>DASQAH010000099.1:0-11346 GCA_035635835.1 Gemmatimonadales bacterium
GCACCGCCGAGCGGGTGCAGCGCAGTCCCCCCCCCCCGGCGACCCTCCCTCAGGACCTGGCGGACTGTTTCACGGGATCGCGCGGGCTGGAGCTCGTCTTGGAAATGGCCCACGACCTCCGGTCCCCGCTCACGTCGATCATCTTCCTCGCGGAAGCGATGCAGCTGGGACAGGCGGGCCCCGTGACCGATACGCAGCGCCGGCACCTCGGCCTGATCCGCAGCGCGGCGCTGGGCTTGTGCGCGTCGGCGAGCAACGTGCTCGAGCTGGCACGCGGCGGCCACCGCTTGGTGGACCGCGAGTCCGCCCCATTCTCCATCCGCGACGTCTTCGCTTCCGTCCGCGACCTCGTGACCCCCCTCGCAGAGGAGAAGGGGCTGGATCTGCGGTTCCTCGCGCCCGCACACGACCGACGGCGCGGCCACGAGCGGGCGCTGTCGCGGGTACTGCTGAACCTGACCACCAACGCGCTCAAGTTCACGGAGCGGGGACACGTGGAGGTGGCAGCCCGCACGACGAAGGGGACGCGGGTCGAGTTCGCCGTCCACGATACCGGCCCGGGCATCGACGCGGACACGCTGCGCACTCTGTACCAACCGTTCCGGAACACGCCCTCGAGTCCGCGGCAGCATTTCTCACACTCCGGACTCGGGCTCGCGATCTGCCGCAAGCTCGTCACGGCGATGGGGTCCGAGCTTGCGATGAAGACCCGGCCGGGCTGGGGGACGACGTTCTCGTTCGAGCTCGAATTACCCCCCACCACGTCGAAGGTCGCCTGAGCCGCTCCTGCTCCCGACGAGCGGCGACATACGAGGCTCGCTGGTGAGCTCGTAGCCGTCCATGTAGTAGCTGTAGGCCTGATACTCCGACCCGTCCCGCACGTCATTCAGAACCGAGCCCAACAGCCGGAGCGGCAGTCGCCGCAGCACCTCGAGCTTGGCCTCGGCCATCTCCCGGTCGGTCCTCCCGAGCCGCAGCACCAACAGCAGGCTCCCGGCGAGCGTCGTCAGTGCGAAGGCATCCACCCCCGCTCCCAGGGGTGCGGTGTCCAGCACGATAAGCGCGTAGCGCGAGCGCAGGTCGGTCAAGAGGTCGGCCATGCGAGCAGAGCCCACGAGCTCGGGCGCGTCGCGTCGCCGGGTCCCGCTGGCGAGAAAATCGAGCGACCCGTAGGCCGTCGGTTGCAGGATCCGCTCGAGGGACGCCTCGCTGGCAAGGAAGTCCGTCAATCCCGGCTGCCGCTGCACCTTCATCTCGCGGTGGAGTGCGCCCCGTCGGAGGTCGGCATCGACTAGCAACGTGCGGTAGTTGGCGTACGAGAACGCCAACGCCAGGTTCGAGCTGACGAACGACTTGCCATCCCCGCTCCCCGGGCTCGTCACCGCCACCACTACCGGTCGGGCGGGACCATACTCATTGAGCAGGTTGAGACGAATGCCGCGGAACGCCTCGATGACCGCGTCCTGGTTCTTCTCGGTATTCTTGTCGCCGTTGCGGCCGCAGCGCGGGACGACCCCGAGGACCGGCATGCCCAAGTGCTCCACTTGGCCACGCCGAGCGATGGAGCGGCCCAAACTATCGGCGAGAAATGCGGCGCCGGCTCCCAACCCCAGACCCAGCAATAGCCCGAGGGCGAGCTGCTCGGCGAGGCCCAGTCCGACGGGCTTCGTGGGGAGGATGGCGCGGTCGACAATCTCGACTTGGCCGACCGTCACGGCTTCGGCGATCCGCGCGCGCTGATACTCGCTGCGGAGCTCGTCCGCGATCCTCCGCGCATTATCGACCCGCTCCGTCAAGCGCGCCTCCTCCGCTTCCGTGGCGGACATTCCCGCCTGGCGTGCCCGCAGGTCGTTCATGGCTGCGATGCGCCCGTCGAGGGAAGCAATGGCGCTCTGCACTGCGGCTTGCACCGCGCGAACCAGGTTCGCCTCGGTAGCCGCGATCAGCAGGGTGAGGCGCGGCAGGTCCGGATGCGACGCCGAGCGACTCGCGAGGGAGTCTCGCGTCGCCTCGTACTGGAAGAGCTTGAGGCTCACCTGGGAGACGGCGGGACTCGCAGCGACGCCGGGAGTCGACAACGCGGACTGCAGTGCCCGGTGGCTGGCAGTGCTGTCCCGAAGCGAGGTCAGGAGGCCCTGGTACGTGCGACGCTCGGCGTCCAGCTGCTCGCGCTCCAGCTCGAGCCCCAGCAGTCCCGTCTGGGTGCGCGCTTCGCCCGCCCCATCGGCACGGGAGCGCCGTTGGAATGCGGTGAGGGCCTGGCGAGCGTCGGCCAGGAGCGAATCGTTGACCCTGAGCTGGGACTCGAGGAACTCCCGGCGCAGTTTCGACTGTCGTTGCGCGGCGTCGGCGCTGGTGGTTCGGAAGGCGTCGACCACACGGTTCACGACCTGTTGCGCGCGTTCCGGATCCTGCGCCGAGTACGCGACGTCGACGATATCGGTGCGCACGCGGGGCTTCACTCGGAGGCGACTGATCAGGCGGCTGATCGCGGCATCGCGACCGAACACCCAGAGCTTCCCTCGTCTCGCGTCCGCCGCTTTCAGGACCACGAACCGCACGCCCCCAAACTCCACCGCCGAACCGTACGCCGCCCGGCGCTCTCCAGATGAATCGGCCGCGACGTAGCCATCCCGGCCGAACGTGAGCTGAAACGAGTCGGGTCCGGCGGCGTCTGCCACCGTCACGTCACTTAACAGACTGAGCGGAAACTTGCGCGTCTGCACTCGCAACACCGGCATGCTGTCGACGACCACACTGGCGACCGCGCGACTGGTGAGCAGCTCCACTTGGGAGAACAGCGGGTCCACGGACGTCCCCTCGCCGCTGGCGCTGCGGTCCTCCACGACCCCACCGGTCAGGGCGCGCCGAGGATCCGACAGGCGAATCACCGCGACGGCGCGATAGACCGGCCCGACCGCGTGGGCCACCCACGCGGTGGCGGCGACCACAGCCGCGGTCACCCCGACGATCAACCAGACGTGCCGACGCAAGACGGAGAGCACGTCTTCCAGACGGACGGTGCTGACCGCCGCCTCCAGCTCTTCCTGGTCGGCGTCCGACCCCGCAGGGTGCCTCGCCTGAGCGAGGCTGCGGAAATCGGTCATCGCCGGCGATACGCCAGGACGGCCGCAACCGCCGCCGTCAGGCTGGTCAGCGGGTACAACACGTCCCGCAGGATGTTGAGCCCCGTCCGATGGGCCACGAGGATCTGATCGCCGGAAGCGATCGGCACCGCCTCATACCGTGAATACCCTCCGGCCAGGTCGATCGTCATCACGCTGTCCCTCCGGATCACGCGCACTTTGTCCAACCGTCCCGCTTCCGTGAGCCCGCCCGCTTGCGCGATCGCCTGCGAGAACGTCGTCCCCTGCGGCAGGCGATACAGACTGGGCAGACGCACCTCGCCCGCCACGGTCACGGGGAACAGGGGCTCGATCACGAGCTGCACATCTTGCTCGTAGGTGGTGAGCAGACGACGCAACCGCTCCTTCGCCTCCGGGAAAGGGACCCCCGCGATCTTGATCGTCTGATATACCGGGTGCACGAGGGTGCTATCCGGACCGACGAGAAACTCGCCGCTCAGCTCGGGGTGATGCCACACCGTGACCCGAAGCGCGTCCCCCGGACGCAGCACCGGATCGGTGAGAGCCGGAACCTGCCGCTGTGCCGCTGCGGACCACAGCGGCATGAGGACCAGGACAGCAACGGCCCAGCTACTTCCACCGCGCATGCGGTCTCCCCCAATGCGTAGGGAATGCGGCTCCTGGATTCGATCCGAGCAGACAGCCGGTCGGCGGGCGGCGAGGCACGCGGCTCACCCGCCGAAAGCCCACGTTGAGCAAGAAGTGCACCAACCTGCCCGCGGCAACGCGGGGCGGCCCGGTCCGCAACGAGGTGTCGCAGCAGTGACGGGGAGGCCATGGCTGTTGCGTTCCCGCAGCAGGCGATCGGCCCGATCGATCACCTGGCTCCCACACTTTATGAGAAGTCGGCCCCAAACCGTTTTCTCCGCAGCAGAAAATCGACCACGGTCATGTCGCCTGCCACATTGAGCGTGTGGACGCCCACCACATTCGGCTCCCAATTGGGGATGATCCGGTCCACCTCACGTTCTTCATAGATTTCCGGGTTCAGCTGAAGAATGTGATTGATCGAGACTGCATACCCGTAGCGCGTGGAGCAGTCTTGGGCGGGTCTATAGAACTGACCATGGCGCTCGAGAATCCGCCCCGCCGGGCGGGCCGAGTGAACGTCGCTCTTGATGGGGTTGTTGCGATGCGGCGTCCAGGGTCCCACGGGTGCATCGGCACTGAAAAGGTGCAGCTCATCGTTGATCCCTGCACCATAAGCAGGAATAGTCGCGAACAACCACCATTTGCCGAACAAGAACGCTGGTGTGGGATCGAAGGCCCGCAGGCCCGACAACACCACGCGCTCCAGTTTCCAGCGCGCAGGGAACTCGACGCAGCGATACAGCTCCACTTGATTCTGCGACGCCGTCTCGGGGACCATGAACCAATCCCCATCCCATTGGAATACGCTGGGGTAGGACAGGTGATAGCCCTTTTCCAGGATCGGCACGGGCGGCGCGACGGCACCGCTGTGGTCCACGACCGTCAGGACAATGGTTCCTTTACCGGTTGAACGCAGCAATTCCTCGTGAAAGATGTAAGAGTCGTTCCCGACCTGGACGGGAAACGGATCAGCCCAGATCCGATCCCTCGGAGGAATCAGCTTCCGGAAAGCGCCCATCCCCGGTCGCTGGCCCGCCCCGCGGTGATAGGCGAGCGCCCATTGTTCGCGATACAGCGCGCTCGCGCCCTTATCCGCGACGTACCGTCGCAGGAGACGAGCCCCCGCCCGCAGCACCGCCAGATTACCGGGAGGACGGGACGGGCCCCTGGCAGCCGCGAACGGCTTTGCCGCCTGGAGCGTCTCGAGGAATGCCTCTGGATCCTCCCACAACTTCTGAACGTTCCTCACCAGAGCGGCGGACACCTTCCAATAGACGTTATTCCGGCTGCGAGACACGGAGCGCCGATCGGTCGGTGCGACGGATAGGTAGAGCGACACCTTCTCTGCACACGCCCGCCACCTAACGCAGAGACGTGTCTCGGTGCTCGGTCTTCCCTCGATGACCTCCCAGAAGCCTGGCGTTGATTGCGTTCTCGAGTCGCCACTCCGGCCGAACGTCGTGCTCCACACACCATACCGAGCGAAGTCCCCGGAGAATCCATCCGACAATTGCGAGAACGGGTCCAGAACGAGATCGATGGGCGAGCCCACAAGAGCGGGTTGCAGTTCCGCTCGCTCCAGAACGGGACAATGGGGGAGCGCGGAGTGCAGGGCGATCGGCGCGAGAGCGTCCGGACGCCGGCGAAACAGATGACGATCCAGGCTCTCGTACAACGAGAAACAGAGGCGGCGCAGTCGTTGCGTGAGCCTAACCGGGCCCCGCACCTCCGTCGGGGTCGCAAGCCACACCAGCACGACTTGCGCAACTCCGGATTGCTCGACCGCCTTTAGGCACTCGAACAGCCAAGTGGGAATCGTTCTGCCGGATGTGACGAGGAGCACCTTAAGCGTTGCGCGGGATGTGAGCGCGGAGTCTCCGCGAGACGTGCCCGTTGTGGGCAGGGACGAAAGACGCGCGTCGGCCTGAGTCATCTCACCGCGCCGGGCTCGAGGCACCGGCCGCTCCCGCCTTGCGATACGCGTCGATGGTCCGCGCCGCGATGGGTTCCCAGGCGAGCGCCGTCTCGGCGTAGCAGCGGGCGTTCGTCTCTAGCCGCCGGCGCAGGCCAGCGTCGGTGAGCAGGCGCTCGAGCGCCACTGCCAAGCCCGCCACGTCGTCCACCGGCACCAAGAGCCCACACCGGCCTCGCTCCACCAGGTCAGCAAGCCCGGCGATCCGCGTCGCGACGATCGCGCGACCCATCGTGAGGGCGGCGATGGCCACCCCGCTCTGGTCGATGGCGCGGTAGGGCAGCGCGACCACCGACGCGGCCTCGAAGTACGCCGGGACCGCGTCTTCCTCGATGTACCGCAAGTGGAACATCACCCGATCTTCGAGGCCGAGCTCGCGCGCGAGGTCGCGATAGGGCTGGGTGGCGGCGAACGGAGCGCCGGCCAGCACGACGCGGAAGGGAACTCCGCGGTCTCGCAACCTCGCCGCGGCGCGCAACAACACGTCCGTGCCCTTCGACTGCCGTAGCTCCCCGAACATGAGGATCGTGGGCGTGCGCTCTGCGTCGTCGAGCACCGACAGCGACGCCCGCTCCTGGTTCCAGAAGTGCCGGAAATTGCCGTGCGGAATGCGCGAAATCCGCTCTGGTGCAACCCCGAACTCGTCGACCAAGCCCTGCACCGTGTCCTCGGTGTGCGCGATGAGGTGGTGGCAGGCGTGGTACAGGCGCCGCAGTCGCTGCCGATCGCGCGCATCCCGCCGAGCGCCGTGCGGCCACAGGTTGTGCACGGTATGCACGACGGGGATGCGCCGCCGAACGAGCTGCAACCACCGACCGTCCACCGGAAGCACGGGCGGGAAATGCAGATGCAGCACGTCGTAGCGGCCGATCGCGGGCGTGAGGCGAGCCAGGGACGTGAGATGGCCGGCGAGACGGAGGCAGCGCCACAGCGGCCGCGTCAGCCGCCCGGCTCGATAGCTCGGCAACTGCGTCCGCCGATAAAACGCGATCCGGGGCACATAGGCGATCTTCTCCCACGAGCGACTCGCGCGCTCGAAGGCCGGACCCGTGAAGAGCTCGACCGCACAGCCCGCGTCCGCCAGCGCGTCGCACAGGTTGTGCATGTACGCCGGCGCGGAGAACGCGGGGTTCAGCATCAGGACCCGAGGCCCGGCGCTGCTCATCGCGTTCCGGAGGCGCCGTTGCGGCGCACAGCGCGGTAGACCGCTTCGTGGCGCCCCAGCCAGTCGCCGAGTCCGAATTCTCGTTCCAACCGCTCGCGCGCCGCGTGCGCCCGTCTCCGGGCCGCGGCCGGATCCTGAACCACCTCGCGCAGCGCCATGGCGACCGCCCGAGGATCCTCCGGAGGGACCAGCAGCGCCTCCTTGGCTGATACGACGTCAGGGACTCCTCCCACGGAGGCGGCGATGATCGGCACCTCAGCGGCCATTGCTTCGAGCAGCGCAATGGGCGTGCCCTCGGTCCGGGAGGTCAGCGCAAACGCCCCGAATGCTCGTAGCAAGCGTCCCGCACCCGGCACTACCCCATGCCAGTGAATGCGGCTCGCCACGTGCAGAGCCGCGGCGTGGTTTTCGAGTGCCTGTCGTAGTGGGCCAGCGCCCACGAACGAGACCGTCGCGGGAACGTCGCCCATGTGTTGCAACGCCTCGACCAGCACATCTGGGCCCTTCTCTGCATTCAATCGCTCGACCCACCCCACACGAAACCCGTTGAGCGCGATTCCAAGGGCGCGGCTTGCCGCCTCCCGATCAAGCGGAGGTTCGGAGGGGGGTCGCCAGGCGTTCTGCACGTAGTGAATGCGCTCGCGGGGGACGCCGCTCTCGGCCAAGTCGTCCACAAGCGGACGGGAAACGGCCACGACGGCGTCGCACTGCCGCAACGCGCGGCGCTGCAGCCACTGGTAGAGACGGTTCCTCGGGCCTCCATGCGTGAAACCGTGCACCGTCGAAACCACGGAAATGCCCAAGCCACGTGCGATCGGCGCATCCAAAACGTCCGCCCGATAGCCGTGCGTATGCACCACGTCGGGGCGCAGTCCGCGACACAGCCGCGCGACCTCGGCCCGCTCCTGCAGATAGCCCCTCTGGGGAACCTCGATGGGGAAGACTCCGACGCCGGCATTCCCGAGCAGGACAAGGAACGGGTGGTCGAGCTGGCCAGCTGGAATCACGGCTGCGACGTGGGCCTCGACCTTGGACCCGCGTGCTCCCTGAGCCAGGGCCGCCACAACCGCCTCCAGGCCTCCGACGGGAGCGGGGGCGAGAACATGGAGCACGGAAAGACTCCGGATCGCGGCGTCTGTGGACACCATGGCGGAAGGCAACCCGCAAGCCCGGTGCCGGACGGCATCCGAGCGATTCTCAGGCCAAGACGCACGCGGCCTCACTTGGCAGTTGCGTGTCCGCAACAACCCGCGATAGCGGAGGTCGCCTAGCCCGCTTTGTCGGAGCACGTCGGAGCACGTCGGAGCACCAAACAGGCGTCAGCTCGGGATGGTCTCGCTCTTGCTGCCCGTCCCTGGTGTGCGTGGCCGAGCGGTGCTTTCCGAAAGAACAGGGTCCGGGACCCATGTGGAGGTCCCCGTCAGTGCTCGCGTGACCAAGGCGCCGAGCGACCCCCGCCGGCTGCTCGTCATCACCTATCACTTCGATCCCAATCGTGCCGTCGGTGGGCTGCGGTGGTTGGGCCTGACGAAATACCTGGCCCGGCTGGGCTGGAAGGTTGCAGTCCTCACCGCCACCCCTCCCGCCGGGGATGACGCATCGCTCAGCGGCCAGGTGGAGGAGT
This sequence comes from Gemmatimonadales bacterium, assembly GCA_035635835.1. GTDB lineage: Bacteria > Gemmatimonadota > Gemmatimonadetes > Gemmatimonadales > GWC2-71-9 > 13-1-40CM-70-15. The sequence goes on from DASQAH010000099.1 coordinate 8,499, forward strand.
GTCCGCGCCTAGAGACATTCCTCGACGGCTTGCGGATGCTCCGTCGGCTGACCTTTGGGCAATCGCTGGGGTGGTCATCCCATGGGTCACGTGTCGCGGCCCAGTCGGCGCCCCCGGGTCCGCTACACCGTCTGACGATGGAGGTGCTGGGATTCTTGAACTTTCCTGACGAGAGCCGAGGCTGGATGTTCCGCGCCGCACTACGGGCGCGGTCGGTGATCCGGCGATTCCAGCCGCAGGTGGTCGTGAGCAGCGGACCGCCGCACGCCGCCCACCTCGTGGCGCGGATGGCCACGATCGGGAGCGCGGTCCCCTGGTTCATCGACATGCGCGACCCGTGGGCGGGACCGCTCCCGAAGGCCTGGCAGTCCTATCGCTGGGGGACCTGGATGTTCCGCGTCTTCGCCCCGCTTCTGGAACGCCTCGCCTTCCAGGCAGCCCAGGGGATCATCACGACCACCAGCGCGTTCGCCGAGGCGCTCGCGGAGAAGTATCCCGCCGTGCCGGTTGTGTGCATTCCCAACGGCGTCGACGCCGAATGCCTGCCGCCACCGGCTCGAGACCGGTACCCAGGATTGGGCATAGCCTACGCCGGTACGCTGTACGCCGGCCGCGATTTGGGGCCGCTGGTGAGCGCCCTGCGGATCTTCTTGGAGCGCCACCCCGCCGCCGCGCAAGACGGTGCCAAGCTGCGCATTGCCGGTGAGGCCGGGGCTGGTCATGCTCGGTCGTTCTACGAAACGATCGCCGCAGCGCGAATGGAGCAGTACGTCGAGGTGCTGGGCAGGCTTCCCCGCGCCCAAGCTCTCGACGTTGTATCCCGTTCGCGCTTGGCCGTGGTCTTGGCCCAGGAGCAAGAGCTGCAGGTCCCCGCCAAGCTCTACGAATCGGTCGCGATGGGAATCCCCACGCTCGTCGTGGCGCCGGCAGACAGTGCCGCGGGGGTCGAGGGAGGCCGCGTCGGGGCCGTGGTTCGCGATCCGGCCGATGTCGAAGGGATTGCATGCTTGCTCGAGCAGCTGTGGCGAGACGACGCGCGACGGCAAACCCTGTGCCCGGTGTCGATCACGTACGAGGAGATCGCTCCCCTCGTCGACCAGCTCCTCGAGACGAGCCTCCTGCTCGCCTGCGCCCGCGAGGGAGTTGGGGCGGGTTTATGAGGACGAAGACGTTGCGGGTCCGCCTAGGGGTGCCACTCAAAGGCGCCGATGTCGTAGGCGGCGCCATAGGGACGCAGGAAGCCGTCGTAGTCGTAGAGGGCGGCGGCGATGGCGGTGCCGGCGTTGATCGACGGACTGCCGAGCGCTTCGTGGTAGTCGCCCACGCCGGTCGGATTGTAATTCACAAAGAGCGGAGCGGCGGTGACCGTGTTCGTGCCCTGACCCCCGGTGGTCATCAGGTTCCAATTGCCCGGTCTGTTGCCGTACACCAAGTTGTTGGCATATTGGGCGTTGACGATCCCGCTGGTTGCATACTCCTCAATCCCGTACCCGTTCGCGTTGGAGGCGGTGCCGTTGTTGTAGACAATGTTGTTGTTGATCACGGAGTTGCTATTTGTGCTCGCAAAGGGGCACTCCGAGTTGCCACCGATCACGATGCCGCCGTTGAAGTTGTTGAAGACGGTGTTGTTGGATAGGGTGTCATTAGTGGGGCAGTGCCACAGCTGGATGCCCCAGGCCGCCGCCCGGTACACGATGTTGTTCTGGACGACGGTCCCGGCATTGGCCACATAGATGCCATGGACGGTGTTCGACTGGCCGAGCGAGGTCGCAATGTCGTGCACCACATTGCCGATGATGCGGTCGCCCCGGGACGTGTAGGTGCAGCAATCCGCCAAGATCCCGCCATAGCCACCGTTATTCCCCGGCAGATCGTGCACATGATTGCCCAGGACCCCGTCATAGTTCCCGTTGACATTGATCCCGGTGGCACAGCTGCCGGTCACATCGAAGTTGACGAGGTCGACGTAGTCGCCGTAGTTCTCGAGCACTGGGCAGCCGCCCGTGATCTTCGCCCCCCATTTCACATCAGAGATATAGGTGATCCGAGCGCTCGCGGTGCCGCTGACCGACACGTTCTGGGCGCTCCAGGAATAATTCCCCGCCGCGAAGTGGGCCGTGGCGCCCGGGGACAGCAGCTGGCTGACGCGCTGCATCGTGTAGCAAGGGGCCGCCACGGTGCACGGATTCGCATCGTTCCCGGAGGGCGCGACGTAGTAGTTGGGGCCCGCGCTAGGCACGGTGACGGAGATCAACGCCGTCCCACTCTTCCCCTCGCTCGTCGCCGTGATGGCCACCGGCCCCACAGCGATCGGTGTCACCAGTCCATTGCCGTCCACCGTGGCCAGGGCCGGGACACTGCTCGCCCAGGTCACGACCCGCCCACTCAGTGGGCCGCCGGCAGTATCCTTCGGGGTCGCCGTCAGCTGCAACGTCGCCCCCACCAGAACACTCGCGATCGCTGGGCTCACTGTTACTGATGCCACCGGCACGTTGGTCACCGTCACAGTGGCCGTGCCGGACTTGCCCTCGCTCGTTGCGGTGATCGTGGCGGATCCGGCCGCCACTCCCGTCACCAACCCGCTGGCGCTCACCGTGGCGACCGCGGGCGCGCTGCTCGACCAGGTCACGACCCGGCCACTGAGCGTGGCGCCAGCCGCGTCCTTGGTCACAGCGGAGAGCTGCAGCGTCGCGCCAACCAGCAGGCCCGCCGGCGCCGGGCTCACCGTCACACTCGCCACCGGCACATTGCTCACCGTGATGGCGGACGTACCGTTGATCCCTTCGCTCGTCGCCGTGATCGTCGCGGAGCCCGCGGCGATACCCGTCACCAACCCGCTCGCGCTCAC
>DASQAH010000100.1:0-7485 GCA_035635835.1 Gemmatimonadales bacterium
GGTGGGGAGGGGGATGGGGAGGGGGAGGGGGAGGGGGAGGGGGGAGACGATGAGGCTAGGCGAGGCCGTGCTCACTTGGTTCGGCGTCATCGTTGGGGTTGCTGCCGTGCTCTGGGCTGGGCTCCTGGCGCTGGGCGAGGAGGCCGCTGTCGGTGAGGCGCTCCACACGCTGGGCGATGCGCCGCCTGCGGCGGCTCGCGAACGGGTCCCGCTGCACCGGGCGCTGCACGTGGGGCGGCTGGCGCTGCTCGTGCTCGGCGCGGTGGCGGCTGCCAACGTGCTCGCGTGGTGGCAACGGCCCCTGGCCGCCGCCCTGGGCACGCTGGCGATAACGGTCCTGCTCCTGTTCGTTGTGGGAGACGCACTGCCCCGCAGTGTCGCGCGCCTCGCGCCCGAGCTGGCCGAAGACGCGCTGCCGCTCGCCCGGCAGACGCTGGCGCCGTTTGCTCCACTGCTCGTCCTGCTCGCCTGGGCGGATCGCGGGCTCCACGGTCTCGTCTCTACGCCGCGGCCGCTGCGCCCCGACCTCGGGCCCGCGCAACGAGAGATGCTACTCGGCGTCTTTACCCTCGCCGACGCGACGGTGGACGAAGTGATGACTTCCCGACTCGACATGGTGGGCGTGGACGTGTCCGCGTCCCGCGACGAGGTGCTCGACGTGTTCCGCACCCGGGAACACACGCGGTTGCCGGTATACGACGGCACGCCGGACAACCTCGTGGGGATCCTGTACGTCAAGGACCTGGTCCCGCTGGTCATGGGCTTGCCGGCCGGTGAAAGCGAGCGTCGCTGGCAGGAGTTGGTGCGCCCGGCGGCGGTCGTGCCAGAGACCAAGACGCTCGATGCGCAGCTGCGGGACTTTCAGCGCGGCCCGTCGCACATGGCGATTGTGGTCGACGAGTTCGGCGGCACTTCCGGCCTGATCACACTGCAGGACGTGCTCGAAGAGATCGTGGGCGAGATCCGCGACGAGCACGACCTCGACGCCGCCCCGGCGATCCGGCAGGAAGGGGAGCGCTTCTGGGTGGACGGCCGGGCCGGGCTGGCCGAGCTCTCGGCCGCGCTGGGTCGCTCCTTCGAGCACCCCGACGTCTCCACGGTAGGCGGGCTCATTTATACCGTGTTGGGCCGCGTGCCGCGGACGGGGGAAGAGCTCACGGTCGACGGGTTTCGGGTGGTGGTCGAGAGGGTGGACCGGCGTCGCGTGACCCGCGTCTACTTCGAGCGGCAGCCGTGATCCCCCCGCTGCTCCTGCTGCTGCTCGGTCTTGGGGTCGCGGGCGCGGCCGCCGCCATCGGCGTCGCGGCGGCGGCGGTGAGCCAGATCGAGTTGACGCGCTGGGTGTCCTACAAACTGCGCGGCGCGGCCGCGGCCGTGCGACTGCTCGAGAACCCGGGCATGGTGCTTGCCACGGCGAACGCGCTCACGACGCTGGGGATCATCCTCGCCGCTGGGGCCGTGCCGGCCCTGCTCGCCCGCACCACGGGGACCTTCCTCGGCGTGGTCACGGTGGCGGTGATCGTCCCCCTGTTCGTGAGCGCGGCGTATCTCGTGCCCCGAGTCGTCGGGCGGCGCTGGGCGGAGGCGATCGTGTCGCGCGCGGTGCCGGGCATAGAGTGGGCGGGCCGGCTCTTGGCGCCGTTCATACCGCGCCGCGAGCCGTCGACGCGCACGGCCCTTGCGGCCGTGTTGTCGCACGCCGGCACCGACGCGCTGGCCGCCTCGGACGAAATCGAGGTCGTCTCGGGCGTGCTGGCATTCGCCGATCGCCCCGTGCGCGAGCTCATGACCCCGCGCACCGCGATCGTGGCGATCCCGGAGGGCATGGCGGCTGCGGAGGCCGCGCACGTGTTCTCGCAAGCGGGGTTCAGCCGCTATCCGGTCTACCACGGCTCGCTCGATGCGATCGTCGGGGTTGCCCATGCGTTCGACCTGCTGCAACTCCAGCCCGAAGATCCCGTCCCGGTCCGGCCGGTCCTGCGCGTGCCCGGCACGCAGCACGCCGCGGAGCTGATGCTCGCCATGCAACGGGGGCAAGGGCGCCTCGCGGCGGTGCGGGACGAATACGGCGGGACCGCCGGTCTCGTCACGTTCGAAGACCTGCTGCGGGCGTTGGTTCGCGAGGTCTTCGAGGAAGACGAGCCGGTGCCCGAAGGGGGGCCGCCGCCGCGGCTCGTGGTGCTGGAGGGTAGCGCGCCCGCGGCAGAGCTCGAGGAAGCGTTCGGGGTCAAGGTGGACAGCCGCGGCGCCCAAACGGTCGGCGGCCTGTTGATTCAGGCCCTCGGGCGGATCCCGCGCCCCGGTGGACGCTTCCTCTACATGGGGCTCGAGTTCGACGTCCTGGCAGCGAGCGCGACGCGCGTCGAGCGAGTGGCGGTGCGGCCCGGCGGCGTCCGGGCAATCTCCCTCGATCGCCCCGAGGAACCGAGCTGATCATCGGTGTCGCGCCGCCCCGCCGCCGGCCCCCAGGGGACCGTCGTGGGTTATCTTTCAGAGCCCATGGGGACTGCGCAGATCCTGGATGGCCTCGCGCGCGGCGACACCGTCGCGCTGGCCCGCGCGATCAGTCTGGTCGAGAACCAGCGCGACGGGTACGAGCAGGTACTCTCGCACGTCCACGGCCGCGTGGGCCGTCGGGGCGCGCGGCGCATCGGCCTCACCGGCCCTCCTGGCGCCGGCAAGAGTACCCTCGCCGAGCAGCTGGTCCGGCATTTCCGCACCCAGGGGTTCACCGTGGCGGTGATCGCGGTCGACCCGACCAGTCCGTTCACGGGCGGAGCACTGCTGGGCGATCGCATTCGCATGGAGTCCGTGAGCCTCGACCAGGGCGTGTTCATCCGCTCGATGGCCACACGCGGCTCGCTGGGGGGCCTCGCCACGACGACGGAGGAAGTGGCAGATGTCCTCGATGCCTTCGGATTCGACCGCATCCTGATTGAAACCGTCGGAGTGGGACAAACCGAGCTCGACATCGCCCGCACCGCAGAATCGACCGTGCTGGTGCTGGTCCCCGAGTCGGGCGACGGCATCCAAACGCTCAAGGCGGGCGTGATGGAGATTGCCGACGTGTACGTGGTGAACAAAGCCGATCGCCCGGGCGCCGACAAGCTGCGGCAGGAAGTCGAAGTCATGCTGGGGATTCGCCAGGGGAACGCGTTTCGCCACATCCCTCCGCACGGCCGGAAAACGGGACGCTCGGACGGAGAGCGCTCACGGGCCGACGCTCCGAGCGTCCGAGCGTCCGAGCGATGGGTGCCTCCCGTCATGGCGACGGTGGCGGTGAACGGGGAGGGAATCACCGAGTTGGCAGAAGCGCTCGACCGACATCGCGCCTCCCTCGAGGCCACGGGCCGGCTCGACACGCGGCGGCGGGAACGGCTCGCCGCGCGGACGCGGGCGGTCGTGAATCGAACGCTGCGCCACTGGACGTGGGCGGACACTCCCGCGGAGGCGCTCCTGGAACAGGCGCTCGATGGCATGGCCGCCGGTCGCCGCAGCCCCTACGAAGTCGCGGCGGAGATCCTCGAGCAGGTCAAGGGTGGAGTGCCGCGATGAGCATCGAACGGAAACCGATCTACGGGCCAGAGACGCTCGCAGGGTTCGACCCGGCCAAGCAGCTGGGCGAGCCGGGGCAGTTTCCGTTCACCCGCGGCATCCATCCCACGATGTACCAGGGCCGGCTCTGGACCATGCGGCAGTTCTCGGGGTTCGGCTCGGCCGAGGACACCAACCAGCGTTACAAATTCCTGCTCGAGCACGGGCAGACGGGCCTCTCGGTGGCCTTCGATTTCCCGACCCTCATGGGGTACGACTCCGACCATCCGCGCGCAGAGGGAGAGGTGGGCAAGTGCGGTGTGGCGATCTCTAGCCTCGCCGATATGGAGAACCTGTTTCGCGGCATCCCGCTCGATCAGGTCTCCACCTCAATGACGATTAACGGTCCGGCGGCGATCCTGTTCTGCTTCTATGTCGCGGCCGCCGAGCGGCAGGGGGTCTCGAGCGAGCGGCTGCGCGGCACGATCCAAAACGACATCCTCAAGGAGTACATGGCCCAGCACGCCTGGGTCTACCCGGTGGAGCCGGCGCTCAAAATCATCGTCGACGTGTTCGCATGGGCGGCGCGCCACACACCGCAGTGGAACACGATCTCGATCTCCGGCTACCACATCCGCGAGGCGGGGGCCACCGCGGCGCAGGAGCTGGCCTTCACGCTGGCGAACGGATTCACTTACGTGGAGCGGGGACTGGCGCGGGGGCTGGACGTGGACGAGTTCGCGCCGCGGCTTTCCTTCTTCTGGGACATCCACAACGATTTCTTCGAGGAGATCGCGAAGCTGCGGGCGGCGCGGCGCATCTGGGCCCGCCACATGAAAGAACGCTACGGGGCCAAGCACCCGCGCTCCTGGATGATGCGGTTCCATTCGCAGACGGCCGGGGTCACCCTCACGGCGCAACAGCCGCTCACCAACGTCGTGCGGGTGGCCTACCAAGCCTTGGCTGCCGTGCTGGGCGGCACCCAATCTCTGCACACCAACTCGCTCGATGAGACGCTCGCCTTACCCACCGAGCAGGCGGTCCAGCTGGCGTTGCGGACCCAGCAGATTCTCGCGCACGAGACGGGCGTGGCCGAGGTGATCGATCCGCTGGGCGGATCGTATTACCTGGAAGCGCTCACTGATCAGCTCGAGCGCGAGGCCGAAGCGCTGTTTGCGGAAATCCATTCAGTCGGCGGCGTGGTCCGGGGCATCGAGAGTGGCTGGTTCCAGCGCCAGATCGCCCGCTCGGCGGCCGAGTTCCAACGGGCGGTGGAGGCGCAGGAGCGGATCATCGTGGGCGTCAACGAGTTCCTTTCCGACGACGACCACCCGGTTGAGATCCTGAAGATCTCCAATGATGTCGAAGAGAGTCAGAAAAAGCGCCTCGCCCGGCTGCGCGCCGAGCGCGACGGCGCCCAGGTGACCGAGCGCCTCGAGGCGCTGCGACAGGCGGCTGAGCAGGACCGCAACGTGATTGGGCCGATGCTCGACTGCGCCCGCGCCTACTGCACCCTGTACGAGATCCGTCACGCCCTGGAGCGGGTGTACGGCGCCTACCGCGAGCCGGTGTTCTTCTGACCATGCATGCGGTGACCGCGCTCTCCGTGGACGCCGTGCGGGACGCCGTCCAGCGTCTGGCCGACGTGCCTGCCGGCCCCTACCGAGTGGTGTCGTGCTACCTCAAGCTCGAGCCCCGCGACAAGACGCGGGGCAAGTACCTCATCAAGATGAAGAACCGGGTCAAGGAGGCGCTGACGACTCTCCCCCCCCCCCGGCAGGCCGTCGACCGCGCCGCCCGGGAAGCGATCGCGGGCGATCTCGAGCGCGTGCTGCGGTATTTCGAAGAGCCGGGCCGACTGCCGCCGGCCCGGGGTATCGCCGTGTTCACCTGCTCCACGCTGGGACTGTTCGTCGTGCTGCCCGTTCCGCACGTGCATCGCTCTCGGCTCGCGGTCGAACCGACGCCGCTGGTGCGCGAACTGGTGGCGCTGGAGCAGGAATTCGGCACCTTGCTCGTGGCGGCGTGCGACCGGACGGGGGCCCGCTTCTTTGAGGTGACCGCGTTCGAAACGGTGGAGCTGCCCGGCGTCGCTGCCTCCCTTGCCTCGCGCGGCGGCCGCTTTCACGGCACGCGTCAGGCGACGCGCGGCGGCTTGACGGCCGGTGGCGCTGGGGAGCACACCTACCACATGCGCATCCGGGAGGAGAAACACCGGCACTACGCCCGGGTAGCCGACCACATCTTTCAGCTGCACACGCAACGGCCGCTCGCCGGCCTGGTCGTTGCGGGCGTCGGCGTCGACGCAGCGGCCCTGCTACCGCACCTGCACACGTATCTGCACGACCTGGTGCTCGGCGTCGTGCGGCTCAACCCCAAGGCGCTGAGCCTCACGGAGGTGCGGGAGGCGGCGCTGGCGCTGCGCGAAGAGCGTGAACGCGCGTGGCAGCGCGCTCACGCCGAAGCGGTGCGGGAGGGTGTCGGCTCGCGTTGGGCAGTGAACGGCATCGACGCGACGCTCAAGGCTCTCCACCGCGGGCAGGTGCGCACCCTGCTCGCCGATGGCCACGCCGAGGATGCCCGGATCGACGACGCCGTAGAGGACGCCCTGCGTCAGCGCGCCCAGGTGAACGTCCTGTACGACGAGCGGGCGCGCCGAGCCGTGCAAGGCCTGGCAGCCCTGCTTCGGTTCCGCCGCTGATGGCGGCCACCCGCAGGCGCCCGATCCGCGTGCTCGTCGCCAAACCCGGGCTGGACGGCCACGACCGCGGCGCCAAGGTCGTGGCCGCGGCGCTGCGCGATGCGGGCATGGAGGTCATCTACACCGGCCTGCACCAGACTCCCGAGATGATCGCGCAGGCGGCGATCCAAGAGGACGTGGACGTGGTCGGGCTCTCGGTGCTCTCGGGCGCGCACCTGACGCTGTTCCCGCGCGTCAAGAAGCTGCTCGACACGGCCGGCCGCAGCGACGTCCTCGTCACCGGTGGCGGCATTATTCCGGCCGAAGACATGACGACCCTCGAGCGACAGGGGATCGGGCGGCTGTTCGGCCCGGGCACTCCGACCGGCGAGCTCATCAAGTACATCGAGGAGTGGGCCGCGCAGCATGTCCCCGCATAGCGCCGGCCGCCCTCTTTTCCCCGGCGCCTCCTGCTCCGCGCTCCTTCCGTGACCCGGCTCCAGACCCTCGCGGCCGAGTTCCAGGCGCTCCGCGCGCGCCTGGAGCAAGGCGGCGGGCCGGACAAGATCCGTCGCCAGCACGAGCAGGGGAAGCTGACGGCGCGCGAGCGAGTGGCCAAGTTCCTCGATCCCGACGGCGCCTGGTTCGAGATCGGACTGCTAGTGGCCTACGACCAGTACGACGGGCAGGCGCCAGCCGCGGGCGTCGTGACGGGGGTGGGTCGCGTCGTCGGACGTCCGGTGGTCGTGGTCGCGAACGATGCGACGGTAAAGGCGGGGTCGTGGTGGCCCGAAACGATCAAGAAGATCCTGCGGGCGCAGGAGGTCGCGATGCGCCAGCGGATCCCCATCGTCTATCTCGTCGATTCGGCGGGCGTGAACCTGCCCTATCAGGGGGGCGTCTTTCCCGGCCAGTACGGCGCCGCGCGGATCTTCTACTACAACTCGATCATGCGGCGCTACCTCAAGGTGCCGCAGATCAGCGCGGTGATGGGACCGTGCATCGCTGGCGGAGCGTATCTCCCGGCCCTCTCAGATGTGATTTTCATGGTGGAGGGGACGTCGTTCATGGGACTGGGGGGCCCGAATCTCGTCAAGGGCGCGACGGGCCAGACGGTCGACAGCGAGACGCTGGGCGGAGCCAAGATGCACACGAGCGTCAGCGCCGTGGCTCACTACCGTGCCAAGGACGACGCCGAGTGCTTGGCGCGAATGCGCGAGTACGTGGCCCGCCTCCCCCGCGCTGCGCCTCCCCGGCGCCCGATGGGGGAT
>DASQAH010000101.1:0-16385 GCA_035635835.1 Gemmatimonadales bacterium
GCGCCTGTCGACCGGACTACGTGCTAGACGGCTTCCCGGCGTCCTTTTCCACCACGGCCAACCTCCCCACGGTCGGCATCGTGGGCATCGAGATCTATCGGAGCCTGAGCGAGACCCCCTCACAGTTCATCAAGGCCGGGGCCACCTGCGGGGCGATCGTAATCTGGACGCGATCGGCCCCCTCGCCCGTCCGCTGAAGTCCCGCCTCCCAACCCCCTCCCCGGGCCGTCGTTTCCTTTATTTATTACCATATTGGGGACATGACCGCCTCTCGGACGATCACGCTCGCCGCCGCCATCGCCGTCTTGGTCGGCGCGCTCCCCTCCCGCCCCCTCCATCAGACCGACCCGCTCGCGGCCCGCAGCAGGGGCCAACCGCGCGCGCCGGTGACCGTGTTCGAGATGGCGGACTTCCAGTGCCCGGCGTGCCGCCAGTTCTTTCTGACCACACTGCCCGTAATCGAGCAGGACTACATTCGCACCGGGAAGGTGCGCTGGGTGTTCGTGAACTATCCGCTGACCCGGCTGCACCCGAACGCGAGAGCTGCCGCCGAGCTCGGGCTGTGCGCCGCCCGGCAGGGTCGGTTTTGGCCGATGCACGACCTGCTCTATCGCCACCAGCCCGACTGGGCCCCACTGACGGACCCCGGTCCCTACTTCCGCGCGCTCGGCGCCGATAGCGCCGGCCTGCGAGCGGATACGCTGGCGGCGTGCCTGATGTCGCGGGGCACCGCGGCGGCGGTCGAGGAAGACTCAGCCGCCGCGGGCCGCGCGGGCGCGAACGCCACGCCGAGCTTCTACATCGAAGGCGGGTTGCTCACCGGCGCGTGGCCGCCGGCGGACTTCCGCCGGGTCCTGGACTCGATCTACCTCACGAAGACCGCCGGCTCGCGCTGATGGGCCGACCGTCGCTGTGGTACCGCCTCGGGCTGAGACTCGCGGAGCGGGCGGTGCCCCTGGCCGCCCGCTTCGACAAAAAGCTCGCCCGCGGTGTCCAGGCGCGCCGGGGCCTGGTGCAGCGGCTGGCCGACTGGGGGCGCGCACATCGGGATGCCCGTCGGCCGCTGGTTTGGGTGCACGCCCCCTCCGTCGGGGAGGGGCTGCAGGCCAAGCCAGTGCTGGAGGCGCTGCGAGCTGAGCAGCCCGACTGGCAGCTGGCCTACACCTTCTTTTCCCCGTCCGCCGAGCGCCTCGCCCACACGCTGCCAGTGGACGTGACCGACTATGTCCCGTTCGATCGCCTCGGAGAGGTCGAAGCGGCGCTCGACGCGCTGCAGCCGCGGGCGCTGGTGTTCAGCAAGCTCGACGTGTGGCCCGAGCTCACGCTCGCCGCGGCACGTCGTGGCGTGCAGCTTGGGCTGATCTCGGCAACGGTCTCCCCGGCGAGCTCGCGTCTGCGGTGGCCGGCCCGTCAGTGGACCCGATCGGCGTACCGCGCGCTCCACCGGGTGGGCACCATCAGCGAGGACGACGGCAAACGCCTGGGACTGCTCGGCGTGCGCACCGAGGCATTGAGCGTGACCGGGGACACGCGGTACGACAGCGTCAGTGAGCGGGCCGAGCGGCTCGATCGCGCACGCGAGCCGTTCGCGCGTCTGGCCGCAGCAGCCCGCGCTGGGAACGGCGAGAGCGGTGGTGCGGTGTTCACAATCGTCGCCGGCTCGACGTGGCCCGGCGATGAGGCCGTCGTGCTACCGGCGTTCGCTGACTTGCTGGCTCAGGAGCCGGCGGCGCGGCTGCTCCTAGCGCCCCACGAGCCCAATCCCGATCACCTGGCGGGCATCGCGCATCTGGGGCGGCGGCTGAAGCTGCCGCGGCCGGTGCGGCTCTCCCAGCTGGAGCACGCTGGTCCCGCGCCGATCATCGTCGTTGACCGGGTTGGCGTCCTTGCGGATCTGTACGCGCTCGGCGATGTGGCGTTCGTGGGGGGCGGCTATCACCGCGCGGGGCTGCATTCGGTGCTCGAGCCGGCGGTATACGGCGTCCCGCTGACTGTCGGGCCGTACTGGACAATGAGCCGGGACGCGGGGCTGCTGCTTGAAGGCGGCGGCGCAATCGCCCTCCCGGTAGACGGGCGCCGCGCCCTGCTATCACAATGGCTAGTCTGGCACCACGACGCAGCGGCTCGACTCCAAGCGGGCAAGGTGGCCCGGCAAGTGGTGCTGGCGGGGCGGGGTGCGGCCGAGCGCACCACGCGCCTGGTGCAGGAGCTGGTAGCCGGGGGTTAGTGGGCGGGTGCGACGACGACCCCTTCGAACGTCACGGAGCGGGGCGAGAACAGTCCGAACGTCAGGCCGGTAACCAGCAGGTCGCTCCAGCGTGCCCGCACCCGGATGCGCAGGTTGGTGATTCGCGTGCCGGTGCCGACCTGCCCCGCGAGCACATCCTCGAGGTTCGGCTCCGCGATGGTGGCCAGGCCCCAGCCGAAGAAGACGGGGTGTTTGGTCACCTGGAAGGGCGTGCCGCCCGCGGGGGCGCGGGCCGAATCCGCGAGCGCCACCGGCACGCCGAGCCTGGTGCTGTCGAAGGTGAGCGCGCACCCGCTCGCAGCTGCGCTCAAGGCGAGCACGCCCGCCCATGCGAATCGTTGCGTCACAGTTCTCCTGGAGAACAAAGAGGCGCGCCGGTGACGGCGCGCCCCAAAGCTAGCGGCCCAGACTCCGCTTGTGAACCGGCGCTACATCCCCATCGGCGCTTTGAGGGCGACGTGCACACCGAGGCCGATCGTGCTCGCAGAACCACCGCCCTGCGAGCTGCTCAGCTTGGTGTAGTCATAGGCCACATGGAAGCCGAGCATGCCCAGCCCCAGGTTCGCCCCGATGACGAAGCCGAAATTACTGTTGTTGCTGCTCGGCGCGAGACCGAACGCACCCACTTTCGAGTACCGGATGCCCGGCGCGACGTAGGGCTCGATACTGAGGCCGGGCGTCGGGACGTTGATACTGATCCCGAGCGCGCCCGTCACAGTCGTGAGATCGGGCGCTCCGGTCGCGGTCGTGCGTGCCGCCCCACCCTGGAGGTTCACGGACAGGGGAATCAGGCTACCGCCGATCACGCGGAACGCGACGTCGCCGCCCAACGAGGTCAGGCTGTTGGACGCCCCTTTCGGTTTCCAGCTCGCGATCCCCGCGGTGATATTCAGGTTGGCCAAGCCGAGGGACGCGCGCGCTCCGAACGCATTGCCGCCGCCGCCATTGTCGTTCGGCTTGCCGTAATCACCGCTGATCGTGACGCCCGTGCCGCCGCTGGGGGTATTCCACACTGGCATGCCGGCCAGCTGGGCCGCTGCCGGAGAAGCCAAACCGAGGGCTAGAGCGAGAATCGTCAGTCCACGCTTCATGTCATTCCTCCACACGCAAAGTAGGGAGCCGGATGATCCAGCTCCGGACATCGACTCGCCAAGGGTAGGAGACCACCATCGGCAAGTCAACACTGTGTCAGCTCAATGCACCCACACGGCGCCGATCGACACACCCTTCAGATCCCCCAGCCCAGCGCTCACGCGGGCGTCGAACACACGGCTGAGACGGAAATCCGCCCCGATCCCCAATGTGAAATTCACGTTCGAGCCACCGTCGGCGACCAGGAACATGGTCGGTTGCACGTAGGGCACGATGCTAACCTGCGACCCCGGCGGGTCGATCCGCCGGCCCAGCGACAGCCCTACAGGGACAATCAGTGTCGAGGCACCGGAGACGAAATTGCCCCCGACGCCGACCACCAGCGCGCCGTCCAGCGGAAAGTCGACCGTGTGCGTGAGGACGCGCTCGCGCGCCTCGACCCCCGCCAGCAACACCGTCTTAGCGTTACCGCCGGGACTGAATATCCCGCCTTTGAACCCGAGGTCGAACTTGCCGCTCGCGAACCGATAGGCGCCCTCGAACGCGGTACCGCCGCCGTTAGGGAAGCTCAACAGCAGTCCGATTTCCGAGCGCGTGAACGCCCGGTAGGGCGCGTTGAACGTCGTCGTCCCGGTGGCCTGCGCGGCCAGAGTCGTCGCGCCGGCAAGCAGCGCCCCAACCACTAGAGATGTCAGTCGGTGATGCATCGACACCCTCCTCTGAACGTGGTGGCTCCGTCTGCGTCCCACCGTACCCGGAGGGTCGTCCGGCGTTCCCACCGGACGGGCCCGTGACGCGCGCGTACCGCCGTGCGTCACGGGCCCTTATTCGTGATGCGGCTCACATCACGTCAGGTTGGGCGCTTAGTGCCAGAGGGACAGCCCGACCCGCCCACCGATCCGGATGGTGGCCGGGAGATACGCGGTATTCTTGGTGTCGTAGCGGAAGCCGAGCTCGTAGCGCCACGCCGCGGAGCCGAACGGCTTGCGCCAGCCGACGCCCCCACCGAATGAAACGTTGGTTCCGCTGGCGAAACCGTTGTTCACGAGCACCACACCAGCCCCACCGGTCAAGTACATCCCGGAGCTGTGCCCGGTGGGGCTCATTGCATAGAGTCCGGCGACGCCTAAGCCAATCATGTCACGCGTCGCACCGCCCCAGGTGGTCAAGCCCAAACTGACTCGCGGCTCCCACATCAGATTGCCGCGGGAGTGGAAGCCTACGCGAATGTCCAGCGGTGTCAGTAGCTCGATGCCGCCGCTGGTGCTGACGCCGTTGACGCTCGAGGGCTTGGCGTAATCGGCCCCGAGGTCCACACCGAACTCGTGTTGTGCGCCGGCGTGGGCGTCCGTGCGCGCTGTGGCCCGCCGTTGCGCCGGGGCGAGCGAAGGGAGGACTGCGAGTCCCACGACCACCAGGGTGCTGCCGATGAGGTTGCGCATGCGACACCTCCAACAGGGGGTGAACGTGCGTGTCAAGGGCGCCGGGAAGTCGCTTAGTGCCAGAGCGAGAGGCCGATCCTTCCACCGATACTCAGCGTGTTCGGCAAGCCCTTGCTCGTGTTCTTGAACTTGTACTGCACAAACGCCTCAAGCCGGATGGCGCCCGACTCGTACGGAGAGCGGGTACCGATGCCACCGTTGACCCCGAACTGGGCGCTGCTGCCCATCGCCGTGACATCCTTCTGCAGATCCACAGCGGCACCGGCCGTCAAGTACGTGCCTTTCTTGTGGTTCTTGGCGTACAGCACGTTGACGTCGGGGGTGAACACATAGCCGCTGCTGGTTCCCGTCGCCTTGCTATCGAACAGAAACGCGAACCGAGGCTCGAACATGAGCCGACCGTTGCTCACGAAGCCCAGTCGAACATCGACCGGGGTGACGATAACGAAGCTGTTCAGGCTGGTGCCGACAAACGACTGGTGGACGTAGGAGGCCGACACATCTACACCAAACTCGTGTCTGGTGGCACCGTGCTGCGCCCCCCTCTCCCCCCCGGCGCCCTGCGCCGCAGCGATGAGCGGTGTAGCCAGCAGCACTGTCGCGAGCAATCCACTCCTGAGCAACCTTAGCATTCTAGTGCCATCCCTTTTCGGATTTCCTTCGGGGTTTTCCGCCCGCCCAACAGCTAATGGCTAAGTCAAATCCTGTCAAGAGATTTCACGACAAACCCCGGCGGGCCGCCTTGGGAGGCAGGCCCGCCGGGGCTTTGGGCGCAGCCCAGTTTGGCTATGCGTCAGCTACCTAGATGGGAAACCGAACGCCCACCCGAATCGGGATGAACGATGTGGAGCCACCGCTCGTGCTAACGCTCACGAACTTTCCCTCAACAAAGAGTCGGTTCCCGCCGGTGCCGAGCTTGAAGGCCGCGCCCGCCCCACCGCCGAAGCCAATCTTCGTCTCGGAGCCGGACACGCCTGAGACATCGACCTTGACGTTATAGAACCCCAGCCCGCCCAGCACGTACGGCCTGATCGGATCGCCCCCCTTGCCGAATGCGTAGACCACTTCGGCCAGGCCGCCCATGATCTTGGTCGAGTGGGCGGTGACGCCTGACTTCTCGCTCGTCTGGCTGTAGCTCAACTCGCCGCGAATGCCGATCATCCCACCCGTGAGCCAGTACGTCACGTCGGCCCCCGCGAGCCAGCCCAGCTTGTCGGCGTCTTTATAAGTGCCCATAGGCAACAGCAGCCCGGCGCCGATCCCGATCCGAATGTTGGAGCCCCCTCCCCCTCCGCCTCCCCCCCCCGCCGCGCGCCCCGCTCGCTGGGCGGAGACCGCGGAGCCGAGAAGCATCACGACAGCAACCACTAACACCGTCCGCATCATGCGCTTCATGTTTCCCCTCACTTGTGGTATGGTCGAAACGTCCCGATTTGGGAAGGCGCGGTACACTATAACAAACAAGCCCTTGAAATGCATCACCTTGCGCCTCGTCAGGCTCTCGACCATGGCTCGGCGGCATCCGCGACCACGCGGACCACGTCCGCGCGGACCTGGAGGAAGCCTCCGGCCACGCGGAACTGGCTTGTCCCCCCTTCGTGCTGCACGGTCAGGGTGCCCTCCCCCAGGAGGGTCAGGAAGGCCGCATGCCGCTGCAGGATACCGACTTGCCCGTCGTAGGCAGGGGCCACGACCGCCACGGCCTCCCCCTCGTACAACGGTCGCTCGGGGGAGAGCACTGTCACCCGCATCAGGCCGACGCCAGGCGCTTGGCCTGCTCCACCACCTCGTCGATCCCGCCGACCATGTAGAAGGCCTGCTCGGGCAGTTGGTCGAACTCGCCTGCGACTACCCGCTCGAACGAGGCGATCGTGTCCTCAAGCTTGACGTACTTCCCCTCCAGCCCCGTGAACTGGGAGGCGACGAAGAACGGCTGCGATAGGAACCGTTGCACGCGGCGGGCGCGGGACACGAGCAGTTTGTCCTCCTCGGAAAGCTCGTCCATGCCGAGGATCGCGATGATGTCCTGAAGATCTTTGTAGCGCTGGAGGATGCGTTGCACCTCGACGGCGACCTTGTAGTGCCGCTCGCCCAAATACTGCTCGTCTTGGATGCGCGACGAGGAGGCCAGAGGGTCCACGGCAGGATAGATGCCGAGCTCCACGATCTGGCGGGACAGCACGACAGTGGCGTCGAGGTGCGAAAACGCGGTCGCCGGTGCCGGGTCGGTCAGGTCGTCCGCCGGCACGTAGATCGCCTGCACCGAGGTAATCGACCCCTTCTTGGTCGACGTGATGCGCTCCTGCAGCTCGCCCATCTCCGTCGCCAGCGTTGGCTGGTAGCCCACGGCGCTCGGCATGCGGCCAAGCAGGGCTGACACCTCCGAGCCCGCTTGGGTGAAGCGGAAGATGTTGTCGATGAAAACCAGCACGTCTTGGCCTTCGACGTCGCGGAAGTACTCGGCGACCGTCAGCCCTGACAGCCCGACGCGCAGCCGGGCGCCTGGCGGCTCGTTCATCTGGCCGTAGATCAGCGAGCAGGCGCCGAGCACGCCGCTTTCCTTCATCTCAAGATAGAGGTCGTTCCCCTCGCGGGTGCGCTCTCCCACGCCGCAGAACACAGAGCGCCCGCCGTGGCCCATTGCCACGTTGTGAATGAGCTCCATGATCACCACGGTCTTGCCGACGCCCGCACCGCCGAACAGCCCGATCTTCCCGCCCTTGACGAACGGCGCGATCAGGTCGACGACCTTGATGCCGGTCTCGAACACTTCGGTCTTGGGCTCCAGGTCGACGAACTTCGGCGTCTCCCGATGGATCGGCCAGCGTTCAGCCGACGCGGGGATCGCGGGACCCTCGTCCACCGGCTCGCCCAGCACGTTCAGGATGCGGCCCAGCGCCGCCTGCCCGACCGGCACCGAGATCGGGGCGCCGGTGTCCAGCACCGGCATCCCGCGGACCACGCCGTCGGTCGTGCTCATCGCCACGGCCCGCACCTGGTTGCGACCGATGTGCTGCTGCACTTCGGCCACCAGTCGCACCCCCGGTTGCTCCACCAGGAGAGCGTTGTAGAGCTCGGGAAGCTGCTCGGGCTCGAACTCGACGTCGATGACCGGCCCGATGACCTGGACGACTTTGCCCAGGTTCTGTTTCGTCTTGCCCGCCGTCGTCTTAGGTGCTGTCTTCGTTCGCGTCGCCATTGGATTCCCTTGTCAGCTGTCAGCCATCGACCATCAGCAGCAGGTGAGCCTTCAGCCCTGATGGCTGATGGCTGACCGCTGATGGCTAGCCTCTCAGCGCCTCCGCCCCGCCCACGATCTCGGCCAGCTCCTGGGTGATCTGGGCCTGGCGGGCCCGGTTGTACGTGCGCCGCAGGATATCGAGGATGTCCCCGGCGCTGTCGGTGGCGTTCTTCATCGCCGTACGCCGCGCGCCATGCTCGGCCGCCGCCGTCTCCACCAAGGCACGGAACACTTGGTTCCGCACATACAGCGGTAGCAGCTCTTCCAGGATCGCCTCGGCGGACGGTTTGAGGATGTAATTGGTGGCCGGTCGGACGCTCGGACGGTCGGTTGGTCCCCTCCCCACGGCGTCCGAGGCTCCAACTGTCGCGCTGTCCGACCCCGGTGGAGCGACGGGGAGGATGCGGAGAGTCGTCGGGGGGGTGGACATCGCGGAGTTGAATTTTGCGAACACGACCTCGACCGCGTCGAGCTCGCCCGCGGCGAAGCGGGCCATCAGGGGCGCCACGAGCTCGGCCGCGTGCGCCGCGGTCGGCTTGTCGCCGATGTCGCTGCGCTGCGAGGCGATCGCGCGGCGCGAGAACTTGAAGAAGCTGATCCCCTTGCGGCCCACCAGGTGCAGCTCGACGGTGGACCCCTGCCCTTCCGTTTCCTGCAGCCGCCGCCGTGCCTCGCGGATCAGGTTGGCGTTGAACGCGCCGCACAAGCCGCGGTTGGAGGTGATGAGCAGCAACGCCACCCGGCCGACGGCATCGGGCGCGGGCTGGCGCAGCAGGGGGAAGCGCTCGGCGAGCTCGGGCGCGTACAGGCTGCCGATCACCTCGGCCAGAGCGGTGGCGTACGGGCGCGCGCCGACCACGCGGTCCTGGGCGCGCTTCAACTTCGACGTGGCCACCATCTCCATTGTCTTGGTGATCTGGCGGGTGCTCTGGACGGATTTTATCCGCCGGCGAAGCTCTCGGGTCTTGGCCATCAGCGAGGGGGGGTGCCGATCGCCTTGTATTCCTCGATCGCCCGGCGCAGCCGCGCCGTCAGATCCTCGGACAGGGCCTTGCGGGTGCGCAGCTCCTCGTCGATCTCGCTGTGCTGCGCCGCCATGAACTCGTGGAACCCCTTCTCCCACGCCTGGATGCGCTCCACGTCGACGTCGTCGAGGAACCCGTTGGTCACCGCGAAAATGATCGCCACCTGCTGCTCGACCGGCATCGGCCGATACTGCGGCTGCTTGAGAACCTCGACGATGCGCTCACCCCGGGCCAGCTGGCGCTGTGTGGCCGGGTCGAGCTCCGAGCCGAACTGCGCGAACGCCTCAAGCTCGCGGTATTGCGCCAGATCGAGCCGCAGCCGGCCGGCGACCTGCTTCATCGCCTTGATCTGGGCGTTGCCGCCGACGCGCGACACCGAGATCCCGGCGTTCACGGCCGGCCGCACGTTGGAGAAGAACAAGTCGGTCTCGAGGAAGATCTGGCCGTCGGTGATGGAAATGACGTTGGTGGGGATGTAGGCCGACACGTCGCCGGCCTGGGTCTCGATGATCGGGAGCGCCGTGAGCGAGCCGCCGCCCATTTCATCGGACAGCTTCGCCGCCCGCTCCAGCAGGCGGCTATGCAGGTAGAAGACGTCGCCGGGGTACGCCTCACGCCCCGGCGGCCTCCGCAGCACCAACGACAGCTGGCGGTAGGCGGCCGCTTGCTTGGAGAGGTCGTCGTAGATACAGAGGGTCGCCTTCTTCTCCTCATACATGAAGTACTCGGCCATGGTGCAGCCCGAGTAGGGGGCGATGTACTGCATCGGGGCCGGCTCGGAGGCCGAGGAGACGACCACGATGCTGTAGTCCATCGCGCCGTGTTCCTTCAGCCGCTCCACCACCGCGGCGACCGTCGAGTTCTTCTGGCCGATCGCCACGTACACGCAGGTGACGCCCTGGCCCTTTTGGTTGATGATCGTATCGATCGCGATCGCCGTCTTGCCGGTGCCGCGGTCCCCGATGATCAGCTCGCGCTGCCCACGGCCGATCGGGATCATGGAATCGATCGCCTTGATCCCGGTCTGCAGCGGCTCCTTGACCGGCTGCCGCTTGATGATCCCGGGCGCGATCACCTCGACCTTGCGGCTCGCGCTCGTCTTCAGGGGACCGAGGCCGTCCACCGGCCGCCCCAACGCGTCCACCACCCGCCCGACGAGGGCGGGGCCGACGGGGACCTCGAGCACCCTGGCGGTGCGGCGCACCTCGTCTCCCTCGCGGAGCTGGAGGTAGTCGCCGAAGATCACCGCGCCGATGTTGTCTTCTTCGAGGTTCAGGGCGAGGCCGGTGATCTTCTCCCCCGTCTCCGAGGAGGTGAACTCGAGCATCTCCCCCGCCATCGCCGAGGTCAGGCCGTAGATCCGGGCGATGCCGTCCTTCACTTCCAGCACTGTGCCGACCTCGCGAACGTCGATGTCGGCCAGGTCGGCGGCCTGGATTTCCTTGAGGAGGATCTCTTTGAGCTCGCCCGGTCTCAGGATGGAATCGGTGGCCATGGGATCAGGAGTTGGAGTTTGTGAAACTTATCACAAGAAGCCGAAAGTCGAAAGGCGGGACGCGGTTTCACACCCGCGATCTCGTCCTCCCGCGCAGGAACCTGACCAGCACCCCCCGCGGTCCGAGCGTCCGGAGCTCCTGCGGGGTTGCGCCGGCCACGCGTCGGGCCGCGCCGGCAAGGTGGCTCGGCGAGGCGTAGCCGAGGATGTGGACGACGGCGCGCACTGTATAGCCCGGGTTGCCCAATAGATCGGCGGCACAGGCGGCGCGGGCCAGGTCGATCACCCGC
Organism: Gemmatimonadales bacterium; assembly: GCA_035635835.1. Classification (GTDB taxonomy): domain Bacteria; phylum Gemmatimonadota; class Gemmatimonadetes; order Gemmatimonadales; family GWC2-71-9; genus 13-1-40CM-70-15. The sequence goes on from DASQAH010000101.1 coordinate 10,834, forward strand.
TTCAGGTTCGGCGCACCACCGGCCGCGAACTGGCGCGAGAGATACTCCCGCGTGATTCGCAGCGCCGCCGCAATGTGGCCCGTCTTGATGGGCTGCGGCGCGAGCCGGAGGACCTCGTCCCATGCGGCCCGCTGGAGGGGATCGGTTAGCCGCAGCAGACGGGGCGCGTCCGCGAGAGCGGCGCGGCGCGTGGCCTGCGCGGTACGCGCGGACACCCACTCCCCCGCCACGGCGTTGTCCACGCCTTCGACCAGCACTCCCGCGAACCCCGCGGCGTGGCACGACGCGAGCAGGGCGCCATCCTCCGGCTTGAACGCCGAGAGCACGAACATCGGGATGCGCGGGAACCGCGCCGGGAGGCCCACAAGAGCCTCGTCCGCCTTGATGTCGAGGACGACCGCGTCCACCAGCCGCTCGGCGAGCAGCTGCTCGACCGCCAGCGCCGTGCGGCACAACCGCACCGTGCCGACGCGGCGCGGGTAGCCGCGCTGGACCGCGCGCCGGGCTTCGCGTCGTGGGTGGAACACTGGCACGATTGCTGTCACGGGCTGCCGCCCCCGGCCTGCGCGGGCTGCGATAGGGCCCGCACCATCTCTCCAGCGCGCCGCAGTACGCTGCGGGCATTGTCGTACGAGATCGTCTCCAAAGCTTGCTCCATCGGGTGCCAGGCGCAGGCGCTGATGCCTTCCTCCGCCTGCGGCACCGGCTCGCCCTCACGGGACTCGAACAGGAAGAAGTGGCAGTACTTGTGGATCGTCTTGCCGCGGAAGCGAAAGTACCAATCGATCACCTTGATCGGCCCCTGGAGCACCAGGTCGCCGAGCCCGGTCTCCTCGGCCACTTCGCGCCGGGCCGCTTCCGCCGGCGGCTCACCGACCTCGAGGTGGCCCTTGGGAAAGCCCCAGTTGCGATAGGAGTCGCGGATGAGGAGATAGCGGACCTCGCCCTCGCCGGGGGGCGGGCCGCGCCGGAACACCACGCCGCCGGCACTGGTCTCGCGTTGGGCGCGAGGGTGGGAGCGCTTCATCCGTACGCTCGTCGGTTCGCGGATGCCCGGAACGGGGAGTGCGGAATGCGGAATGCGGAATTATCGAGGCAGATTACGGGCTTGCCCCGCGTTTCCGAGCTCACCTGGTCATTCCGCATTCCGCACTCCGCGTTCCGCAATTGTTTCTAGAACACGCTGAACTGGAAGTATTTCCGCGGATTCACCTGGATGTCGGCCAGCAGCTGCCGCAACTGGATCATCGTGAGGGTGGTCTCCCGGTACAGCGTCGAGTCCGACACCAGCAACCCCAGGGTGCCGGTGCGGTTGGCGATGCGCGACATCACCGTGTCGGCGGCGACCAAGGTGCGCACCAGGCTCTCCTGGTTGCGGTGCGCGGCGTCCATGAGGTCGCGGAAATCCTGTGATGCTTGGTGCAGATCGTGGCTCGCGGCGGCCGAGTTGTTGAGGATCGCGGCGAGCTGGCCCTGGTTGGTCGCGGTGTCGACGCGGCCGAGGGTGGCCTGCAGTCCAGTCGCTGCGCGGCCGAGCGCGTCGGAGCCCTTACGCAAGTTCGTGCCGACGGATCCGATCATGTCGGCCTGCTCGTTCGTGACGCGGACGAGCCGGTCGGCGATCTGTCCGAAATCGCGGATCGAGCGTCGCAACTCGACCACCGCCTCGGAATCGAAGGCCGTTTGCACCCGAGCGGAGACGGTGGCGATGTCGGTCGCGATGCGGCTCGCTTGCGCAGTGAGCTGGCCGATGTCCGGAAGGGTCGCCCCGGGCCACTTGCTGCCTCCGGCTGCCTGCGCTTCGGCGATGGCGGCTCGCACGTTGGGGTCGTTGGGGAGCTGGTCGACGGGCACGAGGCTCGCCGCCCACTCCCCGAACAGAGAGGCGGACGCGGCGATCACCGCCGGCCGCTGCGGCAGCCCGACGCCAGAGTACACCTTCAAGTCCGCCTCCACCCAGCCGCCCGGGGCCAGGCGGATCGCCTCGACTCGTCCCACCCGCACCCCACGCAACACGACGGGATTGCCTACGGAGAGGCCGCCGACGGTTCGGAACCGCGCGGTGCGGGCCGCTTCGGTGCTGCCGAGGTGGAAGTTGGAGAGCCACAGCGCGCCGGCGACGACGGCGGCGAAGGCCGCGATGACGGCTAGTCCGACGGCGAATTCGTTTTCCCGCTTCACGCGGCCCGGCCCTCGATGAATTGCCGCACGACGGGATCCTCCGTCTCTTGGATCTCCTGCACGGTGGCCACCTGCCGGATGCGCCCCTCGTACAACATGGCGATGCGATCGCCGACCGCGTACGCGCTGCGCAGATCGTGGGTCACCACCACGCCGGTCACCCCCAGGTGCTCGCGCGCCCGCACCATCAGCCCGTCCATGACCGCCGATGTCACCGGGTCGAGCCCAGTGGTCGGTTCGTCGTACAGGAGGTACTTCGGGCGTAGCGCGATGGCCCTGGCGATCCCCACGCGCTTACGCATCCCGCCCGAAAGCTCCGCCGGTAGGCGCTCGTCGCTGCCGGTGAGGTCCACGAGGGCCAACGCCTCCCGCACCCGTTCGGCGATTTCGTCGTCGTCGAGGTTGCGGCGGCGCAGTCCCAACGCCACGTTCTCGGCGACGGTCAGGGAGTCGAACAGGGCGGCGAACTGGAACACATACCCGATGTCGCGGCGCAGCGCGGTGAGCCCCGCGCGGTCGAGCGTCGACACCGCCCGGCCATCAACGATGACGTCTCCAGCGTCGGGGTGCAACAGCCCCACGACGTGCTTCAAGGCCACGCTCTTGCCTGTCCCCGAATACCCGATAATCACCATCGTTTCGCCGTCCTTCACGGTGAGCGTCACGCCGCTCAGCACCGGTTTGCGGCCGAACGATTTCTGCAGGTCGCGGAACTCGATCACAGCAGCACCACCGCCCAGAACGCGTCGAGGAGAAGAATAAGCACGGCCGAATAGACGACGGCGTGGGTGGTGCTGCGCCCGACCCCTTCGGCGCCGCCGTAGGTGGCGAGCCCGACCCGGCAACTCACGAGCGCGATGGTACAACCGAACGTGGCGCTCTTGAACAGGCCGAACCACGTGTCCTTGAACACGTAGAAGAGCTTCAGGCCCTTGATGAAGTCGGGCGTCGAGAGGTGCAGTAGGACCAAGCTGGTGAGCCAGCCGGTGCAGACGCCAATGAGCATTGATAGCGCGACGATCACCGGAAACATCATCGTCGCGGCGAGCACCCGCGGCAACACGAGGTAGCTCAGCGGGTTGTAGGCGAGCGTCTCGAGCGCGTCCACCTGCTCGGTCACCTTCATCGTGCCGAGCTCCGCCGCCATCGTGGCGCCGACGCGGCCGGCCAGGGCGAGCCCGGTCAGCACCGGGCCGAGCTCGAGCATCATCGTCTTGCCGACGAGGGTGCCGACGAAATAGAGGGGGACGGTGCCAGTAAAGGTGTAGGACGCCTGCAGGGCCAGGACAATCCCAGTGAAGGCGGCGATGAACACGGCCACGGGGAGGGAATCGACGCCGATGCGGCGCATCTGGCCGACGAGGAGCCGGCTCCAGGTGCCCACGTCGGCGGCGGCGCGGCCGAGGTCGGCGATAAAGTAGCCCCACCGGCCTGCGCTCTCGATGGCGGCGACGGCGCCGCGACCGATGGTCCTGATCACGGAGGCTAAGCTAGTGTCACAGGAGCGGAGCCGCCAAGTAAGGCGCGCAGGGGCGGCTGCGCGCGGTGGAGAAAAGCAACGAGGGGCCAGGGAAGACCCCCTGACCCCTCATTCCTCAAACCTGCTTCGTCTACGCGGCAGCGGGCCTCAAGCTCACGCGGCGAAACTTGCTAGGGCTTTTCCGACGTCCCCGTCGCGCAACCGCTTCAGCGCCCGGTCCCGCAGCTGGCGCACGCGCTCGCGCGTCACGCCCAGCATGCCGCCGATCTCCTCCAGCGTGTGCTCGCGCCCACCGTCCAATCCGAAGTACAACCGCAGCACCTTGGCATCGCGCCGTTGCAGCGTGCTCAGCGCCTGCTCGATCTCGTCTGACAGGAAGCGGTCCATCGCCTGGTCTTCGGTGTCCGGAAGGTCCTCAGCGATGAAGCGCTCGATCAGCGAGCGGTCGCCATCGGGATCGAGCGGCGCGTCGAGGCGCACATCGCCCGTGTTGAGGGCGGCGAGCGACTGCACCACCTCGAGCGACAGCTTGGTGGCGTCGGCGATCTCCTCCGGGGTCGGCTCGCGCCGCAACGTCTGGCGCAGGTACTCCGCGGTGCGCACGATGCGCGACAAGTCGGCGGTGCGGTTGAGCGGCACCCGCACCGTGCGTCCCTGGCGCGCCAGGGACGCAAGAATCGCCTGGCGGATCCACCAGACCGCGTACGAGATGAACTTCACGCCTTGATCCGGGTCGAACTTCCGGGCGGCCGTGAGCAGCCCGACGTTCCCCTCTCCGATCAGGTCGGTGAGCGGGAGACCACGGTTCTGGTATTTCTTGGCCACGGAGATGACGAAGCGCAGGTTGCGCTTGACCAGCTCCTGCATCGCTTCCTGATCGCCGGCGCGCACCTTGCGGGCGAGGGCGATCTCCTCCTTCTGCGTGAGCAGAGGCGTTTTGCTCACCTCGTGGAGGTATTGGTCGAGGATATCGCGCTCGTGCTCGTGGTGGCCGAGGCCGGAGAGCAGACCCCGACGTCGGCCGCGGGGCTTGGCGGCCTTCGGGGAGGCGGGGGCCGGGGCCTTGCCAGCGTGGGCCGCCGTCGCCGGCTTGGCAGCCGGGCTCCGGCGCGCCTTCCGGGCGGGGGCGGCCCGCTTCGTCTTCGGCTTCGCGCGATGGGGCATGGGGTGCTCAGTTGTCAGCTTTGTGATACGCCGCACAAACGGAAAAGTTCGTAAAATCGCTTGACACCGTTGGAACGCCCGGGTAACATCCCGTGTTCCCGCCGGGCCGTTAGCGCGGGGGCGCAATATAGCGGGGGCGTAGCTCAGTTGGGAGAGCGCGTGAATGGCATTCACGAGGTCAGGGGTTCGATCCCCCTCGCCTCCACTCGGTCGGACGTCGGAGCTGGTAAGGCGGTGACGGCGCGGTAGATGGAAGCCCACTGAGCGGTTAGATTTGCAGCGCGCGCGGGAATAGCTCAGTTGGTAGAGCACAACCTTGCCAAGGTTGGGGTCGCGGGTTCGAGTCCCGTTTCCCGCTCTCCTCAGGCGGACGGCGCAAGGCAGCGAATACACGGTCCAACTGTCAGTCCGTCCGACAGTCCGACCGTCAACGTCGCGGGGTGGAGCAGCCTGGTAGCTCGCCGGGCTCATAACCCGGAGGTCGTGGGTTCAAATCCCACCCCCGCTACTGGAAATTGCGGATTGTGGATTGCGCATTGCGGATTGACGGCGCCACGCCACCACCAATCCACAATCGCCTATCCGCAATCCGCAATTGCGTTGGGCGGTTAGCTCAGTTGGTTAGAGCGCCACGTTGACATCGTGGAGGTCACTAGTTCGAGTCTAGTACCGCCCATGCTCGGTCGGACGGTCGGAGGGTCCGGCGGTAATGCGGTCACCGCTGGTC
>DASQAH010000102.1:0-2571 GCA_035635835.1 Gemmatimonadales bacterium
GCAGCTCGGCGACGAGGGGGGCGGCTACTGGCTGGGGCGGCGGGCCCTGCTCGCCGCCGGCCGCGCCGTCGACGGGCGGGGAGAGGGGTCCACCCTGCTCTCGCGGTTACTCGCCGCGTTGGGGCTGACGGACTTCGACACCCTGATCCGGTGGGCGTCGCTCGCCACGCCCGCTCAGGTCGCTGCGCTCGCGCCGCTCGTGCTCAACGCCGCCGAAGAGGGTGAGGTCGTAGCCCAGCTTGCCCTGGACGACGCGGCGCGCGAGCTCGTCGCGCTGGTGCGGGTGCTGGCCCGGCACTTCCCTGAGGAGGACCAAGTGGCAGTCGCCACTGGCGGCGGGCTACTCCGGCCATCGTCGCCGCTGTTCGCTGCTGTGCGCTCGGCACTGGCCGCTGACGTGCCACAGGCCCGCCTGGTGGGCGGGCCCGTGGACTCGGCGCTGGGGGCGCTGCGCCTCGCGGCGGGACTGACGTAGGCTACGTTACCTCCGCTTCCCGGCGGAGCCGGCTATTGCGATAGCCGTAGAGGAAGTACAGCAGCAAGCCGATCGCGAGCCAGAAGCCGAACCGCTTCCAAGCCTGCTCCGGCAGACCAATCATGACGAACACGCAGAGGGCCGCCGCCATGAGGCCCACCACCCAGACGAACGGCACTCGGAAGGGACGCGGTCGATCCGGATCCGTTCGCCGCAGGACGATCACGCCGATCGAGACCAGTGCAAATGCGAATAACGTACCTATGTTGGTCAGGTCGTAGGTTTCACCCGCATCGCCCACAATCGACCAGAGCGCCACGAAAACCCCCGTGATCAACGTGGTGATGTGGGGAACGCGGTACTTGGGATGGATCTTCGCCGCCCACTGGGGAAGGAGGCCGTCACGCGCCATCGCGAAAAAAATGCGAGGCTGGCCGTACTGGAACACGAGCAGCACGGCAGACATCGAGATGATCGCGCCGAGAGCGACGATCCACCCGACGGTGGTGAAGCCCGCCGTGTTTAGTGCCTTCGCGAGCGGGTCCGCCACGCCCAATCCGGTGTACTTCGCCATTCCTGTGAGCACCACACCCACGACCATGTAGATCACTGTACAGATCGCGAGGCCGCCGAGGATGCCGATCGGCAGGTTGCGTTGCGGATTCCGGGTCTCCTCGGCGGCCGTCGAGATGGCGTCGAATCCGATGTACGCAAAGAAGACGATCGCTGCCCCTTGGTGGATGCCGCGAAACCCGTTGGGCGCGAAGGGATGGTAATTCGCCGTATCGATGCGCGTCAGACCCGCGACGATGAACAGACCCAAGACGAGAAGCTTGATCGTCACCATGATGTTGTTCGCCGTGGCGCTCTCCCGGACTCCAAGGAGCAACAGCCAAGTTATCGCCATCACGATCGCAAAGGCGGGCACGTTGAGGAGGATCGGTATGCCGGCGACATGGGGCGCGCTTTGGAGCAGCCCGTGGAGAGCCGGATCCGGGCTGAGGAGAGCAGTCCGGTATCCCGTTGTGAGCCACACTGGCAGATGGGCGCCGAAGCTCCTGAGGAGTGAGGTGAAATAATCTCCCCAGGAGATCGCCACTGCAACGTTGCCGACGGCGTATTCGAGAATCAGGTCCCATCCTATGATCCAGGCGATGAGCTCGCCGAGCGTCGCGTAGCAGTACGCATAGGCGCTACCCGCCTGGGGGATCATCGCGGCCAGCTCCGCATAGCAGAGACCCGCCAGCGCGCAGCAGACGCCGAGGAGGAGAAAGGACAGAACCAGCGCCGGCCCCGCCCCGCTGCGCACCAAGTGTCCGGCGGCGTCGTATTGCCCCGCCGCCGCGGTTCCAATGGCTCCGAAGATCCCGGCGCCGATTACGGCACCGATCGCCAGCATGATGAGATCGCCACCACCCAGGGCTCGCTTCAGCCCAGGGACGTTCTCGCTCTCGGGGAGAAGCTGAGCGATGGTCTTGCGCGCGAAGAGCTGGGACATCCGCCTCCCGGGTTGGCCCGGGCGCTCGGCGCCGGCCACAGAGGAGGCCCGATGCGTCACGGGGTGAGGTAGATCGGCACGACGTCTGGAACTGGCGCGCCATCCCGGGCGCGCGCGGGAAAGAACTTGTAGCCCTTCATGCGCTCCAGGAAGTCCCGCTGGCAGGAGGCATTCTTGGGCTGCGGCGTGACCGCGACGTCGGCCACATGGCCGTCTGCCGCCACGCTGAACCGCACGACGAACTGGCGGTGCTCGGCGCACGGGGGCGGGAGGATCAACCCGCGGGGACTGGCGGGAAAGTAGCCGCCCTCGCCCCCCGTACCGGGGCCTACCTCGCTGCCGCTCCCTGTCCCGGTGCCCGTGCCCTGCACGCCCCCTCCCCCCCCCCCGGTCCCTGGGCCGGTGCCGACGCTCGGGGCCGCGGTAGCCGCGACGGGGAGCCTCGGGACGTCCACCGGCGGCAACTTGAGCGCGGCGGGATCGGGCATCGGGATCTCGCTCACGGTGATGGTGGGCGGCGCCGGAACGTCGAACGCCTGCGGCGCGGAGAACGCGGGCAGAGCGAAGAATCGCACCGCCGGCCGGCCCCCCCCCCCCC
>DASQAH010000103.1:0-7277 GCA_035635835.1 Gemmatimonadales bacterium
GGTCCCCGGGTACGGGTACGTGTTCCAGATCGTGGAAGGGCAGACGCTGCGCTACGGGGGCCTGCGGGTGACCCACGTCGGACGCAACTACTTGATCTTCGACTGGAGCTTCCAGACCGATCCGGGGAACCCGGAGCTGCAGCTGCGGGGCGGATTGCCCACGACCGGAAAGGGCGGGGTCATAGTCACCGGGGCACACTGAGAGTCGAAGGGCACTAGAGAGGCACGGAGGCATGGGGCAACGGCGGCGCGCCCCCCCCCCGTGCCTCTTTGGCCTTCGATTAGCTCCGCGCTCCAACCTCCTCCCCCGCTTGACATCGCATGCCTAAACTAGCATATTCTGGCGGGACCTGGGCGCCCCTCAAACCGGCCTACTGGGTGGGCTCGAGTCTCAAGGACCTCCGCGCCTGCCCCGCGGAGGTCCAGGATGTAGTCGGCTATGCGCTCTTCCTGGCGCAGGAGGGCAAGCAGCCGCACCCCGCGGCCAAGCCCTTGAAGGGCGCGCTGCACGGGCTCGTAGAGGTCGTGGCGGATCATGCGAGCGGGACCTATCGCGCGGTCTACACCGCGAAGCTGGCCAACGCGGTCTACGTGCTTCACGTCTTCCAGAAGAAGGCCACGCGTGGGATCGCGACGCCGAAGCACGAACTCGAACTGATCAAAGCGCGCCTACGGTGGGCCCAGCGCCACGCGCGCGGCGAGGTGGACGAACTATGAAGATCATCAAGAGCAGTGGCAATGTGTTTGCCGACCTGGGGCTTCCGAGGGCGGAGGAGCGGCTCCTCAAGGCGCGCCTCGCGGCCGAGATCGCCCGTACGATCGCGCGGCACAAGCTCACGCAGGCCGCGGCCGCCGACCTGATGGGCATCGACCAACCGAAGGTCTCGCACCTCCTGCACGGGCGCCTGGCCGGGTTTTCGGCGGAGCGCCTGCTCACCTGGCTGACCGCGCTGGGCCAGGACGTCGAGATCGTCGTCCGCACCCCGTCGCGACGCCGGGCTGGGCGTCTGCGGGTGCTGGCCGGCTCGCGGCGCTGACCCACCTCCCCACTCCTCCTAAAAAGTGCATGTCGTGAGCTCGAGCATGTTTTACGACCAAGTACGGATACACCTGAGCGACTAAAGAGAAAAGCGGCACACGCTTGCGTCGCTCGGGCGTACGACTGCATGTCCTATCAGGAGTCTCACGGTGAAAAGCGTGCATTGACGTCACGCTCTGCCGAATGCTCCGAGATTGATATCAAGAAGTCCGCAAAAGAGCCTCATTAGAAGGAAAAGGTCTGCACTCCAGAGGGTCTGGTGAGGCTAAGCACGAGGAGTCGGCAAACGCTGCGGCGGGGGCGTTCAGAGCCCAGGCGTCTCCCTCCCGCCGCCTCGCTTTGCCGGCTCGCCCTCCTATCAAAATTACAAGGGCGTATCTTTTGATAGCGTTCACCTCTATACAAAAGTTGCCGCGATGCCCGCCACTGCCACCCGCGCCGAGCACTGGGTCTGCCAGGAAGAGAGAGCCGAGGGATTCTCGGCCTTAAGCACTGGTCGCTCACCCAGCCCCCCCCCAAGTAGGCTCGAATTCAGCTTACCCTTTCTTCTGAAAGCCGTTGTCAAGCGCTTGGAGGAAGCGCCCTGCTGCTAATCAACCGTATGGAGCGGATGCGCGGCCCGTGCGAGCATGGTACGTGACTTGGCACCTGTTCACTTCAGTGCGTAGCTTCTCTCCGCCATGTCATCCTCGATCATGCTGGATGGACGCTCCCTCTCCATCGCCGAGGTTATCGCCGTTGCGCGGCAGCGCGCCAGCGTGGCGATCGCCCCCGCGGCCCTGGCGCAGGTCGCCACTTCCCGGCGCGCGGTCGAGGCGGCGCTGGCCCGGGGCGACACCATGTACGGCGTCACCACCGGGTTCGGCAAGCTCGCTCACGTGCGGATCCCTGCCGATCAGCTGGGGCAGCTGCAGCGCAACTTGATTCGCAGTCACGCGTCCGGGGTGGGGGAGCCCCTGGCGGTGGATGCCGTCCGCGCGATGATGCTGCTGCGCGCCAACGTGCTGCTGCAGGGCACGAGCGGCGTTCGCGCGGTCCTCCCCCAGCTGATCGTGACGATGCTGAACCAGGGCGTCCACCCGGTCGTCCCCTCGCAAGGGAGCGTGGGCGCCTCGGGCGACCTGGCGCCGCTGTCGCATCTCGCGCTCGCGATGATCGGGGAGGGGGAGGACGGCGCCAAGGTGCGCGCGGCCGGGCTGCAGCCTGTCACCCTCGAAGCCAAAGAGGGGCTCGCCTTCGTCAACGGGACGCAGGCCCAGACGGGCCTCGCGGCGCTGCTCGTGCACGATGCCTGGGTCCTCTGGCGCACGGCCCACGCCGCCGCCGCCATGAGCCTCGAGGCTGTGCGAGGGACCCCGGTGCCGTTCGACCCCCGCATTCATGCGGCGCGCCCCCACCCGTGGCAACAGCGCTCGGCGGCCCTACTCACCAGTCTGCTTGAGGGGAGTGCGATCCGCGAGTCGCATCGCGAGCACGATCCGCGCGTGCAGGACGCCTATTCGTTGCGCTGCTCGCCCCAGATTCTCGGCGCGGTGGGCGAGGCGATCGCCTTCGTCGAACGCCTGGTCACGACCGAGCTCAACGCGGCCACGGACAACCCACTCGTCTTTGGAGACGACATCCTCTCCGGCGGCAACTTCCATGGGCAGCCAATCGCGCTGGGGCTTGATGTGCTCGCCATCGCCCTCACCACGCTCGCGGGGCTCGCCGAGCGGCGCCTCGAGCGCGTCGTGAATCCCGATCTGTCCTCCGGCCTGCCGGCGTTCCTGTCGAAGCGTCCAGGCCTCGAGTCGGGGTTCATGACGGCCCAGATCGCGGCGGCGGCGCTCGTCGCCGATAGCCGCGTGCTGGCCACACCCGCCAGCGTCCAATCGGTGCCAACCGAAGGCAACCAGGAAGACGTCGTGCCGATGGGGATGAGCGCGGCCTGGAAGGCCGAGCGCATCCTCGCCAATGCCGCGCGGATTGTTGCGATCGAGCTCTTGGCGGGGGCGCAGGGGCTCGAGTTCCTGAAGCCGCTGGCGCCGGGGCACGGAGTCGGTAAGAGCTATGCGGCGATCAGACGCGAGGTCCCGGCGCTGGAGGAGGATCGCCCCATGAGCGTCGAGATCGAGCGCGTGGCGGCGGGGGTACGGGCGGGTACTTACGATCCCGATGGGGGCGGTGCCGCGTGATTGACGAAATGGCGACATGACCAATCCCCCCCCCCCCCCCCGGGTCGTGCGGGCGGCTCGTGGTTCGACGAAAACGTGTCGCGGCTGGATTCAAGAGGCCGCGCTGCGGATGCTGATGAACAACCTGGATCCCGAGGTCGCCGAGCGACCTCAGGACCTCGTCGTCTACGGGGGCACGGGGAAGGCGGCGCGCAACTGGGCCTGCTTCGACGCCATCTGCCGCACGCTGACCACGCTGGCGGACGATGAGACCCTGCTGGTCCAGTCGGGGAAGCCGGTCGGCGTGTTCGCTACCCACCCAGACGCGCCCCGCGTGCTGATCGCGAACGCGAACCTCGTGGGCCGCTGGGCTACCTGGGAGGTGTTCCGCGAGCTCGAGCGCGCGGGCCTGATGATGTTCGGCCAGATGACGGCCGGCTCCTGGATCTACATCGGGTCGCAAGGAATCCTGCAGGGCACCTACGAGACGTTGGGCGCGCTCGCGCGGCGTCACTTCGGCGGCACGCTGAGCGGCCGCCTGGTGCTCACCGGGGGACTGGGCGGCATGGGTGGGGCCCAGCCGCTCGCGGCGACGATGCAGGAGGCCGTCTGCCTGGTCGTCGAGGTGGACGAGCGCCGCGTGCAGCGTCGTCTCGAGACTCGCTATCTCGACAAGGCCACTGCCTCGCTCGACGAAGCGCTGGCCTGGTGTGAAGACGCGCGGCAGGCTCGCACGGCGCTGTCCGTGGGCCTGATCGGCAACTGCGCCGAAGTGCTGCCCGCACTCGTGCGCCGGGGTTTCGCGCCCGACATCGTCACCGACCAGACCTCGGCGCACGACACGCTGAACGGTTACGTCCCTGTCGGCCTGCCGCTCGCCGACGCGCTGGCGCTGCGCCGGCGCAGCCCCCAAGAGTACGTGCGACGCGCGCGCGAGAGCATCGCCGCCCACGTGCAGGCCATGCTGGACCTGCGGCGCCGCGGCGCGGTGGCGTTCGACTACGGCAACAACATCCGCACCGAGGCGCGGGACGCCGGCGTCGCTGATGCATTCGACATCCCCGGCTTCGTGCCTGAGTACCTTCGCCCCCTGTTTTGCGAGGGCAAAGGCCCGTTCCGCTGGGTTGCGTTGTCGGGCGATCCGCGGGACCTGTATCGCACCGACCGGCTCGTGCTAGAGCAGTTCCCCGACGATCCGCACCTGCGGCGCTGGATCACCCTGGCGCGTGAGCGGGTGGCGTTTCAGGGACTACCGGCGCGGATCTGCTGGCTCGGCCAGGGCGAGCGCGCGCAGTTCGGGGTGGCGCTGAATGACCTCGTCTCGAGCGGCGAGGTGTCCGCCCCGATCGTGATCGGACGCGACCACTTGGACACCGGGTCAGTGGCCTCGCCGTTCAGGGAGACGGAGGGCATGCGTGACGGCTCGGACGCCGTGGCCGACTGGCCGATCCTCAACGCCCTGCTCAACACCGCTTCGGGGGCCGCGTGGGTGTCGTTCCATCACGGCGGCGGCGTCGGGATCGGCAACTCGCTGCACGCGGGCCAGGTGAGCGTCGCCGACGGCTCGAGCGCCGCCCGGCGCCGGCTCGAGCGCGTCCTCACCAACGACCCCGGCAGCGGCGTTGCGCGCCACGCCGACGCGGGATACCCGGAGGCGATCGAGACGGCGCGGCGCCATGGCATCCGCCTCCCGATGCGCGAGGCCTCCGACTGAGCACCCTGCTCGTCGGCGCCCGGCAGATCGTCACCTGCCGCGGTCCGGCGCGTGGGCGTCGCGGGCCGGAGCTCGCCGCGCTCGAAGTGCTGCGCGAGGCGGCCGTGCGGATCGAGGATGGCCGCATCGCCGCGGTCGGTCCCTATCGAGACCTCAAAGGCTCAGCGGCCGACGTCGTCGAGGTGGCGGGCGTTTTGTATCCGGGGTTCGTCGATTGCCACACCCACGCCGTGTTCGGGGCGCCGCGACTCGACGATCAGCAGCGCCGCGCGCTTGGCGAGGACTACAAGGCCATCGCGGCCGCGGGCGGCGGCATCCTGCAATCGGTGCAGGACACCCGCGCCCGCAGCGAGGGGGAGCTGCGGGCGATCACCCGGGACCGACTGCTCGCGTTACGGGCGCACGGCAGCACGACCATTGAGGTGAAGTCGGGCTACGGCCTCGACCTCGACACCGAGCGCAAGCAACTGCGGGTCGTGCGCGACCTGGTGGCCGAGGAGCGGCTCAATCTGGTGCCCACCTTCCTCGGTGCCCATGAGGTGCCGCCCGAGTATCGCGCGCGCCGCGCGGAGTACGTGCGGTTGCTGAGTGACGCCATGATCCCCGCGATCGCCCGGGACGGCCTCGCCCGCTGTTGCGACGTCTTCTGCGAGCCCGGGGTGTTCAGCGTGGCCGAGGCGCGCGAGATTCTGCTCGCCGCGCGGCAGCACGGGCTGGCGCTGAAGCTGCACGCCGACGAGTTGGAGGGTGCTGGGGGAGCCGAGCTCGCGGCCGAGCTCGGCGCGCTCAGCGCGGATCACCTGGCGGCCGTCTCGGCGGCTGGGATCGCGGCGCTGGCGCGGAGCGAAACGGTTGCTGTCCTGCTGCCCGCCACGCTGCTCTTCCTAGGCAAGACGCGCCAGGCGCCCGCACGTCGGCTGATCGAGGCCGGGGCCCTGGTCGCGCTCGCCACCGACTTCAATCCCGGGACGTCGCCCACGGTCAGTCTGCCGTTCGTCATGGCGTTGGGGGTGTCCCAGTTGGGGCTGCGCCACGCCGAAGCCGTGACCGCGGTCACGGTCAACGCCGCCGCCGCCCTTGGCCTCGCGGCGGATCGGGGCCAGATCGCGCCCGGCTTCGCGGCCGATCTCGTGGCGTGCGACGTGGCCGATTGGCGGGAAATCGCCTACTGGGTGGGGACCAATCTCGTAACCGCCGTCTGGACAGGAGGTTTGGCTTGTCCCCTTCCGCCGGCCCCGGTATCTTTCTCTCTCCATGTCCAAACTCGAGAAGCTCAAGGATAAAGCGAAAGCCTTGGAGGCGAAGGACCCCAAGGGAGCGATCGAGGCTTGGCAAGAGGTCTTGAAAGGGCAAGAGGAGGAAGAGGACCCCAACCCCGACCTGTCGATCTACAATCGCATCGGCGACCTCTTTCTCAAACTCAAAGAGCCGGCCCAAGGGGCGGATTTCTACGACCAGGCAGTCGACCACTACGCCGAGCTGGGCTTTCACAACAACGCCATCGCCATGTGCAACAAGGTCCTGCGCAACGCGCCGGGCCGGCAGACGACCTACCTGAAGCTCGCCAAGCTGTATGCCGCCAAGGGGTTCATCGGTGAGGCGAAGCAGAACTTCGTCGAGTACGCCGAGCGGATGCAGCGGATGGGGAAGATCCAGCACGCCTTCGCCGCGCTGAAGGAGTTCACGGACATCTCGCCCGAGAGCGAGCACCTCCGCGGCATGCTGTACGAGCACCTCAAGATGTACGGAGACGATCCGGGGGGGGGGCGCCGCTCCACCGCCGGGCCCCGCGGCAGCATGGCGGCTCTGCCTCCGGAGGTGACGCCGCCGACCGACCCCAAGCGCAAGACTTCGAGCCTCGTCTTTCTCGATCTCGGTGAGCCCTCGCCCCGGACCACCAAGCCGGTGCGCGCGCCCGCGACCCGTCCCCCGACCCGTCAGCCGTCGGCGCCGCCGGCGTCTCCTCCCGCGCCCGCGGCCTCGCTCCTCGAGCACGTCACGCCCGAGCCCGATACGTCGCTCGAGATCGAGACCACCAGCATGGCGGACGAACACGAACCCGCGTCCGCGTCGGGCGGCATGCTGGACGGCCTCGAGACGACGGCCGCGGACTTCGACGACGTGCGGCGGGGCTCGACCCAGGCCCCCTCGATCCGCGACGCGGATCCCGTCCCTGAGCTCGGGTCGCGGGATGATCTCGAGCCCACGGTCCGCGCGGACGCGGACACGGAGGCAGATGGGGATGCCGTTATCGAGCTCGAGCCGTTAATGGGCGAGGGGTTCGAGCCCGAGGAGCCGCAAGCACCCGCGCCACCGCCGCGCCCGGCACCGAAACCACTGGTGCGGCCGGTCCTGCCCAAGCGGCCGACCG
>DASQAH010000104.1:0-2866 GCA_035635835.1 Gemmatimonadales bacterium
TTGGCCTCGACGGGGAGCTCGCCTTCCGAGACGCGCAGGGTGTAGCGGCCCGTCGCGCGCTTGGCGCCCACGGAGCTCACGACGGCGCGCAGCGGATGATCGTCGGTGGCAGTGTAGACGATGCGCGAGTTGCAGCCGCCGCCGCCGTCGTCGTTGTCGACGAGCTTGTCGCCCCGACCCCGAGTCAGGATCAGGAACGCGTCGAAGTCGTCCGACATAAGATCCAGCGTGAAGGTCTGGTTCGGCAGCACCGGCAGGATCCAGCGGTTGAAGAACGTCGAGTCGCTCGTGAACATCGGATCGTTGTTCGCGAGCTGGCCGGTCACCGTCTGGCCAATCTGGATCATGCCGGCCACGCGCCCGAAGCCGCGGCAGGAGGAGTCGGTCACCGCCGGGCGGGTGCCCCGGATGATGGAGAGGTGGTATTCGCCCAGCTCGGACTTCGCGCTGGAGTTCGCGTACAGCCGGTAGTTGGCCGACGCCGGCAGCACGTATTGCAGCCGCGCGTTGCAGTTGCCGCCTCCGTCGTCGTCCTTGCGCAGAACGTTGCCCGAGGCGTCCAACAGGAGCAGGTTCGCGTCGAAGTCGTCGGAGGTGAGGTCGGCGGTCACGGTGTCGCCCCGCGCCCCCACGAAGGAGTACATCTTGTAGTGGGAGCTGTCACTGAACATGGGGTCAGTCGTCGTCAGCCGCGCGATCACCGTTCGGCCCAAGGTGATGGGGAGCTGGGCGGCCAAGCCGGTGGGGAACACGGCGAGTCCGAGGAGAAGGAAGCGGCGAGCGGCGGACACGATGTGGCTCCTCGGTATTAAGGAAGGGGGGGGCGCGACCCCGAGCTAATTTGCAATCTCGGAGCGGCCCGCACAATTAGCCCGTTGCGGAATCCCTCACGATCATGGCTGCGGCCGCGGTCAGATCGCCGACCACCGACACTCCACGCGAGCGCGCCGCGGCAGCTTCCGTCGCCCCTCCCCCTTCCCCCGTGGTGACGAGGAGACCGCGGCCGCCCAGCGACTCCGCGGGCGCGACGTCGGAGAGCTTGTCCCCGACGAACCAGGAGCGCGCGAGGTCAATTCCCAAGGCCGCGGCCGCGTCGCGGAACAACTTCGTTCCCGGCTTGCGGCAATCGCAGGGACCTGTCAAGTCGGGGTGATGCGGACAGAAGTAAGCGCCGTCAAGGCGTGCGCTGTGCGCTTTGAGCAGCTGCTCTAGGCGCCGCTGCACCGCCTGATAGTCGGCGACGGTGTAGAGTCCTCGCGCGATACCCGACTGGTTGCTCACCGTGACGACGAGGAAGCCTGCGGAGTTGAGCTGCCGAATCCCCTCCGCCGCGCCGGGGAGCAGTCGGACCCT
Source organism: Gemmatimonadales bacterium (assembly GCA_035635835.1). Classification (GTDB taxonomy): domain Bacteria; phylum Gemmatimonadota; class Gemmatimonadetes; order Gemmatimonadales; family GWC2-71-9; genus 13-1-40CM-70-15. Next base: position 1,354 of record DASQAH010000104.1, read on the forward strand.
TGCGGGGTCGTGCAAATAGCCCGGCGGGGGATCCTGGACGATCGTGCCGTCGCGGTCGAGGAAGACCGCGCGGCGCTCAGGCATCAAGCGCGGCGCGCACGGCGCCGGACACTATGGCGGTCTGCTCGGGGAGGATGGTGCGCGGATCGAGCACGACGTGGCCATCCTGGATGCGCGCTACGATCGGGGGCTCTGCCTCCCGGAGCCGCTGCGCCAGGGTGTCAGGTGAGAGGTGTCGGGTATCAGGGCTGAGCCGCACCAGCCACGTCTTCAGCTTCGCGCCTGGGAACGATCCCCCGCCGACCTCGGAATCGCCGTCGATCAGCTGCGCCTCCTCCCCTACGGCTTTCTGCAACGCCTCCGCTCGCCGCCTTACCTCCACGATTTCCTCTGTAAGCATCCGTAGCACGGGGATGTCGCGGCGGGCGGTATCCGGGTCGCGGTACAGCGACAGCGTCGCCTCCAGCGCTGCCAGGGTGAACTTGTCCGAGCGCACCGCGCGGGCGAGGGGATCGCTGCGGCACGCAGCGATGGCGGTTTCACTGCCAAGCAGGATACCCGCCTGTGGCCCGCCGAGCAGTTTGTCGCCGCTGAAGACCACGAGATCCACGCCGCTCGCCAGGGCGTCCCGTACGGTCGGCTCCCCCGCGAGTGCCCACGGGGAGAGATCGAGCAGCAGTCCGCTCCCCAGGTCGTACAGGCTCGCCGCGCCGCTCGCTTTGGCGAGCTGGGCCAGCTCGCCGGCGGGAGCGTCCGCGGTAAAGCCCGTCACCTGGAAGTTCGACCGGTGGACCTTGAGCAGCACGCGCGTCTGATGCGTGACCGCCGCCGCGTAATCGCGCAGGTGCGTGCGGTTCGTCGTCCCGACCTCGACCAGCCGCGCGCCCGAGCGCGCCAGGATGTCGGGGATGCGGAACGAGCCGCCGATCTCGATCAGCTCGCCGCGTGAGACGATCGCCTCGCCGTCCCGGGCCAGGGCACTGAGGGCAAGCAGCAACGCGCCCGCGGCGTTGTTGACGACGAGCGCGTCGGCGGCGCCGGTGAGCTCGACGAGCAGATCGCGACAATGCGTGTGACGCGAGCCGCGCGCCCCGCGGCGGAGGTCGTACTCCAGCGCGGCGTATCCCGCGGCGACCCGCGCCATCGCCTCGATCGCCACTCGCGCCAGCGGGGCCCGCCCCAGGTTGGTATGCAGCACCACGCCCGTGGCGTTGATCACTGGGGCTAGCGACGGCGCGGTGGCGCGGGCGACGCGCTCCCGCACCGCGGCGGCCCAGCCCTCGACGGGGGCCGCGCCGCCGTTGGCCCGTGCGACGTCGAGTGTTTCGCGCACCGCGCGGAGCAGCAGGGTGCGGGGGTGGGCCGCGCCCAGCGCCGCGATGGTAGGCTCGGCGAGCAGGGCGTCCACGGCCGGCAGCCGGCGGCGCGGATCGGTCACGGCTTCGTCGAGTCGCGCCGGACGCGCGTCGTGTCGCGCGCGGCCGCCTTCGGCCGCGGCGGGGAGGGGTGGGCA